>JAQXEV010000018.1 GCA_029250665.1 Candidatus Thalassarchaeaceae archaeon | reverse complement strand
CTCGAGACGGAAATTCAACAATTTTCACTTCTGACTACGTCCGAAAAAGAGTTCTCATTCCTTTACATTGATCATCAACCAAACGACCTTACCGGCGCAGCCCATCAAGGCGTCCGAATTTCCGATATTCCTAACAACCTCTCTGCTGAACTCACACCTCAACTCGCAACATACCAAGCTAGTTCACCCATCGATAGTATCAGTTACACTGGTATCGATGGTGACCAACGGCAGGCGACTCACGTCCTCGATTTGCCCGCCGAGTTTGAGATTGAATTTGGCGATGTGACGACTTGGAGCGCTTCAACACCGATTTCGACCATTCATGCCCAACTTACAGATGCTGCAAATCCTGTGACGATGGGTGGCGATCATTTCCTCTTCCATCACGAGCCGGCCGATGGCACCTCGACTATCTCGACTCGTATTTCGGGCTTGCAGGAGGTCGGTTGGCGAGCACCTGCTGAACCGGGTGCCAGTGGAGCCCTCGGTCGTGGCACTGCTTTCATGACAGCTGCCGGCGATCGTACTATGAGCATCAATGTCGATCATGCGCCGACTCAGAATGAAGGAGGATTGTCGGCGCTGGTTCTCATAGATCCACTTCCATCAACTCTCTCGGTTGACATTCCAACTGGAGCCGACGCAGGTAACAGCCTAGTAATTCCTGAATTGAACACGACTCAAGGTATCGCTGGCGTGGCTTTCTTCCTTGGCGGCTTTGCTGATCTCGGCCGCTCTGTGAACACAGTACTCTCTGGTGTTACAAGCGAAATTTCGACCGGCTCGGATGGTGGCAATGGTTCATTCTCTTACGGACTTCAGCTCGATGCCGACAGCAACTTCGACTTGATTTTCGAAGCCAGCCATGGAAATGGTACTGCGGAAGCCCCACCTTGGGTCCACGGAATCGCTCTGAACTCTGCTCCATCCGGAATCTCGGATGGCTTCCACATCCGTGGATGGATTCCGGATTTACCTCCGATTATCGATATCTCCGTCAGTCGTACCCCGACTTCAAACGGTGAAGACTGGGCAATGGCCATTGGTTTGGATGGATGGTTGCCCGCGCGCAGTGAATTCATGCTGAACTCGCGCGGTATCAACGGTCAGGACCTGATGATGACACTGCAAGGCCTTACCGTTGGCGAATCAACCGCTCTCGGACTCGATTCGGAATTCTCGATTCGAGAGACAAGTGGTGGGATTACCGAAGTAACAACAACAACTCACTTCGTGATGTCGAATAGGCTCGATTGGATTCACGCTCTTCTAATCAATCGAGAAGCCGGCGCACGGACAGAGATACTGATTAATGACATTCCCGAATCCATCGATCTACGCGCCAGTTTGGGGACGGCTATATCGTTGGATATGACCGTACCAGATGCATATCGTCGGGCCGGTCCTGCCGTTGACTCGATTATGATGCAACAGATGCAATGGATGGATGGATCTTGGTGGCCGGCTACGATCTTCCTGACAGATGTCCCTGATGCGATCAATCTCACGACTGAACCAGACCTCGATTTCGACATCACCCAAAGTCTCGCATTCCAAGGGACTCCTGTACTCGACTTCTCCGCCTCGGCTGATGGGATGTCGCTCTACATCGAGGCTAACGGCCGCGCTATCAATAGCCGAGGCGAAATCATCCTCCTCGCCGAGGGCATGAGTGATCGAATGGTCATCAAACCGACTGAGGATTATGGTCTCGCGATTCGTAGCGGAGGCGATGGAGTCGACCGACTGTATTTGCGCGCCTCCAATATGCCGACAACGCCTCCAGTTGTCCTCGAAGAAATGGAGGCGCTTGGTGAGAATTTGCGCAGCGCGACGATTCATGTCATTGAGATCGTTGGCCCATACAGTATCATTGAGATCGAAGATGTACAAGGTGGAAGAATCGTTGCTTCCGCGCGCGCTTCGGCCGAGGTCGAAGCCCTTGGCATGACCTTCGATCTGCGCGGCGTTCTACTCGACGCGCAGACCACTGGAGGTGTACCGACCGGAACCAGCCTCGGGATAAACGGTCTCGCATCCGACCTCTCGTTGCTGAATCTAATCCCTGGATTCGAGGGCTCGACTCATCACCTCATCGTTCCCGAGCCTCTCTCATCCGGAGTGCTAACACTCTGCGCAACATTCCTCGGAGGTGACTGACATGGGCTTACTAGAGAAGATGCGTAATGCTGAGGAAGCAACTCGAGAGAATACAGACGAGGCGACTGAACGCGCTCACGAAATTCTGCAAATAGTCGGTGAGCGGGTCGAGCAAGTTCGACCGAGTCGAGTGATATTCGCATCGGTCGCCGTTCTGTTGATTGTCAGTGGGATGTTTATCATTGGAACTTGGTTAGTTCCGTACGACCGGACGAGTGTAGATGTGGTGTACATTCAAGGGGGCTCTGGCCACGTTGTTTTGGTTGAATTAGACAACAAAGGATCTCGCTCGATAACCGACGTTAATCTCGACATTCGATTCCTCGATGATGCAAGTCTCGAAATCGGCAGATCCAACTTCCAAGCTGATGAAATCGCCGCCCATACTTCGATTGCTGGAGACGACTTGGAATTGCTCATCGCCGGCGCTTCAGTCTGGGAGAATTACACAATTGAGGTCATTCTCGATTACACCTATGGAGGCGACGATTACCACGAACGCTGGACCTACAATGTCGGTGGTTGGCAGATGGAGATGTTCACTTACAATGCGCCGATTCACTTCTTCTGACACGACCTACGGTCGTGATTCAAGCGTCATCCATCCAACCCGAATACTGAAAGGCGACTCAATGGGGCGGCGACTCATGACCAAACGCATGGCGGTCGCGATCCTCGGGATTTTCCTCCTCTCTCTCGCTCCGGCTGGTGGGTTTGATGTTGAGACAACTGGGGATTCAGCGGAAATACTGGACCCGGTTGTGACTCGCGTAGGGATTGCACCTGACCCTGATTCAATCCAAAGTCTCGGCGAACCACAAGTCCTCGAGGGTTTTGAGAGGACTCGTGAGAATACGGCCGAGTCTACAATCGGCGTTTACACCGAACTCGGTCTCATTCCATCGGTTCACTTGCCACGAGCTCTGGCGGAGCCTCGGGGCGATTTGGCGATGGTTATCGTCGATGGCGATGTTGGTATCTGGGATGCTCGTATTGCTGTCGAGGAAGCGGCGGATGTTGAGATTCGCTCGACAATTCCACCATCGGGATTCCTCGTGCAGGGCGATGAAAAGCAGATTTCATTGCTCGCTGAGGAATCGATTGTTGTCGCAGTTCACACTGTTTCATCCGGCCTACTCGCCCATCCGCTTCTGCGGCTGGTCGAAGAAGGCCCGATGATGGTCGAGGTGCTCGGCTGGAAGGATGACGAATTGCAACGCCACGCCGAGCCCGGCCTCGGTTTGGAAGATTCGTTGGACGCAGTTGCAGAACTTTGGTTGACCGATTCATGGAGTCCAGAAGATGGGCGTGTATGGGGTGTTGTTGATCTATCCAATATCGGCAGCGTCCTACAGCACCCTTCAGTCGCTTGGGTCGCACCACTACCGGTGCTGGAAACCAAGAATGACAATGCTCGAACCCACATGGGAATCGAGACTGTCGACTCTTTCTTTGTCACAGATCTCGATGGCTCCGGCCAAACTGTTGCCGTCGGCGATTCAGGCATTGACCATGATCATGGAGATTTCACCAACAGAATAGTTGGTCGAACTTCTGTCACTCCTGGAGATTCCTCTACCGCAGATCCTTCAGATGGCCACGGAACCCACGTCGCTTGCACAGTGCTAGGTTCCGGCATGCGCAGTAGCGGGACCTACAATGGCGTCGCACCCGGTGCCAGCCTCTACTTCCAAGCGATGGAGGATGATGATACAGGTGCTCTCTACAGTTACGGCATCAACAGCATGTTGAATTCTGCTTACAATGCTGGCGCTCGCCTGCACACGAATAGCTGGGGAGCGGGCAGCGGACACGGATCATATTCGACCCAGTCAGAGGATGCTGACGACCGCACCTCAACTTGGGATCAATACTGGAACCACGAGGGTATGACTGTCCTCTTCGCGGCAGGTAACGAGCGCGATGATGGTGTCTCACCACCGGGTACCGCGAAGAATGTCATCACAGTTGGTGGCCACAAGAATCGCTACAGCGGCTCTCCAGACGAGATGTACTACTGGAGCAGCCGCGGTCCAACTGACGATGGCCGCCTCAAACCCGATCTTGTAGGGCCTGGAGATGGCGTTCGATCCTGCCTCGCTCAGGAGGCTCAGGATGCTGATTCAGGATGGTCAAACAACTGGTACATTGAGTACAGCGGCACTTCCATGGCGACTCCAGCCGCTGCCGGAGCCGCCGCCCTCGTACGCGAGTATCTGATGGAAGTGGCAAACCGACCGGCTCCGCAAGGTGCTTTGGTCAAGGCACTCCTGATTCTTGGAGCCGAGGACATGGGGAATCGTAACATTCCGAATAATGACGAGGGCTGGGGTCGAGTCAATCTGATTAATTCGCTCATCCCCGATAGCGACGAAGGTATCTTCGTCGATGATCGTAGTAGAATTCGAAGCGGCCAGACTCAAGAATACACATTCGATATCACTCGCGCTGGTGAGCCGCTGAAGGTGGTCCTCGCTTGGTCTGACTATCCTGGTTCATCCTCTTCAAGCACTCAGTTACGTAATGATTTGAACCTCGAAGTGATTCATCCGAGCGGCGGAACCACCTACAAGGGAAATGTCTTCAATTCCGGTCGCTCAATCGCTGGTGGTTCATTTGATTCGAAGAATAATGTCGAGGTTGTTCTAGTCGATAATGCCGCCGTAGGGACCTGGACTGTCCGCGTCAAGGACGATTATCACGGCGGCAGCAACACCTGGCAGCCATTCGCTCTCGCAGTGCGCGGAGTGAACGTAAACGATCTCTCACCAGACCCAACTTTTGCTCCCGATGTCTGGATTACTCCAACCATTCCTCAGATTGGCGAATCGGTTCAGATTGGAATCACCGTCGAGAATCTCGGAGCAGGATCAGTCTCAGATCTCGAAGTGATGGCGCGTGCGGATGGGTCTCACATCTCGACCAAAACCGTCTCGATGACTCCTGGTGAGTCGGTCGAAATGATTTGGAATTGGACTCCGACGAGCGAGGGACTTATCGATCTATCATTCCACATTGATCCAAACGAAATTATCGACGAATCCAACGAAGGTAATAACCTACTAACTCACACACTCATCGTCAGTGCACCCGGTGTCCGAGTGACTTCGGATGAACCATTCATGACTCTCGGGACGGCTGACGACAGCTCAACCAATTGGTTACTTACTCTGACGAATACCGCCCTCTTTGAGACCAACGCAACCATCGAAGCCTCCTCTCCTGTTAGACAGAGCGACGGCCTCGAAATCGATTGGTTCTACTCATTCACATCGAATACGTTCAACCTACAGGCTGCGGAATCTGTTGAGGTCGGATTCACTCTGATCCATCCCGCTCCTCCGCAGCCTGGAACCTATGTCATGACGGTCACGGGTACCGATGTCGAGAATGAGATTGAATCGATGCTCGACATCTACTTCGAGGTGCCTATCCTTGCCGCCGCCGATGTTGAAATCACATCAGGCCAAGTTCAAGTCAGCCCGATTTCTCAGACTCAAATTCAGATATTCGTAACCAATGAGGGCAATGGTCCTCAGACCTATGATGTCGAACTCAGTTCACCCGCGGGATGGCACCTCGGTCTCGACGTTCTCGGAGCCTTCGCAGGCTCCTCGCACGGCTCGACTGGAACTCTATTCGTCGGTCAGCGACGGGCGATTGATATCACGGTTAATCCACCTGGTGCGATGATTCCAGCCGGCTCGGTCTTCGACGCCGGCTTGACAATTCATTCACGCGTCAGCAGCGATTCTTGGTCGGTACCGATTCCACTGGAGATAATCACCATCGACCAACTTTCGACCACACCAATCAGTGATGGCACCGAGTACGAGGTCTCGTCAGACTCGACTCTAGTACTCGACATCGATTTCCTCAACAACGGTAATCGAGACCTAACGATGACCCCTTATCCACGAGGCATTCCATCGGGTTGGACTGTAGTAGGAGGTCTCGACACTCTCTTCGCGCCTAGCGGTTCAACGACCAGTTGGTCGGTGACTCTGCAAGGCAATGGCAGGGCGACCAGCGGCGACTTCAAGCTCCGCTTCGCCACTGATGACGGCTTCGCTATTGACTGGAACAGAACCATCGATGTCCTCTCAGCCGCGATACCCGCACTGACTTTCCACCAAGTCGTCCTTGCCGATGGCACATCTGCTGACACACCACTAGGAGTCGGAGCCCACCCTGTCGGCACTGGCTTCGATCTGGCTTGGGAGGTCGAGAATGAAGGCACCTCAACTTGGAAGCCGACCACGAGTATCATCGTCCCCGAAGGAGATTGGTTGGGGACTTGCCCAACCACACCTTCCTCTCTCGCTCCCGGCGCGAGCATCATCATTTGGTGCACCGTGACGATTCCACTATCGGCCGAGGCCGGTAGCGAACCGTATGTCACTCTCAGGATGGAGGGCGAAGGAATCGAGATCGAGAATTCGATCTCGCTCCGCGTAGACTCTGTCTCCGCGGTGACCTGGAATTTGCGAACTCAATCTCAGGCTCACGAGGGCTATCCTATCCAGATGACTGTGGATATTCAGAACGTTGGCAATGCGCAGGTGAATCACCGACTCGATGTCACCGCACCATCAGGCTGGAATGTCTTCATCAACGACGAGGTTCTAGTCATTCTGAGTCCCGGTGAATCGCGCTCAATCGTCATTGAATTCACCCCCAATACCGGCAGCGATGGAAATATCGAGATGTCACTTCGCTATGGCGAGGACATTCAGGGGTCCACTTTCTCCTTCGATGTCGATGTGATGCCCGGCAAGGGTGGTGGTAGCAGCCTTGGTTCGACACTTATTCCAATCTTCTTCATCCTCATTATCGCAATCATTGGCGGGGCCGGATTCTATGTCTTCAAGCAGCGAGGAGGCAAACTCGATTCCCTCATCTCGAAAGAGGCTGTGAGCAAGATTTCCGAGTCGCTGAAACTTAGTGAAGAAGAAAGCGGATCGGGCATCGAATGTTGGGTTTGCAGTCGTGATATATTCGAGGGCAAAGCACACGCTTGTGGCAATTGTGGAGCCCGCTATCATCAAGCCGGACAGATTCGAGGATGCGATATCCTCTCCGTTGGTCGCTGTCTGCACTGTAACGCAGATTCGAGCGAACTCGTCGACGCGTGAACCGCGACCCTACAGGGTCGCTTAGCCCGAAGCCCTTAGAGGGGTCAGATTCTCGGCTGAGCAATGAATCGTGCTGCTTTGGCCCGTTTGCTGACGGTTCTGCTACTGGTCACGATGCTCTCCCCTATGGTTCAGGCTGAGGTTGATCCGCGTTTGACTGCGAGTCCGATGGCCCAAGAAGCCGATGCAGATGATCCCGCTGAGTACGATATCACCGTTCACAACGATGGCGACGACGATATGGCGGTATCTCTGAGCACTTCGCAAGACGCATCGGATTGCAATGGATTCAGTTCCTCAATCGAACAGGTCTCCGGGACTATAGGTGCTGGTGAATCGGAGACCGTCACACTTACTGTGACCGTAAACGATCAAGCCAACGGAGAGTGTGAGACGACCGTCCAAGCGACTGCACAAGTCGCCGATGGAGCGCCCGGCACTCCGAAGAATGCCGATATCACAGTCACCACCACCGCCGGAGACGGCGGTGGACTCTATGCCGTCAAACTCTCGACCGACGAACCGAGTGTCGAATATGATGGAGACGATGATATCGTTTGGGAGGTCGAGGTGGAGAATACCGGCGAACAACAGGCGAATGTCCAACTCGAGATGACCAGTGAGGATGATTGCGAGTCTGACGATCTCACAGCGACCGTCGATCCAGCGGTATTACAGCTCGAATCTGGTGACAAGGAGACGGTCGACGTGACAGTCGAAGTTCCCGACGGTAGTTCCACCGAAGCTGGTGAGCACTGTTTTCTACTGAGGGCTGAAGTCACCAACGACCCCAATCAAGCCGACCGAGCCGGAGACAATCTAACTCTCAGTCTCAGCATTCCAGAAGTCAAGGAGTGTGACGGATCTCTTTCGACCACATCTCACAGTCTCGATCCATTTGAGACAGCGGAGAATAGCTTTGAAGTCGAGAATACGGGAAATACCGAGTGGACAGTTCAGATGCAAGCCCAATCGCCAGGAACCGATATCACGGGTTGGGTTGAGTTTGATAGCCCGAAGACAAAATTACTCGCCAAACCCGGTAATTCCGACGATAGTCACACCTTCACATTCTCAGTGACTCCTGATGATTCAGCCGAAGCCGGTTCTCAGGTTGAAATCAAGATTCAAGGCCGTTCGAACCAAGGCGTCGGCTGCGAACAGATTCTCACAGTTACAATCGGTCAAGTTCACGATGCGAAGTTGACTCTCAGTACATCGAAACTTTCCAATGTCGAACCGGGGAGTTCAGATTCAGTCACTTTGACGGTGGAGAATCGAGGCAATGGACTCGATACGTTTTCTCTGACTACGATTGACCTCCCGGAAGGTTGGCAAATTTCATTCTCTCAATCTTCGGTCACCGTCAACAGTCGTCATGATTCTAACAACAAGGCTTCTCTCACAGCCACAATCAATGTTCCCGCAGATGCGCTCGCGGGCGATAACACGATTGAATTCGGGGTGACAGTTAGTGGTTCGACAACTATTCTGGCTAGCAAGGTTCTGACGGTATCCGTCGCGGCAAGGCACGACCTCACGGCTGACATTCTTTCGACTCAGCAGACAGGTCGTTCAGGTCAGGTTGTGCAGTTCCCGATAGATATCACGAACACCGGGAACATTCGTGATACATTCAAACTCCAAGTCTGTGATCCTAGTGACCAGACAGGATGTAATTCACCGATGTGGCCAGCATCCTATTCTGACACAAATGGAAACTCAATTTCGCAGGTGATTCTTGATCCTAGTGAGTCTAAGCGCGTCTTCCTCGACGTTACCGTCGAGGGTGAGGAAGACGCGGATTCAGTCTCAATTCTCTCACGCGTGGCGATATTTGGAACCAGCGAGAATGTCGAACATACGATTAGCGTAATCGTCTCAAACTACGATTACGGCATGGCAATCTCGCCCGAAATGCCTGGGCCGATAGCGGGGCAGCTCGACATTGTTCTACCGCCAGGAGGAGTGACAGAAATCAATTTCTGGCTTGAGAATACAGGAAATTTCCCCGGCGGCGATAAAGCCGTCATCTCGATGTCGGGAATGGATTCCTCGGTTTTGAGGAAGGTTCTGGTCGATGGTGTGTTAGCCAGTGAGAACATCCCTGTTGCATCTGGTGATCGCGTTCTCATTACGATTCAACTCGAGGTACTGGAAGGTGTAGGAAGTGGAACTACTGGAGTGATAAAGATTAGCGCATCCTCAGAGAAGAATGCCGCTGAGAGCACTTCGGTAGATATCGCCTTTGAAGTCAGGACAATCCACAATTTGCAATTCACCCTCGAAGGTGAAGAGGTTTTGACTACGGATGAGAAAACCAGTGTTGAGTTCATATTACACGTAACCAATCATGGAAACATCGTCGAGACAGTCCAGATTCTCACAAGTGATTCTCTCCGTGGATGGACGGTCAATGTCATCCCTGACGACTTCCAACTCTCACCAGGTAACTCTCGAACCATCACGGTGAGAGTTACTCCTCCGGCGGGGATGATCCAAGATGACACCTATGGATTCACAATCACAGTCCAACCCAAGGGTATGCCCGTGGCAGGCGAGCCACTCGATCTCGAAGTGACTGCTGAGGTCTCTCCCGGACTCAACTGGCTGAGCGAGCAGAACGAGCAAATTCTTGTTTACGGATTAACAGGTATCGGAGCTCTTCTTGTCGTCATTCTATTCTTCCGCTCGCGTGCGGAGAACCGTCGTATCATCGAGGCGCTTGAGCACGAATCGAGCGACTGAGTCGCGGGCTCACAACTCGAACTCATAAGTGTCCTCCCGCGGGTCCTGCTTCCTCCTTGCTCGACCAATCTCAACGAGCGCACGGTTATGCTTATCACCGAATTTCAGGTGGGCAACTCTGCCGGTCCCTACGGGACCGTCAGGTGTCAGCGATGTCGACGGTCCCGGAAGCCTATCTCGCATTGGCAATCATGACTCTCGTTGGAATCGGATTCCCAGTCATGAGCTTCGTCGCGTCCCGCTTCCTCAGGCCGACACCAAGCGCTAATGACAGTAACAAATTGCGCTCCATACTCTTGCCGGGTTACGAGAGTGATCAGAGCCTGTATGTTAGGAGGGAGAGCACGTATGAGTGTGGCTCAGAACCTGTTGGGGACGCTCACATCAACTTCCACTTCCAGTACTACTGGTATGCAATCATCTTCCTCGTCTTTGATATCGCATTCATGTTCCTTGCGTTCGGCGGGGTCGTTGCGATAGAAGAGGCCGGTGGCGACATTGATGTCTGGTCTGCGATGATGACTCTCACCGTGTTCATCGTGCTGATGAGTTTGGGAGTATGGCACGTCTTCCGCAAGCGAGGAAGAATCTACATCTGAGGTGATTGAATGAGTGATGAAGCCCAAAATTTCTCTGTTTTCAACAGCAGAATCCTAGTCGATACCGTCGGTGACATCACCGACGAGGCCATGAAGGCAAGTCGCATGAAGGAGATTATCGGCGTCCTCGGTGGACGCCTCTTCAACTGGGGTCAGCGCAAGTCGCTATTCCCTCTTCACCTTGGAATCAAGTGCTGCGCTCTTGAGATGGCTGCGGCCGGCGCGAGCCGCTTCGATGCTGAGCGCTTCGGCGTTTTCTTCCGCTCCAGCCCGCGCCAGTGTGACGTTTTACTGGTCAATGGTCCAATCTCGAAGAAGTTCGCTGACCCCATAGTTCGCCTGTGGGAGCAGATGCCTGAGCCAAAGTGGTGCATAGCTATGGGCGAGTGTGCTATCTCTGGAGGACCTTACTTCCAATCTTACAACATTCTCGAAGGCGTCGACACGGTCATTCCCGTCGATGTCTACATCCCAGGATGCCCACCTCGACCCGAGGCGCTGATTGACGGCTTCGGTAAGTTGCGTGAGAAGATCATTCGCATCGGCGCTGTGCCAAGCGAAGTCAGGCCGATGAGTGAGGCGCCGCTTATCGTTGGAGACGAGTGAGGAGGAATCGAGATGGGAAAGAAGGTCACAGCGGCGGCTCAGCAGAAGGCTGCCGAGTCTCTCGCCGAGGCAATGTCGTCCATTGATGGTGTCAACGCCGTTGTCGATACCCGCACCAGCGGCACACAGGACCGACATATCGTCAGCGCCACCAGTACTCCTGATTCATGGCGAGCACTGGCTGAGAATCTCGCTGCTGAGCAAGGCGTTGACTATTGTTCGATGATTACCGGAATTCACTGGCCCGATGCGGCCGACAAGACCTGGGAGGTTGTCTACCACCTGTTGCGCACCTGTGTCAAGGACCCAGCGTCGATTCAAGGCGTCATCCAACCGAACATTACCGATGCAAACAATGTCGGCAGCACTTACTATTGGAATCACCAAGATGTTCCTCTCGAGATTCAGATTAGCATCGCTCTTCCAGACACTCGTGAACCCGCTGTCGACTCTGTGCAGGACATCTGGGTTGGAGCGGATTGGAATGAAAAGGAGACTTGGGATCTCGTAGGCATTGATTTCAATGGCCACGAGGGAATGCGCCGAGTACTCAATCCACATGAGACTCCAGTCGGATACCATCCGTTGCAGAAGCAGCACAAGTTACGCTACCACGGCTTCGAGGAGATGTACGACGACGTTCAGGGATTCCTGAGGAAGCCAGCCGACGCTGGCAAACTGAAGTGAGGAGGGGTTTCGAATGGCAGAGATGTGGATTTCAATGGGTCCTCAGCACCCTATGACTCACGGTCTTTGGACTCTCAAGATCAAGGTCGACGGCGAGACCGTCGTTGACACTGAACCGGATTTGGGATACATCCACCGTGGTGTCGAGAAGATTTGCGAGGCTCGCGACTTCACACAGATTACGACCTATTGCGATAGGTTGTGCTACGCCAGTGCAAATACTTGGTCACACTCCTACATCTACGCCGCCGAAGACCTCCTCGGCGTCGAGGTTCCTGAGCGCGCAGAGTACATCCGACTCATCGCGGTCGAAATCCAGCGTATCGCCAGCCACCTGATGTGGCTGGGCGCCTATGGGCCAGACATCGGCAATCTGTCAATCATGGTCTGGTGCCTGCGCGAGCGCGAGATGATGATGGATCTGCTTCAGGAACTTGGTGGCTCGCGCATGCACTACAATTTCCCACGTATCGGCGGAGTCAAGCGTGACTTGCCTCACGGATTCGCCCAGCGCGCTCGGGCCAAACTCAAGCTCTTCCTCAACAGAATTCAGGAATACGAATCTCTTTTCGACGAGAGCACAGTCTTCCTTGTGCGCAGCCAAGGAGTTGGCTATGCCAAGCCCGAGGAGATGATCAATCACGGTGTCAGCGGACCAAATATCCGTGCCGCCGGCGTCGATTACGACGTTCGCTGGGCTCACCCTTACTCCGTTTACAGCGAACTCGACTGGCAGCCATCCGTCGAGCGCTCTTCAATCAAGGGAGCGGATTGCTACGACCGTTACCGTGTCCGTGTCGAAGAAATGCGCATGAGCGCCTCGATGGTCCTCCAAGCCATCGATAAGATTCCTGGTGGAGCCGAAACTTACCACGAGCCGGGAGACCCGAAGATCCTCGCTAAGGCACCGTCCCGCGCGCCGGAAGGCGCTACTGGAAGCCATCACTTCGAGGATAGCCGCGGCGAATCTATGTTCTACCTCGCCGGTGGTGGCGAGGGCCGCGGAAAGATGCCGTACCGTGTCTCAATCCGTTCTCCGATGTTCATCACAATTCCATACGCGGCTAAGTGCATGATTGGATACAAGGTCGCGGATATCCCGGCGATCATGGGTTCATTCGACCCATGTATCGGGGAGACTGACAGGTGAGGTGAGAACATGGCGAGCAGCGATTGGTTAGATATCCGAGGCTGGACCGAGTCGATTGTCGGTTGGTCAATGGACTTGGTCCACGACATTCTCCCCTCGAACGATATTGGCTTGGGCCCACTTGGGACGCTGAACATACAGAATGAGTTCGGTAGCATTCAGGGCGCTCTTGAGACATTCATCTTCACGACGATCATGTGCTCTGTCGTCTTCGGCACGATGATGATTACGCTGATGGTTGTGCCATATATCGAGCGCAAATTCATTGCGCGCTTGATGGACCGACTCGGCGCCACAACGACACTCCGTAGCCTATGGATTGGAGAAGGACACACAACTGCTGGACAATGGTGGAATCAACTGCCATTCGGCATCGGAGCCATCGTGGGGTGGGTCGTTAAGACACTAAACTCCGTTGCCGGCAATGAGTCGAAGCATATTGCAGTCGACCGCGTTCACAACCGTGGCTATCACGGAATCTGGTTCCTTTTCCCCGGCTTCTTCCAAGCCCTTGCAGACTTCCTCAAGTTCGCCACCAAGGAACACATGGTCCCAACTAAGGCGGATCGTGTTGTCTTCGAGACAGCCCCAGTCATCATCATCGCGACCACAGTCATGGTCTACGCTTTCATTCCATTCGGCCCACACATCTGGGCCGCTAACCCCGAACTCTCACTCATCTTCATGATGGCCGTCTTCGGCGTTGCCCCACTCGGAGTTTTCTTCGCTGGTTGGTCTTCCAACAACAAGTACACACTCATCGGTGGAATGCGCTCAGCCGCGCAGTTGACCGCTTACGAGATTCCGCTGTTGGTCAGCGTCCTCGCGATAGCGGTCATCTCAGGCTCATTCAATATCCTCGAAATAGTCGACTTCCAAATCGAGACAAGCAACACTTGGAACATCTTCATCATGCCACTCGGAGCAGCCCTCTTCCTCATTACGATGATCGCCGAGGTTGAGCGAATCCCATTCGATATGCCTGAGGCTGAAGCCGAACTAGTCGAGGGATGGTGGACCGAGTACGGTGGAATTCGCTGGGGTCTCATGTTCGCTGTCGAGATGATGCGCGCGTATGCGGCTTGCATTCTCTTCGCGCTTTTCTTCCTCGGAGGCTGGCAACTCCCATTCGAGGATACTCTCGTCGGCCTACCATTCGTAGGCGGCATCTTCGACTTACTGGCAACAGCAACTCCTGGAATTGGAATTCTACTTGCCAAGGCCTACCTAATGTTCGCCTTCTTCGTCTGGGTCCGTGCTTCACTCCACAGAATCCGCACGGACCAAATCCTCGAATTCGGATGGCGCTGGCTCCTTCCAGCATCAATCGTCAATCTCGCAGTAGCCATCTGGCTGCGACTAGAAGTCTGGAATAGCACAGCAGCCGGCGGCTGGCCAATTTGGGCAGCTCCCGTCCTCTTTGGAGCCTTCATCGTCGCTTTCGTCGTTCTTGCAATCGACGAGGACAAAGAAGCCCTCGAACTCAACCGTAGAATGTACCACACTCAGACTCTGGAAAAGGCTAGCCCTGGGACGCACAGGGAGTAATCAGGAGGTGACCAAATGAACGATCGACAAGAATACAACACCGGCCACCCTCACGCGACCCCGAACTTCCGCAACCTGATTATCAGGCCAATGTGGATTACGATGAAGACGGCGCTTCGAACCGTACCATTCCTCGGTCGCCTCGGTATTCTGAAGAACAGTTATCACGGGAAACAAGTCAATCTGAAGGACGATTTCACACTCTCACGAATTGGCGACAATCACCTCTCCGAAGGACACACGTATTCGGCAGACCGCGAGTCTACTGATCTGCTTCCATTCCTTGAGCGCCCAGTGACGGTGATGTATCCTTACGAGCGCCTTGAAGACATGGAGCCCTGGCTCTTCGTCCCTGGTAATTACAACGGTCGAATTGGTATCGTTTGGGAGACCTGCACCGCCTGCAAAGCCTGCGTTCGAGCCTGCCCCAACGATTGTCTCCACATGACTTCGGAGGTCCGTGTCAATGTTCTTGACACGGCTGAAGAAGGAGATGAGTGGCACGGATATGGGTCCGAGTTCGAAACCGGCGGATACGCTGCCAAGCCTCGTGAGGATTTCGAAGAGATCGAAGAATTTGACCTCGTAAACGAGCACTCGGCGGTTCCGCAGCAATACGACTTCGCCGAGGTAATCGACATATCTGGTGACACAGCAACCGTCCGTTGGATGGATGGCTCTGGCATCGAAGAAATCGGTACGAGCGAGCTCAAGCCGGCCGAGACAGATATCGTCAGTGGCCGCATCGATATCGGTCGCTGCATGTTCTGCGGTCTTTGCGCAGAGGCATGTCCGTTCGAGTCATTCTTCATGACCAACGAGTACGATGGAATGTCTGGTTACTCACGTGATGATCTTTGGTTCGACGCAGACCGAACTCGTGTCCTTCCTGCGGTCCATCAGGAGCGCGTTGACATGGAACTCGCAAAGCGCGCAAAGAAAGAGAAAACCAAGCGCGAAAAGAAGGCTGCTAAGGCTGCTAAGGAAGCGGAGGCGTGAACGATGAACATTGATTTCGAGGCTATCGCATTCGTCATCATGGCGCTAGTCGCCATCTTCGGTGCACTCGGATGCGTCTACGCGCGCCGTGTCGCCCACTCACTGCTTTCGTTGATGATGACCTTCTTCGCCGTAGCCGGCGTGATGGTTCTAGCCCACGCTGAGATGTTGGCGGCGATCCAGATTCTCGTCTATCTCGGCTCGGTCATGCTAGTCGTTCAATTCGGTGTCATGCTGACCCGCCGCCAAATTCAGGAGGGTGATGTCCAATGAAGGCAGTCAGCATCTTCGCCCGCCTCGGTGTCTTCGCCTTTGTTCTAGTTCTCCTGCGCGAAGTCATGGAGCATCCAATGTGGGAAAATGCACCTGCAGGAGCTCCAACAACTCTTGACTTCGCTGTCTCAATCCTCGATGATTGGGCCATCGTCACCGTCGTGCTTGGAATCCTTTTGTCGATGGCCATGATTGGCGCATCCTATCTTGTTCGAGACGAGCGCCTCGTTAACCTCCTCTACGATATGGGTTCAGAGGACTCAGTTCGATTGTCAGGTGATAGCGATGATTGAGGCCAGCTGGATTGCCGGACTCGGCGTTATTCTTTTCGGAATCGGATTGGTTGGGGCGTTCAGCCGCAAGAATGCGATTGTCGTGTTGATGTGCATCGAGGTTATGCTGAACGCAGCCAACCTCAATTTCGTCGCCGGCGCTCTCCACCACGGCTCCGTCGACGGGTGGGTATTCACCGCGGTGGCGATTGCGATTGCAGCCGCAGAAGTTGCCATCGGTCTGGCCATCTTACTCTCGCTATACAGCACGCAGGAGACAATCTCGCTCGACGAGGCGACCCTGCTGAGAAATTGAGGTGATGATGATGGGAGAACAAAAGCAGGAGTGGGACAGACTCCTCTATATCCTGCCATTTTTGGCAATCGTTCCTTACCTCTACCTTACTGGAGCGTCGTCCACTGATTATTGGTGGTTAATCATCGCAGCTCCTCTCGTATTCTTCGCAACAATTGCCATCGCTGGCCAGATTTGGAACGGCGATGAGACTTGGGTCAACCAATTGAAGGAAGGAGGAATTCTCGGCCTCGGTGCGCTGAGCGTATCTCTCTCGGCCTCCGTGTGGCTGATCTATGATTACCTCGACCACCACGGACACGTCGAATCAGGAGATCCATTCAGCTGGCTGACGTTCGATGTCCTGACATACAACGGCGATGGATGGTCTATCGCTACCACAGGATTCAGCGGGATTGGCTTTGGAATATATCTCGATGCAGTCAGCATCATGCTTCTATTCGTCGCCACATTCCTCTGCTTCCTCATCTGCTGGTTCGCAATTGGCTACATGACCACCGATTCAATCAATGACAATTCGAACCACCGATTCTTCGCTGAATTCGTTCTCTTCTCGATGGGAATGTTTGGAATGGTTCTCGCTGACAACTTCCTCTGGCTGTTCATCTTCTGGGAGATAATGGGACTTTGCTCATACCTCCTCATTGGTTTCTACTACTGGAAGGAGAGTGCTGCCTACGCCGCAAAGAAGGCATTCCTGACTACGCGTGTAGGCGATGTTTTCTTGATGATTGGACTGCTGATGCTGTACGATATCTACGGTTCTCTCGACTTCGCAGTCGTCTTTGATGACCCATCGACTGGGGTTGGCGGCGCGATGGTCGACGCAGCAATGCTGCAGACTGCGCTTCTGATGCTCTTCATCGGCGCAGTCGGCAAGTCGGCCCAATTCCCACTACACGTGTGGTTGCCCGATGCGATGGAGGGACCGACCCCAGTATCCGCTCTCATCCACGCCGCGACCATGGTCAACGCTGGTCTCTATCTGGTCGCGCGCATGGTACCATTCGTCGATGTCAGCCATCACGGTGTGGCCGGGATGGAAGACCTCGGGCTCATCGTCGCTTGGATTGGCGGAATCACTGCCTTCATGGCCGCGGCAATCGCCTTCGTTCAGAACGATATCAAGAAGGTTCTCGCTTATTCGACGATGAGTCAATTAGCCTACATTTTCACTGGACTAGGAGCAGCTCTGTGGTTCTTCAATACCGGTAATCACCACGCTGGCGCACTCGTCTTCGGCGGGGCACTCTTCCATCTGTTCAACCACGCCATGGCAAAGGGCATGCTCTTCATGGCAAGCGGCTCAGTGATTCACGAAGTCCACCACGCCCACGATCACATCTCTGAAGGTGGCGATGACACAGACCACGACTTCGACCCTCAGGATATGCGCAATATGGGTGGCTTGGCCAGCAAGTTGCCAGTCACCGCGACGGCGATGATGTTCGGATCGATGTCAATCATTGGTATTCCGCTCATCGGCGGATTCTGGTCGAAGGAAATCATTGTCGGCAAGACTTGGTACGCTTACTTCCATGGTGCCGACGCTCTACTTGGTCCGGCTCTACTGATTCTTGCAACCGCCGGAATGACCGGCTTCTACATGTCACGAATGTGGTTCATGACCTTCGCTGGCGAGCCGAAGAACGAGCTCGTTGACCACGTCCACGAGGCTACTCCTTGGATCAAGACCCCACTCGTTCTCCTCTCTATCATAACGGCTCTGGGTGGCTTAGGCCTTGCTCTCTACGGAATGGTTGACTGGCTGGCGGGTGAGGCAGACCACCTGTCGATTCACAAGTCCACTTTCCTTGACCAGGTGATCTACGAGTTAGAGCACGCATTCCTCCCAGAGGATATGCAACTTCGCTACGTTGGTTGGGCAACCATCGCACTCTCATTCATTCTCGGGCCTATCATGGCCGCTCGAGTTTATGGCGGCGCACTTCGCGAGGGCGAGAGCGCTATCCCACTCGTCCATTGGCTGACCAGCCTTTCGGGCAAGTTCGGAAGTCAGAACGTCGACGAACTTGCCGATTCACAACTGGCTGAGGCTTTGCAGAACCGCCTATACATCGATGACTTCTACGAAGGGGTCCTCGCTCGAACAATCGTTCCGTTCGCCGACTTCGCCGCTTGGTTTGACAAGAATGTCGTCGACGGTGTCATCAAGCAGATTGAATCCAACTCGGTGCTCGGTTCAGTCCAAATTCGCCGAATAACGACCGGCAGCGCGCGCGACTACATCCTAATGGCTGCCGTCGGCGCACTGACCATCTTCGCTCTAATCTGGGGGGTGAGTGCTTGATCACATCCGACCCACTAACATTCATCACTCTGGCTCCGATAGCCCTCGGTCTCACACTTCTCATCCTGCCTCACGTAGCTCCACCGAGCATGGCAGATTACACTCGAAAGATTGCTCGTTCACTCTCCATGGGACTTGCCCTAGCAATCTTCGTAATCACCTCGGCCCTCTTCCTCGGCCAGATTGGAAACATCGACTGGCTCGACATCATGCAGGGAGATTATGTCCTGCAGAACGAGGCCGTCGTCCTTCTCGATGAGATAGGGGTCCGTTGGGTCGTCGGTGTCGACGCCCTCTCATTCCCGATGGTTTGGCTGACAGCGATGCTCATCCCGGTCTCGATGTTAGTTGAGTGGGACGCTGAGAAAGGACACATCTTCCACCCGCTGATTCTGATTATGGAGGGTGCACTGCTGGGTGTGTTTGTCGTTCTCGACCTCTTCGTCTTCTACGTCTTCTGGGAACTTACACTCATCCCGATGTTCTTCCTCATCCTAGTCTGGGGTGGAGCTGACCGCCGTTACGCCTCGATGAAGTTCTTCATCTACACATTCACGGCGAGCGTCTTGATGCTCATCGGAATTCTCGTGATGTACTTCAACACGGGAGACGCGAGCCTCGCTGGCTCGCTGACAGGTCATCACTTCGATCTTGTATCGATGACTGCGCAGGCCGCTGGTGGCGGTTTGATTGCTGGCGAAGGCCTGCGACACTTCGTTTGGATCCTTTTGCTCATCGGATTCGCTACCAAGATGCCGAGCGTCCCAGTCCACACTTGGCTGCCAGACGCTCACGTTCAGGCTCCTACGGCTGGCTCGATGTTACTGGCTGGAGTGATGCTGAAGATGGGGGCCTACGGATTCCTGCGAGTAGCAGTCACCATCTTCCCCGAATCGACGGTGGTCTTCATTCCGCTGCTCGTCTTCCTCGGAATGGCTAGCCTCGTCTATGGGGCGATTGTTTGCATGGGGCAGACCAACCTCAAGCGCATGGTTGCTTACTCATCCGTCTCGCACATGGGATTGATCTTCCTTGGAATCGCAACCATGCAGCCGCTTGGTATCGCTGGAGCTCTCTTCATGATGTTCGCACATGGAATCATCAGCCCACTCCTCTTCGCGGTAGCGGGTTCATTCAAGCACCATTACCACACGCTTGAAATCGGCTCGATGCGCGGAATCGCGCATCATTCACCGTGGCTTGCCGGCCACATGATGCTCGGTTGGATGGCGAGTTTGGGACTGCCACTGCTCGCCGGTTTCGTGGCCGAGGTCGCGGTTTTGATAGCCTTCTGGATGACCTTCGGCTGGCTAGTCATCTTACCTGCATTAACCCTCATCATCACCGCGGTTTACTATCTCACAAGTATGCAGAAAACAATCTTCGAGGGTGGCGATCCCCACGTTGGAATCCTTCCCGAAAGCCTGCACGGAGAGGAGCCGCGTGACATCACTTGGCACGAGAATGCTGGTATGTTCATACTCGCTGCATTCACCGTTCTCTTCGGAATTCTACCATTCATCTTCTGGGATATGATGTCAGATTGGTCGACCGAATTCATGCTCGAAACTCTGGTCGATGCGATGAATAGCAAGGGGGTGAAACCCTGATGCTGACAATCGATGAGATGGAGAATTTACTTCCTGAGATGGCACTCGTTCTCGGTATCATTCTAGCCATCTTCGTGCCCAACATCGGAAACGCAACTTTCCGAATTCCACTCACACGCATTCGCGTTCCGATCTTGATTGGCGGAAAGCGGTACAAAATGACCTCAGATCCACGCCTTCCCGGTCGTATGTCAATCACTGTATTCTCAGTAGCCCTCTTATTCTCCTTCTTCGGAATCGAGGGAGCGAGCGGAGAAATTGGCGGTGTGATTGAGATTAGCTCGTTCAGCCGCATGATGTCAGTCGTGTTCTTCGGTTCGCTACTGCTTGCTGCAGTCGCGACAACTTACCGAATGCCTGCACGTCCTAGCGCTCGCGCCCCGCGCGAGAGAGATACTGAATCACGCGCGGAGGCGCTCGTCGCCGCACTGATGGACAATCGTCGGCAAGTCGATTTCCATCTCTTGCTGATGATGGTTGGATTGGGCATGAGCCTGATGGCCATGGCGTCGAATCTCTTCTTCATGTTCGTCGCCATCGAGCTGACCAGTCTCGCAGCCTACATATTGGTCGCCTTCCACAAGGAAGAGGCGGTTGGTGGCGAGGCTGGTGCGAAGTATTTCATCGTCGGTTCTGTGTCTTCGGCCACCGGTATCTACGGTATGTCTCTGGTCTATTTGTGGTCTGGTGACCTCGACTTCGATGCCCTCGCAGCCGCTTGGGCAGCGATGGACGGCCTCGATCCATTCGCCGTCATCGGAGTCGGTCTGATGCTCGTCGCCTTCGGCTTCAAGGTCAGCGCAGCCCCATTCCATCTGGCCGCTCCCGACGCATACGCGGGAGCATCATCGCCGGTAGCCGGCCTGCTTGCGACCGCTTCGAAGGCGATGGGATTCGTCGCCCTCTTCCGCGTCCTTATCGAGGTCACCATGCCCGAGGAGGGTGAGGCATTGTGGTTCTGCGTACTTGCACTCATCGCCATAGTGACGATGACTTGGGGCAACCTCGCGGCACTAACCAGTGAGAACCCGAAGCGCATGCTTGCCTACTCGAGCGTCGCACACGCGGGATACATGCTCGCTGCTCTCGCTGCCGTCGGCAGCGGACTTGGCGACGCCTCGACCACAAAGTTGGTCCTAATTGCAATCGTATTCCACTTGACAATCCTCGTGCTCTTCAAGTTCGGAGCCTTCCTTGTCCTTGGCTTGCTGGAAACTGAGGGTAGAAGCCACCGTTTGGAGGATCTCCATGGATTGGCTCGACGAGACCCTCTAATCGCTGGCTCGATGTTCATCTTCATGCTCTCACTTGCTGGTGTCCCACCACTCTCTGGCTTCCTCTCGAAACTGCTGATGATCAACGGAATCGTCAACATCAGCGCTGGCACAGGCAGCACTACCGCAGACGCAATCGTGCCTTGGGCCGAGACCGTCGACCCAGTCTTCTGGCTAGCAATAGCAATCGTTCTGAACAGCGCTCTCTCACTATTCTACTACCTGCGACTTTGCCTTGTGATGTTCTTTGAGGAGCCTGATGTATCGAAGCCGCTTCGCCGCGCCGGTCACTTGCGCAGGGCCATCATCGTGCTCGCAGTTCTTTCACTCTTCTTCGGAATCGGCGCTGGCGCTGAGTTCCTTCTCGAACTCGTCGAGACGGCCGTAGCCGCAATGTAAGCCTCGTGACCCGTAGTATCAGCCACTACCGGGTCGCCAACGATGTAGACTCTGCTGGCTTGTTCTGACTCCATTTACGAGGCATGGTTTCACATAGGGGTCGCTCGACCGACGGCCAATGGCGCGTCGTGAGGAGCGTGTGGACACAGAGTTGCTGGCGCAGCTTGAATCAGGCTCTGGCGATAAGATTCGCGTAAAACTCCCTAACAGGAAAATCAACGAGATGTTCGCCATCGCAGACCAGATTCTCGGCGGTCGCCGCGTCCGCGCTGTTTGTGAGGACGGAGAGAGCCGATTAGCTCGAATCCCAGGTAAGATGCGCCGCCGCCAATGGGTGCGCGAAGGTGATCTCATTATTCTCCAGCCATGGGACTTCCAGGATGCCAAGGCGGACGTTCGAATGCGCTACACCAAGACGCAGTCGATCTATCTCTCACGCAAAGGAGTGCTTCCCGAGATTGTCGATCTGTTCGGCATGACCGAGGACCAATTCAACCAGGACGACGATCACGACTCGAAAATCGATTCAACCCCAGTCGCTGAGCCAACCAGTGAAGCGGGGTCTGTTGACGAGGCAGAAGATGGAGAAGACGAAGTCGAGGACAAGCCAACTGCAGTCTGGGCTGACGACGACGACGACGACATCGACTCGTTCTTCGGGTGAGAGCGATGACGAACCCTGATTGGGAAGATGTCGATCCTGATTCGCTGATGAAATCGGCGCGGCAACACGATTGGATGATGGAGCCGCGATTCAAGCGAATGTTCGAGGAAATTGAGGATAAGCTGCAAGGCGTTCTCGGCTCAGGTCAATACGACTGGGTTGATCGTCGAGTCTTCGACGCTGTCTTTGACCGCTCGACCTTGATGTCACTTCACAAATTGATGCAAGCGGGCGAAATCGAAACCGTCGATTACCCGATTGCTCGCGGCAAGGAGGCTCACGTCTTCCATGCAACTACCAATCAAGGGCCTGCCGCGGTGAAAATTTTTCACACTACGAATGCCGTCTTCAAGAGCCTCGCAAAATACATCGATGGCGACCCCCGATTCGGTGGGCTGAAGCGCCGCCATCGCGAAATCGTGAAGATTTGGGTGCGCAAAGAATACCGCAATCTGAAGCGCATGCGAAAGCATGGAATTCGAGTTCCCGAACCGCGTGCAATCCTCAACAACGTCTTGGTGATGGATCTTATCGGCGATAAGGACGAACCTTCACCTCGTCTCAAGGACATCACTATCGACGATCCTATGGGAGTCTTCGATGACCTACTTGAGATTCTTGCAGTTTGCTGGCAAACCTGTGACCTCGCCCATTCGGACTTCTCTGAATACAACATTCTCTGGTACGACGGCGAGCCATGGGTCATCGATGTTGGGCAAGCCGTCGTCAGCGCGCACCCATCTTCCAACGAATTCTTGGTGCGCGACGTCACTCGCTTAGTTCAATGGATTAACCGCCAAGGATTCGACATCCAACTGGCCGACGCACTCCTCAGAGTGCTCGAGGAGCCAGTTCCAACCTATCCGTCTCTGTCGGGCGGGGATTAAAACGGGGAGGCGGGTCGCCCGCCTTCGTGGAACTACTCGCTCGCATCCCCATGGACCGCATCGCGGTACTCATAGGAAAGGAGGGGCGAACTCGCAAAATGATCGAAAAGGCTAGCGGAAGCAGCCTTGAGATCGATTCCATAACAGGCGATGTGATGGCTGATTGGGGCGATTCAGAGGTAGATCCAATCCTCCGAATGAAGATGCCAGATGTCATCCGTGCGATAGGACGCGGCCTCGCACCCAAGCGCGCAGTCAAGCTCCTCGAAGACGAGGTATTCCTGCGCATGTACGATATCCGTGAGTGGGTTGGCCGCCAACCGAACCAAACCCGCCGAATGCGCAGCCGTCTCATCGGACGTAATGGTCGCATTCGCAGTCTCATCGAAGAGATATCCGATACAGAGATGGCCATCTATGGTTCGACAGTCCTCGTCATCGGTGACGAGGATGGTTTAGCACTTGCAACACCCGCAATCGAGAATATTCTCAACGGTTCTGAGCACGGCACCGTGCTGCATGGCCTCGAGAAGGATCGTAAGCGAATGCGAGTCAAGTCCCGCAGTCTTGAATCGTACGATACGGGCAGTGAAACCACTGACCAATTCGAGGCGTTGGTCCCCGGATTGGCAGACGCGCGTCGCCGCCGCGAGCGTCGCTACAAAGGATCTCAAGTCGACCCCGAGAATGCTGAGGAAGTCTCCGAAATGCTCGAGCTCGCGGATGATGAATCAATCTCATTCGAAGAAGAGTGAGTGCCACCACGCCTAAGCGGAGGTCCTTGCTCGACCGGCCATGAACCCGCTTGAGGAGTGGTACGATTACGAGCGACTCACCATCCAAGTTCTGACCGTTGTGATGGGTCTATTCTTTACGGGAATCGCTCTCAACGAACTCTCTGTTGCGAATCCACTGACTGATTTCGTCTACACTTACTATCTCGATCCGATTAGCGGTGAATCGACGGGTGATTCTGGCTACAACATGGTCAACACAATGACTTACGGAGCCGTTCTCGCGATGTTCGCCATCGCTCTCTCAGGTTGGCTTCGACACTTGGGCATCGATCCCTCCGACAAGACTCTCCTCGCCCTACTTCCCTTCGTCCTATGGGCTGCTTTTGGAGAGGTGGTCGAGGACGCCGAGATGTTCGGTGAGTTCTTCTCGGCTTGGTTCGTCAGTCCCGGCGTCCATTTCCAGACCGCCGGATGGGTTGTAATCGCGGGCTGGGCTGGCTATTCTATTTCGTCGTCGGATTCTGATGATGAGAAGAAGAAAGACAATGTTAGGTCGGTTTCGGCTTTGATTATCTTCGCTCAATTCATCCTTTATGGAGCATCGATTAACGGCAGTGGAAAGGTTGCCGAACTCGACATCGACCTAACACTGATGATGCTGTTTTCTGGGTTGGCGCTCGCTGTTCCTTGGTTACTCGAATCGAGCGCCGAGGCTTTCGACTCTGTTCAGCGCACCGTCTACTTCTCTGGAGTCGGTGGAGGTGTAGTTCTCTTCGGTGCGCTGGCTTCTTTCATGGCGACTAAGGATCTGAGCCAATTGAATCTCTGGCCTGTGGCTGTAGTCATAGGCGCGCCTGTTCTTCTCTGTATGTGGATGCTTGAACAAGGGCGTGAGGCAGCAGCTGAATTGGCTGAATTTGACATCGTTGCAGGGATTCTGCCTCCCGGAATGAACGAGGATGAATACCTCGCTTCCGAGTCGAAAGAGAAGGATTTGATTGAGTCATTGCGACTCAAGGCTACGATGGCTTATCCAGTTGCCTTCTTGCCAGTAGCAGGACAAGTACTAGATGGACTTGCAACTTGGATTGGCATCGATGGTTTTCCCGGTTACGGAGAGAAGCATGTTCTCTCACAGAGAGTAATCGATGGAGGCCTCTGGGTAAATGAAAAATTGGGAATAGAGCATGAAATGTTAGATGAGGGAGTATGGCTTTTTGCGATATTGAAATTTCTAATTGGAGGTATAGTTTTCTGGTTTTACTCAATGGCTAATTTCGAGTACCGTCAACAGCACCTACGTATGCTCATCGGATTGGCCCTCATGGTCGTTGGAATGGCTCCGGGTCTACGCGATGTTGGGCGCTTGATGCTGGGCGTCTAATTCGACTCGCCCGGTCGCGCTTTTTCACGTATCAAATCACGACATCATAGATGTCGTCTCCATTGGATTGAAGGTTCGCCGGCAATCTCGGGTGTTGAGAGCCATGGATAGATTGCCGACCCGAGTCGAGCGTTCAGGCCCTGATTGGCAACGCAGACG
>JAQXEV010000041.1 GCA_029250665.1 Candidatus Thalassarchaeaceae archaeon | reverse complement strand
TGCTAGATTCTGATGGTGATGGCATAATTGACTACTTTGACCAAGATGATGATAATGATGGAATTTCTGACTGGGATGACTCTGAATTGAACAATCAGGACGACTCTTTAGACGACTCTTTACCGGCTCCTAGTGTGCTTGCCGTAATCTCAATGCTGGGTGCGGCTGCAATACTCATGCCTAGAAGGGATGACTGATTCGGCTTGAATGTATGAACTCCCGTAAGTTAGTTGTAATTGCCCTTTCAGGGCTCTTCCTTCTTACCGCTTGGTCTAGTACTTGGTTTGAGATATCGGAAGTCGGTGTTTACTCAGAGGGGCTAGAGAGAGAGCCAACTATCACTACGGAATACATTATCGATAGTAATCAAGAATCATTTGAGCTTTCGATAGAAAATTCAACTCCTCTGTTACTATACTGGGTTAATCGAGAGAATGTATCACCTGAAATAGACTCTGAAAACAATTCTAGTGGCTCGACAGGTGATAACTCAGAAGAGTCAACATCGGATAACCAAGCCTGCTCAGTTTCTTGTCTTGATATGACTAGAGGCTTTCTAAAATTGACAATGATAGCAATGTTCGCAGTTATTTGTCTGTCACTTATACGCCCAATTCGCTCAATCAAAATCGCTACTGTTGTTACTTGGTTAATTGGAATCTCGATTATTTTAATCGCTATTCCTTTAGCGATAGCCACAGATTTTGGGATTTCTAGTGGGAATGAAAGTGGTGGTGAATCATCAACAGGAGGATTTGACACTAATACTCAAGAAACGGTTGAAGTCAATCAATTTGCTCATTTTCAACAAGATAGTGGATTTGGAATCTCTTTGGATGGGATAAAATTCACTTACGATTCCATGGGATTTGATCTTGGCCTGCTAGATGAGGAGGATAGAGAAAATATCATTGAAAACGCTCCTGTAGAAGGTGAGTCGGGATATGAATCATTGATAGGATTCGATGGTGAACTAACTATCGGACCAGGTTCATTGATTACTTGGTGGCTGCTTATTGCACCATTGCTAATTCTAAATTTAATTGAAACTAGAGAGCTTTTCGAGGAGGAGTGACAATATGGGTAAATTCGCTGCTTTTTCAGGAGCATAGAGGTGCTTCCAAGCCTCCAAATGCTGCGCTGCGACCATGATTACTGCAAATTCATCAATTCGCCAATCATCTCCATATGAAATTGAAACCTGCTGTTCTGCTTCCAGTTGAATCGAATCTCCTCCTCCAGCAGCAGCATCGAGATCGATTGCCAAAGTTGCATTCCCAGACTCAACTATTGCTTCATCCCAAGGACCACTGAGCAATGCTCGCCGGCCTTCACTTGGGATGATTCGGCCGCCTTCAGCGGCCCACGCGGCGGCAATTGCACGCGCTGCAGACCCACCGCCGCGCATTCGCAAAGTGCTTCCATTTGGTTCGATGCCGATGTGGCGACATGCAGCCACAAAACCAACACCATCGGTGCTTGTTCCGGACCAAACCCCATCCTTACGCTTGAGTTGATTGATTGCATTCACGCCCTCTGGCCCATCAACTCCGAGCCGCGCTTGAGGAGAGTGTTTCAGCGGCGCGGTACAACTCAGCCAGAGGTCGCCGTCGAGCTGCTCGATATTCGCCTCAAATTCACTCATCGAGTCAGCTTCGACGAAAATACACTGAGCATCAATCCCCAGTTTCTCGCCCACAATTGTGAACAGGCGAGGGGTCAGAGAATGTGCGATGGGGTATCCTGCGATTCCCCAGTAAGCCGGACCAGACACTATGCATCGCTCCGAATTCTCCGCAATGAAGGTTTCAAGTCGGTTGCGACGGCGCCAAAGGTGATGGACAGCGACCTCGATATCGCCCGACGAGCCACGATTCGCCCAGTCGAAGAAGTGGCGGACAAGCTCGGACTTGCTCGCAGTGACTTGATTATGCAAGGTCCTTCAATCGCTAAAATTTCTTGGGATCGACTGAAGCAAGCCAACGATGGAAAGCAAGGATTCCTTGTTCTGGTCACCAGCGTCAATCCTACGCCATTCGGCGAAGGAAAGACAGTGACGACAATCGGATTGAATCAAGGTTTGAATCGACGCGGACACAATGCGACTTGTGTGATTCGTGAGCCGTCGATGGGTCCAGTGTTCGGAATCAAGGGAGGTGCTGCTGGTGGTGGCTACTCACAGGTGCTGCCGATGGAGGAGATCAACCTCCACTTCACAGGCGACCTTCACGCTGTTACAATGGCCCACAACCTCTGCTCGGCCATGCTCGATAACCACCTTCACAGAGGCAATGATTTGGCTCTTGATTTGAAGCGGATACTTTGGCCGCGCGTCATCGATATGAATGATCGGAGCCTTCGAGAGGTTACGATTGGTCTTGGTGGGAAGGCGAACGGGATTGTTCGGACTGATAGGTTCGATATTACCGCGGCCAGCGAGGTCATGGCGATTCTCGTTTTGTCGAATGATTATGCTGACTTGCGCGCGAGGTTAGGACGGATTGCCATTGGGGTTTCGACTTCCGGCGGTCTCGTGACTGCAGATGACCTCGGTTGTGCTGGCGCTATGGCTCTACTGCTGCGCAATGCATTGTTGCCGAATCTAGTTCAGACTCTGGAGGGCAATCCAGCCTTCATTCATGGTGGCCCCTTTGCTAATATCGCACACGGGAATTCGTCGATTATCGCTGATGCGCTTGCTTTATCGTGCGCGGATTATGTGGTTACTGAGGCTGGATTCGGTGCCGAAATGGGCGCTGAGAAGGCTTTGCAGATTAAGGCTCAAGCGGCTGGAAAGGTGCCCGATTGCGTGGTGCTGAATGTTACTGTTCGTTCGATGAAATTGCACGGTGATGGATTCTCTACCGGAGGAGGAAAGAGGCCTCCGAAGGAGGAGTTGGAAGCAGAGAACGTCGAAGCTACTCGAGCTGGTGCCGCAACTAACCTTCGAAGACACGTACGTAATTTGTCTTCAACCGAGATTCCAGTAGTTGTCTCAATCAATCGATTTGCGAGCGATACTGATGCAGAGATCGCAGCTATCCGTGAGGAGGCTGTTGCCGCCGGAGCTCGCGATGTCGTCTTGTTCGAGGGACACGCCAAGGGTGGCGAGGGTGCTGGTGAGCTAGCGGATGCCGTTGTTGCTGCTTGCGCTGCGCATGATGATGCGGGCCGTCCCTACGTGCCAATTGTTGAGCCGGGTCTGCCCGCTGACCAAACCATTCTGCGTATTGCGACCAATGTTTACGGCGCTCATACTGTGGATTTCTCCCCACAGGCTCACAAGACTCTAGATTCGTTGCGCGAGTGGGGTCTTGACACTCTGCCCATTTGCATGGCGAAGACACAGTACTCATTCAGCCACGAGCCTACCGCTCTTGGCTCCCCAACAGGATTCACCATGCCGATCCGTGAGTTACGTCTCAACTCTGGCGCTGGCTTCATCGTCGCTATTTGCGGCTCGATGATGACGATGCCCGGATTGCCGATTCGACCTGCCGCCATGGACATGGATATGGACGAAGATGGCCGCTTGACTGGCGTATTCAGCTGATGGAGAAGGGTGACACGGAACGCGAATCGTGATGGTCCGCGGCGGTCAGGGTGTGTTTGAATGCGGCAATTGAAGGCCTCGGATGAGGGTGTTAGACTTCGAATCGATGACGCCGATGACCTCTGGACTCTAGCCCAAATTTGTCGTTCTGGGGCTAACCTTGGGATGCTCTCACACCGACGGGACTCGACTACCGGGACACAGGATGGTGGCCGCGCGAAGTCTGCTGAGCGCAAGCCGATGTGGATTGAGATCCAGGTTTCAGAGTGCGCTTTTCAGGCATTTACTGACAACTTGCGAGTGCATGGTGTAATCACCGAGGCAAAGATCGATATTGGCGCGCATCACACTCATTTGGTATCTCCAGGAGACGAGGTTGAGATTTCGTTTGAGGGCGGTTTGCCCGAGATTGACCGGGCTTTGGTGAAGTCGGCTCTTGCTGCTGGCTCTCAACCAAAATCTGGGTTGGTTGTTGTAGAGAATGATGAGGTGTTAATCTTCGAAGTAACCTCTCACGGGATTCGAGATGTTTCTTCTTTTTCGATGCGCGGCGGTGGCAAGAAGGCAGAGGATTCCACTGGAGTCCGCCGTGGTTTCTTCGAGCGTGTTGCTCGAGAGACCAAACTTGTGTTTCCGGATAGGATGCCATTGGTGATTTGCGGTCCAGGCCTAGCTCGAGAGCAATTCGAAGGAATGCTTCGCGCTCTTGGTGCTGAAAATCAGATTCTGAATGCTGCGACTTCAATCGGTGGTCGCTCAGCAGCTAACGAGGTCCTTGCTGGTGGAGCCGCCGACGCTGTGCTCGGTGAGCATGAATTGGTTCGGCAGGTTCGCGCTATCGAGGATGGCCTTGCGAGGATTTCCACTAACGGGGCCGTATCTTACGGCGCCGCTTCAATTGCTGCTGCTGCCGAGCAAGGTGCGGTCGAGAAACTGGTGATTGATGCCTCTCTTCTTCGTTCTGAGGACCGAGCGATTCGCTCTCGTTGGGAAGAGGTTGCCTCGACTGTTTCGACAAATCGCGGCGAGGTGATTCAGGCTTCTGTGGACCACGACGCGGGGCAGCAGCTCATCGGTATGGGTGGGGCTCTGGCGCTGCTGCGTTGGAAGGTCGATTGAATGGAGACCACCGTTCGTTGCGTCGGTTTTGGCAACGACGTTGTCGACTCAGTACTCGATTCTGCTGCCGGCGCTGCTACGGATCGAGTCGAAGTAGGCGATTTGTCAGATTTTAGTCATGGCGAAATTGATTGGCGAGGCCGACTCGAAGGAATTCATTGGCTGGTCTTGTCGGCCTCGACGGTATTGGCTGGTGATAGCGCGCGGAGCGCGCAGGGCGCGGGCATGACATTCGCTGAATTCGAAGGTCCACGCGTTGTGATGATTGCTGATTTGCCCGAAGACCCGGCTCGCTTGGCCGAGGCATGGGGCTTCGTCATTGAGCGCATCCGACAGATACACATTCTCTTCCTCACACCGGATGCGCTGCCGCGCATAGCATCTCTCGAAGAGTTGAGTCAAGACGACTTGCTGCGAGAGATACGTTTGCGCGGAATGGTACCTCAAGTCATCGCTTGCGAGCCAGCACAGAACCGCGTCATAATCGAACACTCACTCGGCTCGCACAGCGGTTCGTGCGCGGCCGACTCAGCCGCTGCTTGGCTCGGTCGCTACCTCTGTGAATTACCACGGCAAGGCCCAGGTTCTGATGGTGTGGCCGCCGCCGCAAAACTCAGTTGAAGGCGGCTTCAACCGGCATGAATCCACTGGATTTGCTTCACTTTACCTTCCACTTCGCCACACCTCTCTCGAATACCCCTTTAGTAGGACCACCCCTTCCGCCCGACCTGCGAGGAGCGAAGCGTATGCCACTTAGACTTGGACCGGCCGGTGTTCCGCTCTCTTGTAAGGGCCGAACCATTGTCGAAGGAATGGATGACATCACGGTTCTCGGCTTGGAGACGATGGAAATTCAAACCGTCCGTCAGGTTCAGCCGCATCACTTCGATCAGTACTGGCAGGCTGGTATTCTCAGCCACAAAGCAGAATTCGAAATGAACGTCCATGGGCCGTATTACGGCGAACTTTTGGGCAGCACACGAGAACGCAATCGAACGCTGTCGAAGATGGAGTCAAGCATGCAGGTTGGGAAGATTGTCAATGCCCGGCACATGGTATGCCATGTTGGGCCATATGCAGAATACGAACCCGGTACCAAAGCAAACGAAGAGGTCGCTAACATATTCACTGGTGTGGTCGAACGTGTCCGCTCAATATGGGGAGACGAAAAGGAAGAGGAGGAATACTCCGCCTTCCCTTGGGTGCACGAGGCGGAGCCGACCCTTGTGGGAGTCGAGACGTCGGGTCAGCAGGAACTCTGGGGCACCGTCGAAGAGGTCCTCGAGGTTGTCAACCATGTCGAAGGCACAGTTCCAGTCCTCAACATGGCTCATATCCACGCTCGAGGTCACGGTCGCCTGAAGACGTCCGAAGATTACGCGGAATTGTTTGATCAAGTTCGCGATACCATCGGTGGGAAGAAGTTCTACTGCCACTTTGCCGGAGTCGAGCATCGTATGGGTAATGCCCAACACTACACGCAGATCAAGAAGTCTGACCTCAAGTTCGAGCCCTTCGCTGAGTATTTGGCTGAGGAGGGCGATTGGATGGATATCACGATTATTTCGGATTCACCATTGCTCGAGCACGATGCCATGTACATGGTTCAGCATTACGACAAGGCTCGCCAACGTCTTCTCGAAATCCGTGCTCGCGATGAGCGCCGGATGAAGCTCGCTGCCGAGGCTGGAATCGATGTCGACGAATTGGCTCGGCGCGAGAAGGAACAGGCTGAGGCGCGTAAGAAATCACTTGAGACTGAGAAGGACAAGAAGCTCGCTGCTAAGGAGAAGAAGGCGGCTGAAGCAGAGAAGAAGGCGGCTGAAGCAAAGAAGAAACCTGCTGCAAAGAAAGACGATGGCAAGATGATGTCCATCGAGGGCAAAGAAGACGAAAATTTCGAAGACTTGTTCTGATTGGTTCGGCCCTGTGATGAATCATATCTCACTCATGTTGTAAATCAGAGTAAGTCGAGCAATCTCCTCGATTTCACGGGGAGAAATCTTCGTTGCAAAGCACGCTTTGAGTTGGGAAGGCTTGAAGTCGGAATCGATGTGGCGAGGTCGCTACAGGGACTGTAGCTCAGCTGGGAGAGCGCCGCACTGAAGATGCGGAGGCCGCTGGTTCAAGTCCGGCCAGTCCCACCATATTCTCATTCGACGCCGTCGAGGACACGAATTTGCATCTCGTTGAGGGTAGCGACGCCTGCGGTTGCAGATTCTAGGAGTGCGTCGAGCTCGGCGCGTGTGTAGGTGAATTCTTCTCCGGTTCCCTGGACTTCGACAAACTTGCCGTCTGCGGTCATCACGACGTTCATGTCGACGTCGGCATTGCTGTCGAGGATGTAATCTAGATCGGTGTATACTCCTCCGTCGATGAGACCAACGCTAATCGCGGCAAGGTCGTGTGGTAGGACCGCATTTTCGTGGGCTTTTGCCTCTGCTGCGCTCAATGTTGGTGCTTCGACTCCTGCCTTGATTTGGTCATGTTTGAGTCTCTTGTTCGCTGGAAGGCAGCGACCTGCTGCGATGAGTCGGCGAATACACAGCCTGAGAGCGATATTTGCGGCTGTGATAGAGGCGCAGCGCGTTCCTCCATCAGCATTCAGCACATCACAATCGACTGTGATGGCGATTGGGCCGAGCGCTTCGAGGTTGATGGCTCCACGTAGGCTGCGAGCGACGAGGCGCTCAATCTCCTGCGTTCGCCCCTTTGCTCCGCGCCTTTCGCGCTGGAATCTCGAATCGGTCGAACCAGGTAGGAGAGAATATTCAGCGTGAACCCAACCTCTGTCGGCGTCCCGAGGAAACCATCGTGGGAGTGAGGAAGCAACGGTGGCGCAGGCCAAGACCATGGTGTCTCCCTGTCGGTAGAGCACGGACGCGTCTGCATTCGGCGTGAAATCAAGGGTGACGTCAATATCTCGGATCTCATCTGCCGCTCTATCGGATGCAATGTCGCCTGACTTCATCTTGGCCATGGCTCGCCGGCCGGAATCGTCCGTTAATATGTAACGCGGGTTTAATCCCCACTCAAGAGAGATCAACTAGCGCTTAGCGACGCGCGTGTGAAGGGCGAAATGCGTCGACAACTGTTGGGTCTGTGGTGATGTATGGGCCGCCGATGAGGTCGATGCAATATGGTACAGCGGCGAATATTTCGTCGAGAATCTCGCGAATCGATCGAGGTGAACCTGGTAGGTTGAGAATGAGTGTCGATCCTCGAATACCTGCGGTCTGCCGAGAGAGAACTGCAGTTGGAACGTGTTTGAGCGAGATTGCTCTCATTTGCTCGCCGAATCCCGGCAGCATCCTCTCACATACCGCTTCGGTAGCCTCCGGAGTCACATCGCGTGGAGCGGGGCCAGTTCCTCCGGTGGTTATGATCAGCGAGCAACCCTCGTCGGACAATTCGATCAAGGCCTGCTCGATGGATTTCTGCTCATCTTTGACGAGGCGTCGTGAGATTTCCCAAGGTGAGGTAAGCGCCTCGTCGAGGAAGGCTTCGATTGCCGGACCGCTGCGATCTTCATACTCCCCTGCACTCGCCCTGTCAGAGGCTGTAAGAACGCCGAATCTACAGGGCTCACCAGCGCTCATCGTCTTCTGACAACAGCGCTGAGATGAAAACCCAGTCGGTCATACATCCTCGCCTTCGGAGGACTATCTTCAAAGACCTCCAAGACCGGAAGGAATACCCCGGAGACGATGTGGTGTCGAGCCTACCCCAACCCACACTGAGCAGCATCGTGCTCGCGGACGATTCTGAATCTTCGGATTCTGGTCGGCCACTGGTTCAAGTAGGCTCGATGTATTGCCTCTGAACATAGGTGAGCTGATGAGTGAAGAAGGAAGGTATGCAGCACAGATTGCTGTCGTTAAAGAAGAATGTGAAGGCGCGGATGAAACTGAGATAATCAATGAGTTCCGAAGGTATGAGGAGGAATTCATGATTCCACCTGAGGACGCTCTACGTTCAGTGATACGCAAGTTCCAAATCGCTGCTGGCAAGGAGGTTTCGACTATCTCCTCCCCCACGCGAACAGCCCCTCCTCAGAAGAAGGTTACACGCTTCTCCGAATTGAAAGAGGAAGACAAGAACGTCACCATCGAAGTCGCAGTTGTCTCTTACATTCCAAAGATCCAAACTGTCCGCGGTGAGGAACGTCAAATCGCTTACGGATGGATTGAGGACAGTCCATGGGAAGGAGAGCGCGAACGCTGGGACTTCACAGACTGGGGCGACCACTCAGAGAAGCTCACACCTGGGTCGGTTGTCAGACTCGAAGGTGTCTCGGTCAATTTCTGGAACGACCGCCGAGCCCTCAACATCAACCGACCGAGCCGAGTCACCGTTCTGAAGGAGGGTGGCCAACCAGTCACCAAGATTTCAGACGAACCGATTTCCATCGCTGACGCTGGAACCGCCGAAGGAATCGTCAGCATCGTCGCGCGCGTCCTTTCGAAGAAGGATGATCAAATCGTCAAGAAAGACGGAAGTGGCACCCTCGATATCGTCCGTGGTCGCCTTGCTGATCCATCTGGAACAATCGGCTTCATCTCATGGCGTGAGTTCAATCACGAAGTTGGCTCTCTTGTCAAGATTGATCGCGCACAAGTTCGCCGATTCCGCGATACGCCTGAAATCAACATCGGCGACCTCACCAAAATCGAGCCATTTCATGACAATGCATTCGCGAGCATGGATGATCTAAAATCATCCACCCGCTCGACTATCGCTGACCTCAGAGATGGTGCTCGAGACATCGAAATCACTGTCCAAGTCGAGAATTGGCAAGCGCGTACCTTCACCAATGCCAATGGCGAGGAAAAAACGGTTCGCAGCGGCGATGTGATGGATCCAACCGGCCGTTGTCGCCTTACATCATGGGGTGAAATGAACCCAGAGCCTGGCTCGTTCCTACATCTCACCGGAGCTCGTGTACAGTTCTGGCAAGGCTCGCCAGACCTCGTCGTCGATTCTGCCGACCAAGTTGTCGATCTTTCTGATCCACCTTGGGAGAAGATTGACCCTGCTGACCATTGGGTGGAGGTCGATCTAACCACACTTCTGGGTGGTGGTTCTCGACGGGGTATACGAACATCTGGAACCGTCGTCGCCATCGGAAATAATTCAGGCATTATCGAGCGTTGTCCTGATTGTCGCAGGGTGCTAAGAGACGGCGCTTGTGCAGACCATGGGCCACAGCGAGGCGAAGAGGATGTCCGAATCCGGCTCGTTCTCGATAACGGAGTCTCAAATGCTTCTCTCCTTATTGGGAAAGATGCCACTGAGTCCTTCACCGGAATGGATCAAGATCAGATTAAGGACGCCATCAATGCCAACACACAGTCGGGTTACCTTGCAACTCTGCGCGAAAGATTCCTTGCTCGCAAACTCACCATCAACGGCAGGGCGATGGTAGACGGACAGGGAGCCATTCTGATGGCTGATACAGTCGAAGTCGACACTCAGACTCCAGAAGAAGCAGCGAAAGCAGTCATGAATCGCTGGGGGGTGATTCTGTGATGTCCCAACCCGCACGCAGAGTCCGCCAAACAGCGGTACGCCTCTTCGCTCAGGAATACATGGATGCCAACCTACCTGAGGAGGGCGCAGGCGAATACGACCCCTCCTTTGTCATCACCAAACTCGGAGCGAAGGTCAACCGAGCTCTCGTTGGTGGAGTCATCGATAGAGTCGAACGCCGCGAAACCGATAACGGCTCATTCTACACAGGTCATCTTCGTGATCCAACTGGAACACATCGCTTCGAAGTCGCTTCTTTCCAGCCTGAACTTCACGCTGACATCGAAGAGATTCTCAATCGCTTTGAGTCCGGCGACCGATTCCTAATGTTGCTCGTCGGTCGAGCACGCTGGTTCGAGACCGAGGACGGCGGTGTCTTCACTTCATTCCGCGCCGAGGAATTTACCATAGTCGACAAGGATCGATACACTCACTGGCTCGTCGAGGCATCGGAAGCCACTCTCCGTCGCCTCGACGCATTCGAAGCCTCGATGGAATCCGATCTAACTCCAGCAGCCCTCGAGGCTTCGGGAGTTCCAACAGATCTCGTCGATGGTACAATTCTCGCACGGGGTCATTACGGCGAATTCGACACAGAGAATTACCGCGTAGGAGTCCTCCAAGGACTTTCGATGGCGACTGGCTCTGACATTTTGATCGAGGCACCACCTGCTGCTCAGCCCACACTAGAGCAGTCATCCGACGAGCCTTCCCCCGTAGCAGAGGCACCAGCCTCTCCAACTCCAACTGGAGAAGTCGCCGATGTTCTCCTCGCGACAATCCGAGCAAAGGACGACGGTGGCGGCGTGGATTACGATACACTCGTCCACGCTGCAATCAAATCAGGACACAGCCGAGAAGCTGCTGAGGATGCAATCGACAACCTTCGAGACATCGAGTGTTCAATCATCGAGCCAAGATTCAGCTACTTCCGTTTGACACCAGAATGATCATCGCAATCTGGCGATGACCTGCTCTGCCTCGGTCATCTTGGCTCGAATGCGAGCAATCGCATCCGAATCTGTAACCGAAGCGGCTCTTGAACCGCTAACCGGCGTTTCACCGACTTGCTGGAAGGCAACGTCTCGCGCGCCCTTTGCCTCAGCAATACGCGCCGCGACTAGCAACAATCTCGTGCTAACCGCCTCGTCTTCTACCGGCCAACCGCGGCGCACCGCGATTCGAAGAAAGAGGTCTTCCTCAGGTGCAGACCAGCGGCCACCATGACTGTTGAGAATGGTCCCAATCATCCGCTCGATATCATCGATCATCCCGACGAGCGTCTGCAATGCCGAAGTATCCCGCTTCCCCTCAGATTTGGAGAGCATGTCGGCAGCGTCCTCAACTAAGTGTTGAGGCAGTGCCTGCAAGAAATCCACAGGAGTATCGGGAACCTCGATTAGAATCACTTCTTCTTCGACTGAGTCACCAGAAATTTTCGGCGCAGCCGCTTGTGCTCCAACAGACGAAACATCCGGCAATCCATTTCGCCTCAACGACCGTTTAATCTGCCCCCAACCTCGACCTTGACTCGCAAGAACACCAGCAACACGTCCCATCAGAACAGTGCGCGTCCCAGTCAATTGTAATTCGAGACGCCGACACAATCCGTGCAACTTCTCGCGTTCCATCTCGGCGAGGTTCTCCACAGTCAGTCGCCGAGAATCATGATTCAAGTGCAACCAAAGTCGCTGGCGCCTTTCTTTGTGAGAGCCAGAAGACTTGATTCCGAAGACCTTCAGAGTCTCTCCCAATTCTTGATGTGACATTGCTTGAATCCCATCCCAACTGAGGTCATAATCAGTTAGAACTTGATGCTGAATCAGGCGGGCACGGACGACTTCAACTGAACCATTCTTCGTAAATCCAGCCGCCTCCGCGCGGTTGCGCAACTCGACCAAACGAGCCCGATACAATTGGTCGAGTAATACTAGATCAACTGACATCAGAACCACCGATTCGTCAACAGCCGGTCCTCCGCCGTCTTATCGCTTACCCATCAAGAGGCGAAGTCCAAGCGGATTTGTGAGCAAAGCAAAATTCGCCGTCACTCTTGCAGATCGATCCAGGCGTCGGTTGCTGGGCCCTCTCGAGGATGTGCGGGTAATTCAGATCCAACAGACTCTAGCATCTTATTCCAATCATGGGCCAAAGAAACAGTCGAACTCTCGAGTTTTGCCAGAGAAACAACCCGCTCAACAGAGAGAGTGTGCCAGCCATTGTTGGAAATCAACTCGAGTCGAATCTCAGCGTGAACATCAGATAGAATCATCTCACCTTCCGGATTATGGAATGTATTCTCCATCGCCAAATCGAAGTTTTCCTCTGCCAAACGCATGATTGCGCCCACCTGCCTATGACGGACGAGCAAAGCCACCCGGTCCAACTCAGCCGCAGACAACGAACCAATCAAATTCTCATGTACCCACCAAACGGTCTCGCCCTCACGTTCAGAAAAATTCTCAATCAAACGACGAGGGAAACCTCTTCGAGCAATGAGCACCACTAGATCAGAGTAAGGGACTGGAAGGTAACGGTCACCTCCTCGTTTAGCAGGATCAACCCCCAAAACGTGCCGTCTTTCACGTCGGAATTTCGAATCGTAGACCTCACGTGAAGTGACGAATCCATCGATTTCCCCATTTTGACGACGCTCTTCCATCCAGATTGCCAAATCAGCCGAATCAGTAGGAATCTCGCCGAGTTCGTAAATCCCAGCGAAGGCGGTAGGCGAGAGAACCCGCAAGCCGCGACGAGCCCGCCTCAGTTGCCGTCTGACAATCCGCTCCTCACAAAGGATGATTCCGCCCTTCGGTTGGTGCCACACATCGTTCTCGCTCACCAAAAATCTCGCTGGACGACGTGGAGTCCTTGCACCGACTACTTGACAACCAGCAGAAAGAACCTCCATCATCTTCCCATGAAGAAGCGAACCGGGAAGCGCAAACAAGTCCAGTTCGCCTTCCTTCAAACCCTCTAATCCAGCCTCTATTGAGGTCACAGCGGACACTTCAAGTTCGATATCTGACGCCGCATCAGAAGCCAAGAAATCTTCCAAATGTCTTGATGTGAGACAGTGTGGATGATCCAGTGATGCGACGGTTAGTCGATTTTCCACAGCGTCCACCTCGAGGGGGGAGCACGCAACGTGCCCAGCCGCGGGGCCGCACTCTCGTTGATATAGGCAACCCCTCACGAGGAAACTCCATGGTCTCACTTCGAAACGTTCGTCGTAGCCTTGAGCGGCGTCGAAATCTCGTCGATGAAGCTCTAGAAGATTTGGTGCAGCAACGGATGGCCAAGAGCGACGCGCCTGCGATGAGCCTAGCCCGTGACATTCTGTTAGCGGGTGGTAAGAGGATTCGTCCAGTACTCGGATTACTTGCATACGAGGCCGTCGGCGGAGATGATGTAGATTCGGTGATGGATCTCGCTATAGCCGCCGAATTGATCCACACTGCGACATTGATTCACGACGATATCTACGACCAATCGAAGACTCGGCGAGGAGTTCCAACCCTACACTCGACCCATGGAATCTCTCATGGTATCATCGCCGGAGACTATCTGTTCGTGCTTGCATTCTCTCTTGGTGGCCGGTGCGAAGAACGGATTGTGGAGCAGATGGGGGAGGCAGCTGCGAACATCGCGGCTGGGGAACTTCTGCAACACAAGCACATAGGAGACCTCGGAACGACTCCAGAGGATTACTACGCAATCATCGATGGCAAGACCGCCGGTCCTTTCGCCAGCGCTTGTGCAGGTACAGCGATGTTTGCCAACGCACCTGATGAAGTCGTTGACGCACTCTCTGAATTTGGATGGGAAGTAGGTCGAGCCTTCCAATTGGTTGACGATTTGTTGGATTTGACTGGTGACTCAACAATGGGTAAACCGCGCGGAACAGATGTTCAAGATGGCAAGATGACTCTACCTCTCATTCACGCTCTGACGATGCTTCATGGTGTCGAGCGCGAGCAACTCGCCGATGTTTTACAGAATTTCAGCGAGGACCGCTGGGGTGAGTTGACCGAGTCGCTAGAGATCGCTGGTTCGTTTGATTACGCACGACAATTGATTCAGAATCACATTGACCGTGCGCAGAACGCTCTCGAGCGACTCCCCGAATCTGAGGCGAAGTCATTGATGGCCGAGATTGCAGAGCAATCTCGCAGCCGTCGGACCTGAGGTGGCTAGGATAGGCTGCGAGCCGTGAATTCTGGTGATTTTCATGGTTGAGCGAATCGATTGGGATGTTATCGTCATCGGAGGCGGGCCAGCAGGTTCGACTGTTGCTCGTTACGTTGCAGAGGGCGGAAAGGACGTCTTGGTAATCGATGGCCGTGAATCGATTGGTAGCCCGTTACAATGTGGAGAGTTAGTCCCGAGTAATGACGAGATGAGACGGCTTTGTCCTGATGTCCCCGATATCGATGATTTACTTCAGACGCCCGAAGCGGCGATTTCTCTGCGCACTTCTGAGATGCATTTGGTACCGCCATCAGGCCGGCCACTTCGCTATCCATTTGAGGGACTTATGCTAGACCGAGTTGCCCACGATGAGTGGCTTGTTGATTTGGCTAAATCGAAGGGTGCGAATTATCTCACGAACGCCAGAGTTGAATCTGTTGATAGCGAGACTGTTACCCTTCGTGATGGGCGAGAATATTCTGCTAGAATCATTGTCGGCGCAGGTGGTCATAATGACCCATTGCGCCGCAGTCATTGGGAAGAATCAGGTCTCAAAATTCCTATCAAATTCGTCTTGATGGATGGAGATTTTGGAGATGCTGTTGAACTTCACTTTGGTTCGATGGCACCGGGAGGATATGCCTGGATGTTTCCTAAGCAAGGTGGAGCCAATATCGGTGTAGGTATCCAGAACAAATACGCCAAAGATCGCTCACTGAATCTATTCGCTGACGAGTTCATCAGTCGCTATGGAGAAGATATCACATTCAGAGGAGCAGGTTCGCTTCCGATGTCGGGAACAATAGATTGTTTCGTCAAGGATAATCATCTACTCGTAGGTGATTCAGCAGGTATGGTTCTGCCATCAAATGGTGCAGGAATCACCATCGCGATGATTGGTGGAAGAATTGCCGGTAAGGCAATTGTTTCTTACTTCGAAAACGATGTATCTCTGCACGAGTACGAGGTCGAGTGGAAGCGTCAGATGGGGGCCGTAATGCGCAATTCAAAGCGCTCATTCCGAATTGGCAGCTGGATAATGCTGCTACCGGATTGGGTTCTCAATCTCGCATTCAATCCCTTGACCAAGCCATTCGTATGGCGCTTCGTAACTTGTCGAAAACCGTTCATCATTTTCTGAATCATACGCGAGCGTATGATTAGACTATCTGAGAACATAAAGTAGCGGAACATCTCCCGTCCTGTGTGGAATCCGGGCTGCATGGTAAGGTTGTGCTCGTCACCGGCGGTGCTGGTGGTATAGGTCAGGCCATCTGCAGAGCGTTTGCCGCTGAGGGTGCACGCGTAGTCGTGCATCATCATTCCTCGGCAGCTGCAGCTATATCGCTGGCCGAGGAAATCGATGGAATAGCCATCCGTGCGGATCTGCGTGATGCCGAGGAAGCACTATCTATGGTTCGAAGCATCGTCTCTGACTTTGGAGGGCTCGATGTCTGCATCGCCAATGCGGGCCTCTATCCCACACCGTCCAAGCCGTTTTGGGAGATCGATGCTGAGCGCTGGGCCTCTACTATGGACTCCAATCTGGGGGTGACTGTAACCACTGCTCGCGCCTTCCTTGGCCATGCTGCAAAGGTCGGGCGAGGGTCGATCGTTCTGATTGGCTCGACCGCAGGTATCTACGGCGAATCCGGGCATGCTGATTACGCTGCGGCGAAGGGTGCCATTACCTCAGGTCTGCTGATGTCACTGAAGAACGACGTCTCGCATATCGGCGGTGTCCGTGTCAATGTGGTCGCTCCAGGATGGACAGTCACGCCAAAGAAGATCGAACATGGGGTCGACGAGGAACTAGTCGAGCGTGCAACTGCGACGATGGCGCTGAAGAAACTCGCTACTCCTGAGGACGTGGCTAGCGCTGTGGTCATGCTATCTTCAGACGAGATATCAGGGCACATCACGGGTCAGGTCATCGAGGTCGCTGGCGGAATGGAAGGGCGTTTGATTCCCTGAATCAATGGGTACCC
>JAQXEV010000119.1 GCA_029250665.1 Candidatus Thalassarchaeaceae archaeon | reverse complement strand
GGTGGTGCCGTCGAGGATATGCTTGGTAATCACGACGTAACCATAATCGCCGTCGGCTGGATTGTAGCCAAAGTGTGAGATTTCACCGTCGGCAAAGGCCATGCAAGGAGTTCCGACGGGTGCCCCGATATCGATGCCGATATGGAGAAAGCGCGCACCATCGAAGAGATCGGTGTTGTACATCCCGGGGCGCAGTTCATCGTATCTACCGATATCGTAGTCAAATTTTGAGGGGGAGTCATCGCCGGTAGTGAAATCGCGGACTTCGTATTCATCAGGGAGATGGACGACTGGATGGAACTCATGTGAATCCCAATTGATCATGACCCGCCGAAGCGGGTCGAGACCATCACTCCTCCTCTTCCGCTTCTTCGGCGAGATTCCTCACTCCGCTTTTCTCTCGAAGCTCCTTTGAGGTCTTGGCGCCGAGTTCCTTCAACATCTCAGTCTGCCGAATGACGTTTCCAGTCCCTTCAGTAAGTTGATTCTTGGCCTTGTCGAAGGCCTCCTGAGCCTGCCCCAACTCGAAGCCAATGGATGCGAACGACTCAAGGAAAAGCACGACCTTGTCGTAGAGCTTTCCTGCGCGCTCAATCAGTTCAAGTTGATTCTTCGATTGCTTCTCCTTCTTCCACAGGTCCTGAATCATCATCAGAATGACCATGATGCTCGTTCCACTGACAATCTTGACTCGTTGGTCTGCGACAAGTCCTGCGTAAAGGTCAGGGCTGTACCGCATGGCATCGATGTAGGCGCTCTCTAGAGGTACAACCATGAGTACGAAATCGAGAGTATTGATGCTCTTCATGTGGCTGTAATTGGCAGAGGCGAGTTTCTTCACATGTGACTTGATGGAATCGCAGTGAGCCTTCATCGCAGCCTCAGCCTCCTCCTCATCTGCGGCATTGACAAACTGTGTGTAGGCTGTCAGTGAGACTTTTGAGTCGAGAACGACTTGCCTGTCACCTGGAAGGTTGACTACGAAATCTGTCCTCTTTCGACTCTTATCTGCAGCGGTCTCGGAGAGTTGTGTGACATAGTCACGTCCCTCGACAAAGCCCATGCTCTGAAGCAGATTCTCGACCACTACCTCGCCCCATGCACCTTGGGTGCTAGAGTCTCCCTTCAGTGCATTTGTCAAGGCTTGAGTATCGCTTGAAAGTTGAAGGCCAGCCGTCTCTACAGCGCCTATCTTAGTCTCTAGAGTGGCCTCTCGTTGAATTCTCTCTCTCTCGACTCGATCCACAGTCTCGAAGTAGTCGCCGAGAGATTTCGAAAGGTTTTCAGTCGCCTTTGTGAAACTCCCTTCCTTCTCCTTATCAGCCGCCTCTACAGCTTCTGAGAAGGCTTTTGTGGCAGCCAGTTTGTACGTGTCGAGCATCTGTTTTTGAGTGGTTTCAAAGGCTTCTTCTCGAGCTTCCAATTGGGCCCTCACTTTGACTAATTCAGTTTCTGCCTCGCTCGGCCCAGAGTCCATTTTCTGCTTCGCTAGCAGCCAACCAATTACTGCACCAACAAGAATTCCAACGACTACGAACACGATTTCCATTTCACTCAGCAACCAAAGAGGAAATCGAGGGTATATCAAGACTGGCAATCTGCTTCGCAAGTGTAAGTCTGTTTGAGGAGCGGTGCTGACCGGTCTGTTTAGGAATGGATTGTCGATACCACTTGCTATGGACGCTTATGGTAGGGTGCGTTGCGCCGTTCTAGGAGCTACTGGAATGGTCGCCCAACGATTCTTCCAACGCCTCCAATTTCATCCATGGCTCGAACCCGTCGCAGTCATCGGCTCGCCAGAAA
>JAQXEV010000114.1 GCA_029250665.1 Candidatus Thalassarchaeaceae archaeon | reverse complement strand
GGATCAGTTGCTGCGACTGAGACACCTTACGGAACTCAGCTCGACTACGATGACGACGCAGACGGTTACACAGATCTCGATGAGACAACCAACTGTGACGACGGTGGCGCTTATGCTTCCACAGCAGACCCACTCGATGCTTCCAGCACACCTGGAGACATGGACTCGGATCTGACTTGTGACGCACTAGACAGTGACCGCGACGGTGACTACTACGACAACGCCGTAGATGTCTTCCCAGATGACGGCAATGAGTGGGTCGACACAGACAGTGACGGCACTGGTAACAATGCTGACACTGACGATGACGGTGACGGCACATTAGATGTCGATGATGCATTCTCACTAGACGACTGTGCAGACACGGATTCAGACAGCGACGGTAAGCCTGACACATTGGTTGCAGGATGCACCAGCACCCTAGTTCGCGACGACGATGACGACGGAGACGGAGTTTGGGACATCAACGATGCATTCCCGAACGACGACACAGAATCATCTGACCTCGATGGCGACGGAGTCGGCGACAACGCTGACAACGACGACGACGGCGATGGAGTCAACGACAACCCAGACGTTTGGCAGGACAATGCCTGTGCAAGCGTCGATACCGACGGAGATGGCATGCCTGACAGTCAGGATGCGATCAACTCCTGTGGTGCAGTTGTTGGAACAATCTCCTTCGAGGCGCCTGCTAGTGCAAGTGGAATGTATACCGACACAGGTAACTCATCGGTTAACCACACTCTATCGAACAACGCTGGCGAACCTTCAGTCAACTACGACTCGGCGAGCTACACCGCTTGTACGACTGGTGGATTAACTGGATACGCATTCACCTGCAGCTTCACTCTCGGTGAGGGTGAGACGATGTCTGCGACCATCACCTCCGGTTACACATACGCGTACCACGCAATGTCACTAACAGGTCCATCTGGTCACCTGCTGATGGCAGCTGACGACGGTGACTCCTACTTTGACTGGGCTAGCAATGGTGGAAATACATGGGGTCCATGGGCTGAGGCTGGAACTTACACTTGGTCGCAGGATGCCGATCCATTCACTGGCGGTGCGAGCTACCAGATGGTCGGATTCTCGGCAACAGTAACCCCTGGTGACCTCGGCTACACGGCTTCATACATCTCGACCGGTAGCAATGGTCTGACTGATGGCGACTACTTCGGTGTCACGAACTATGCCTCGACTGTCGGTGCTTTCACAGACGGCGACCAAGGATATCAGATGTCGGACTCAGATGGAATCATCCAGTTGATGAGCGGATCAGTAAGTGACGCAGACCATGTATCACTCGACCTATTCGTTGCGAGCACTGGCTGGGAGAACTCTGACTACATCACAATCTCTTGGGTTGGAACCACAACAACGGTTCTCCTCGACACCAACGGCTACGACATCGACACCGACTTCCCAGCATACGAGGGAGTTTGGACGACAGTCGCAGGCGAGGTTGATGGCACAGGATACCTACTAGTCGAATTCGCTTCGAACTCCGGTTCAGAAGTGATGTACCTCGACAACGTGGTGGTCAAGTCTGACGGTCTAGACACAGACCCAGATGACGACAACGACGGATGGCTCGACGTTAATGACGACTGTCCACTTGATGCTTCGGAGTACCTCGACAGCGATGGTGACGGATATTGTGACATCCAAGACACCGATGACGACAACGACGGAACCTACGATCTCAACGACGAGTTCCCACTTGATCCGACCGAGACTTCTGATGCAGATGGTGACGGAATCGGCGACAATGCTGACGACGACGATGACAACGATGGTTGCAACGACACTGTGGATCAGCTGCCGAACGACCCAGCCGATTGCTACGACTTCGATGGTGACGGTGCCGGAGACAGTACTGACCCAGACGACGATAACGACGGTGTGCTCGACGAAGACGACGCCTTCCCATTCGACAGCACAATGTCTGTCGACACTGATGGCGACGGAATCGCGGATTACACCTCGCCTGCTGCATTCCAAGGAGACTTCGAATCTGGCTCAATAGGTGGATTCTGGTCAACTTCGGGTGACGCTCTATGGTTCGTCCAGAGCACGAATGTCATCAGCGGAATGTATTCGGCTGAGAGCGGAGACATCGGTGGAAGTCAGGACACATGGCTGTCTGCTACCGTAGGGAACATGATCAACGACACCGACACCGATGGTGACGGAATCGCAGACATGGCTTCGATTAGCTTCGCTTACGATGTATCGACTGAGGGCAACTGGGACTACCTAGTCTTCTGTGTCGACACGACAAGTTGCACTCGCACGTCAGGATACGTGGCTCGCTGGTCCGGATTGACTTCTGGAACCTACACGCACAATGTTGCTGCAGGAACCCACGACTTCCACTGGGTCTACTTCAAGGACTCAATCGTCGATGGCAATGCAGACACAGTCTGGCTTGACGATGTTACAGTCTCGTGGCCAGTCTATGTCACGAACCTCGACACTGACGACGATAACGACGGTGTGCTCGACGATGATGACTTGGATCCAATCGATCCGTGTCTCAGCATCGACACAGATGGTGATGGATTGGCTGACAATCTAGGTGCTAACAACTTGAACGGCACCCCTTGTGACCCAGCTGCCTACACCATCGATGAGGATGACGACGATGACACCTGGAGTGACGACGAAGAGGCAACCTGCGGATCTGATCCACTGGTAGACACTTCGACACCGGATGACTTCGAGGGTGACCACATCTGCGATATCATGGACAGCGACGACGACAACGACGGAGTCGATGACGACACTGACGCGTTCCCACTCGATGCGAGTGAAGTCGCCGATAACGACGGCGATGGAACCGGCGACAATGCTGATGCCGACGACGACGACGACGGCGTGACCGATGGTCTAGATGACTTCCCATTCGATGCAAATGAGTGGGTCGACACCGATGGCGACGGAACAGGCGATAATGCTGACACCGATGACGACGATGACGGAGTTGAAGATGCGAACGATGCCTTCCCACTCGACGCAAGTGAGTGGGATGACACCGACGGAGACATGCTGGGCGACAACAAGGACCCAGACGACGACGGTGACGGTGTTGCAGACGTTGCAGATCCATTCCCACTCGACGCAAGTGAGTGGGCCGACGACGACGGCGATGGAATCGGTAACAATGCCGATGACGACGATGACGGCGATGGCTATGCTGATGTGGCTGATGCGTTCCCAGAGGATCCATCCGAGTGGATGGATAGCGATGGCGACGGTCAGGGTGACAACTCTGACGCTGACGACGATGGCGACGGCGTGAATGACGGAATCGACGACTTCCCAATGGATTCCACTGAGTGGATCGACAGTGATGAAGACGGCATCGGTGATAACACCGATGAGGATGATGACGGCGACGGAGTCGCAGATATCGACGACGCCTTCCCACTGAACCCACAGGAGACTTCTGACTACGACGGCGACGGAGTTGGCGACAACGCTGACACTGACGACGATGGTGACAGTTCACCAGACGTTAGCGATGCTTTCCCATACGACATCAACGAGTGGGTCGACACTGACGGCGATGGTATAGGCAACAATGCCGACACCGACGACGACGACGACACCTACTCGGATGCTGATGAGGACGAGTGCGGTTCGAACCCTGAGAAGGCGGACAGTGTTCCAGTCGATTATGACCAAGACGGAATCTGCGATGCAATCGATGACAGCGTCGATGAGACAGTTGTTGACAATACTGAGACCAACACAGGATTCGACAACTTCCGCGAGAACGTCCCTGGATTCACAGGAATCATCTCGACTCTGGCGCTCCTAGGAGCGGCAATCGGCGTCGGCCTTGCAGGCCGCCGAAAGGACGACTGAACTCAGTTCAGTCGACGAAAACCCCGGGCCGGGGACTCCGTTCCTCGGCCCGGGACCCTACCTTTGGGTACAACGATATTTGAGCGCGAGCTCTCACCATGATTCGTTGCCGAATCAACCTATGACTTCCAGTGCGTGAGGTATCTCGCACAATCATCATAAGACGGAGCACCGGGCTCGTTCCATAGGTGAGTAAATGCCCGGAACATCCCGCGTCGAGATTCGAACACTCAAGGTCGGCCGCTACGTCGCAATCGACGAGAGCGCATTCAAGATTCTCAGCATCTCCAAGTCAAAGCCAGGCAAGCACGGTAGTGCAAAAGCTCGCCTCGAATTGGAAGATCTCTTCACCAAGCAAAAGCGATCTCACGTTGGTACCGTGACGGACAATATCCAGGTGCCATTGCTAGAGAAGGGCTCAGCAATTATCACTCATGTTCAGGGTAATGAGGTTCATGCAATGGATAACAAGACCTACGCTAACCTCATCCTTCCTCTCGAGGCGGGCTTGAACTTGCAACCTGGTGGCGAGATTCAATGGGTTGAGGCCATGGGCCGATACAAGATTACTCGTGACCACTGAAGTTGTACTTCACCTCGCTATTTGGAGGGATTGAACTAGAGTTCAACCCCGAAGTATAAGCGACTTTCAGCGACCGTGAACAGTTGGGAACACCATGTCCGGCGTCAAGCGTTCTGCCTATCGACAGCCGGTGACTCCTTCTGGATTGGAGGCCATCGAGAAAGGAACTCTCTCTTGGCTAGACGAGGACATGTACAACAATCTCAACACCGGTGTCCTCGAACAATACCTCGAAGAGAAGAATCTCAACGAATCCTTCGAGGTCTCTCATTGGGATAGCAAGAAGGTGCTTATTGGAATTTTGATTGGAGCTGTGTTCAGCGGAGTGACTGCTTACATCGGCTTGAAGATCGGCCTAGCCGTCTCCGCTGCCTGGTATGTTGCGTATCTTACTGGAATGGCTCTGCAGTGGTCACCTTCCGAAGTCAACATCGCAACTTCTGCGACCACAGGAGCAACCCATGCTTCAACAGGCTTCATCTTCACTTTTCCAGCGATATTCTTGTTAGCATATTCAGAAGATTACAAATTAGGTGATGTATTCCTTATTTCTTCCGTCGATACTTTCCAAATAGCTTTCATCGGAATCATCGCCAGTATGTTCGCTGGCTTCCTCGGAGTGATGTATTTCATCATCTTCAGACGTGTTTGGTTGGTTGAAGATCCTCTACCAATGCCCGGCTTCGAGGCTACACTGAAGATGCTGGACATATCTTCTGACGTCAGCACGGGAGCAGCCGATGCAGCGCGAGAATCTCTGAAAACGGTTGGAGTTTGGACAGTTTTTACGATGGTATTCATGTTCATCATCGACTATCCAATCAAGTGGTCAAACAAGGTTGCCAACATCCCCAGCAGTTTAGCAGATTGGATTGCAATGACACTTTCCGGAGATGAGTGGGGTGCCGCATCAATCTATACTGAGCGTTGGATACATCAGCCAAGCCAGTTGTCTGATGGGCATGCAATCGCCAATGGAATCACTCTGTATGAGCCGGGCAATCCGTTTTCTTACACATTCCTTGGAATCGAATTGAGTCCGACACTTCTCGCTATTGGTTGGTTCATGAAATTCCGTGTCGCCTTCCTCGTCAACCTCGGCTCGATAGTCGCTTGGTTCTACCTCATTCCTCTTGTCGTTGTGATGGATGTTCCTGTCTATGACCCGTCGGCTCCAATGCCGGGAGGTGAGTTCGGCGGGTATGTCAACGTCACAGAATATCCTGTGGCTCAATGGAAGGCATTCGGAAGTATTGTGCGGACGGTTGCCATTGGTTCGATTCTCGGTGGCGGTATCATTGGTTTGTTGAAGATGGCACCGACATTCAAGGGGATTTTCGGAGATATAGCACGTGCTTTCACCGGAGAGCAGGGCGAGGAGTTCATCGAGGGTCGTGGATGGTATGAATGGCCACTTTCACACATTCCAATATTCATGTTGATTGCCTTCGGTGCGATGGTTCTGATCTTCGTTCTTGGTGGATTCCCAATTTTACCCTCGCTGATATTCGGTATCATTCTGCTTAGCACGACCTTCCTTTTGGGGGCGATTGCTGTTCGTGTTATGGGTGAAACGGGAATCGAACCGGTTTCTGGTACTTCTTTCATCGTCTTGTTGATGCTTTTGTTGATTTTCTTGAATGTTGATGTCGGGCTGAACAAGGAGGAATCAGTGATGATTGCCTTGGTTGGGACGACTGTATTTGGTTCGGCAATTTCGATGAGCGGAACCGTTGTTGGAGATTACAAGAATAGTTTGTACATCGGAACTCGACCTTATCACATTTCTAAAGGCAATATCATGGGTGTGGTTCCAGGCGCTATTCTGGGTGCTGCGGTAGCAATAGGCCTGTCGAAATTACTCGCCGATGGAAGCATAGATCTACAAGCACCACAGGCAAATGCCTTTGCGACTTTCACATTGATTTTGGCTGAGGGTCAAGGAAATTGGACTGCGCTTGGACTTGGCTTCTTGCTAGGTGCCTTTGTCGAATGGGCCACTGGAATGGGCACTTCGTTCGGTCTTGGAATGTATTTGCCGACGCCAATAACCTTCCCGATGCTGATTGGCGGTGCTGGGCGTGATTGGTGGGAGAAGAAGAAGTTGGCACCGAAGGTGGCTGCGATTCGCGCCCTCGAAGGTGCAGGTGCGGCTGAGAAAAAGCGTGCATTGATGCTTCTTTTCACTTTCATGATCGCTGCAGGTGCACTGACTGGAGAGGCGTTCTACGGTGTCGAGGCTGCGATTCTTGCAGCTCTCGACGAGTCGGCCATCGGAGCAATTGACAACTGGCCGACAATCCGCTTCGCCAGCTTCCTAATTCTGAATGTGTTGCTCGGACTCCTAATCTACGCTCTCTTCCGGCAGGCTGGCATCCTCGGATCTAGCGGTGACGGAGATTCCGACTCGGGCGCAGATGTGCTCGATGCGGAGTTGTCCTGATGTCATCGGTACCCTCCGAAATCCCGCTTCATGCTTGGTTAATCATGGGCATTGCATTGTTCGCAGTGTCGAGTGCAGGCGCAGTTTTCGAGATGATTGAGGGTGTTGCTGGGCTTACGAAAGCGGCTTGGCGTTTGCAGGCGACTTCACTAGTGCTATTGCCCGGATTTTTGCTACAATACTCGAGGGCTGACTCCGCTCTGCGTCACGATTGGCGTGGTTCTCTCGGCTTACTTTGTGCCTCAGGGTTGTGCCTTGCCTTACACTTCGGAACTTGGTTAGTATCGCTTGATATGACCACTCTGACTCACTCACTATTGTTTGTCACGGCGCATCCGCTAGTCATTATCGTCGGACTGTGGCTCTTGCGCCGGCCTGCTACTCGCATGCAATCAGTAGGGGCTTTGGTTGGATTTGTGGGTGCTGCGGTTGTAGTCGGTGGCGGTGGCGAGGAAGCAGGAGTGAATTTGTATGGTGATTTCTTGGCATTTCTTGGAGCGGTGACCGTTGTCGGTTACCTGGTTATTGGACGAATGGTTCGTGGCTGGATGCCCTTGTTCCTCTACGCTTTCCCTGTCACCGCCGTATCAGCGGTTTTGCTTACTGGATGGGCAATTTTCGCTGAGGGTATGACATTTGATTTGGCGGAAATGACTGGTGCTTTTGGTTGGGTTAGCGCTGCTTGGGTTGGCTATGTTGCTTACCTTGCATTAGGCCCCGGTCTCGCCGGCCACACTGGGATAAACGCTGTACTGCGATGGATACCTCCTCTCACAATATCGATGATTTTGATTATGGAACCTGTGATTGGTTCGGTAATTGGTTGGATTTGTGGGTGCTGCGGTTGTCGTCGGTGGCGGTGGCGAGGAAGCAGGAGTCAGTTTGTATGGTGATTTCTTGGCATTCCTTGGGGCGGTGACAGTCGTCGGTTACCTGGTTATTGGAAGAATGGTTCGCGGCTGGATGCCCTTGTTCCTCTACGCTTTCCCAGTCACCGCGGTCTCAGCGGTTTTGCTTACTGGATGGGCAATTTTCGCAGAGGGTATGACATTTGACTTGGCGGAAATGACTGGTGCTTTTGGTTGGGTTAGCGCTGCCTGGGTTGGCTATGTTGCTTACCTT
>JAQXEV010000111.1 GCA_029250665.1 Candidatus Thalassarchaeaceae archaeon | reverse complement strand
CGTTCGGTTGAAGTCTAAGAGGTGACCCAATCATATCATGCGCACGCAGTCGGCAGCGGTTGGGTTGCTGCTAATGCTCGTTGTCTCAACAGTCAGCGCAGGCTGTCTAGGACTCGTCATGCAGCGTGAAATCATGGAAAGCTTGCGCGATGATCCAGAAGTCATCAACAAGGAAGAATCCTACTTTTGGGATGTCACATTCGACTCTGACTCAATCGAAGCAATTCAATACACTAACGAGACTCCAATCGAATTTGACGAAACCGTCTCAAAACTAACAATAGTCTTCCGCGCACAGTTCCCGTACTCAAGCATCCTTGAGCAGGTCGTTCCTAACGGGACAAACGAGTACCGATATGTCGAGGTGCGCGTCTGGGAGCCTGGGGTCAAGGCTGCAGGAGGAAACCCGTATTGGGAGGTGAAGGCAACCCAGGATTATCCATTGGAGCGCTTCGAATTTTCTGATCTTGTAAATGGCAATTGGCTGGTCGAAATCGATGCACGTGGATACGGTTGGGATTCCCCAGTCGACCAAGCTTCATTCCACGATCACTTCGACATGTCATTGACGATAACCAAGCCATGTGTTCGTTGGGTAGATACAGACGCTGAATGCACCGATTTATCGGTTCTACAAGATCGCTGATTCACCTGTTACGCCCCTTTGGGGCGATGCGCAGCGCTTATGAGGAGAGGTCAGGTCGCCGCGCTGCTGAGGACCCATCATGAGTGAGATCGAGTCACCCCTAGTGCCGTATGATGTCTATGAGACGCACGCGGTTCACATTGGAACAAACCAAAAATCCTCGGACATGCAACGCTTCATCGACACGGATCGTGCCGACGGTAGCGGACTGCACCTTATTGACATCAACCAGACGGATGAGCGCATCCGCACGGTTGCAAAATTCCTCTCTCGCTACGACCCAGAGCGCATCCTCGTCGTCAGCGCTCGCCAGTACGGACAGCGTCCTGCTCGCAAGTTCGCTCAGTCGATCGGTGCCAAGCGCATCGTTGGTCGCTTCATTCCAGGAACGATGACTAATCCTCGACTGCGAACCTATCAGGAGCCGGAGGTCCTCTTCGTGACCGATCCGGCTGCGGATGCTCAGGCTCTCTCAGAGGCTGTCTCCACGGGCCTGCCAATCGTTGGAATCGTCGACGCAAACAACACTCTTCGCAACGTTGACTTGGCTTTGCCTGCCAACAATAAGGGTCGCCGCTCGCTGGCTTTGATCTACTGGCTCTTGGCTCGCGAGATCCTGACTTCTCGTGGCAGCACGAATTACGCTGACTGGGAGCGAGCCCAAAACGTCGAAGAGTGGGAATCCACTTTCTGAAATTCAAGATTCGACACCTTCGGTGCTTTGAGTCGACTGATTAGACCCGAGCCGACCAAATAGGAAGAGCAGGGCGGGCAGGTTGTCCGGATGTAGCCGGAGGGGCTGCCTGTCATGGACCAAGACATCAAATTCGATTCACTTGGGCTTCGGCCATACATCGCTAATTCTCTGATTGGCATGGGCTTTGAGGAAATGACTCCTGTTCAGGCGGAGGTGATCCCTGTGGCCTTGCAAGGCCGAGACATATTAGCCACCGCTCAAACTGGTACTGGAAAGACCGCGGCTTACGTGATTCCGATTTTGCAATTGGGGGCTCGCTCGCTTATCCTTGCTCCCACGCGTGAGCTCGCATTACAGGTTCAGGATGATTTCAATCGCATGTGTGGAGGGACTCACCCCTCCGTCTGTCTGATTGGAGGAGCACCCTTCCGCGACCAAAAGCGGGCGCTGAAGCGGCGCCCTGATTCGAACATCGTCGCGACCCCAGGACGATTGTGCGATCACATCGATCAAGGCACGGTCAATCTTGGCGACATCGAGATGTTCGTTTTGGATGAGGCGGACGAGATGCTCAGTATGGGATTCTCAGACGATCTCGACCGCATCAATGCGGCTATGCCACAAGAGTGTCAAACGCTCTTGCTTGCGGCGACGATGCCGAAATCAGTCGAGAGGCTGGCAAATGCTGCTCTCGACCAACCGATTACAATCAAAGCGGGATCAGGGCCACTGAAGGCTGCTGATACTGTGGTCCAATCGGTCCTCATCGTTCCGAAGAGGAGCCGAGGGCAGGCCATCGAGAGACTTCTCGTGCGTTATGACCCCGAGGCTTGCATCATTTTCTGTCGAACTCGAAACCGCACCGAGGAATTGGCAAAGGAATTGTCTCACATCGGTGCGGAGTCGCTTCACGGTGGTTACCAACAAAAGCACCGTGACAATGTAATGACGCGATTCCGAAATGGTCGCACGAATCTCCTCGTCGCCACCGATGTAGCGGCTCGAGGGCTTGATGTCGAGGCCATCGATCTGGTCATTCAGGACGACATGCCCTCGAATTCAGAGGTCTATGTCCATCGCGTCGGCCGTACTGGCCGAGCTGGCCGCGAAGGACGAAGCATTCTGCTAATTTCGAAGGGTGTCAGCCGCCGAATTGGAATGTTGAACAAAGTCGCTGGACGTCTTGGCAAGGAGCCACTTCCAACAGCGGAAGAAGTCGAGGAATTGCAAACCATCAGATTAGTCGAAGAGATGATGGAAAATGAGCCGGGGCAACTCGCTAGAACAGCGTATAACTCGGCTATCGAGTCAAATCTCTCACCAGAACAAATCGCTCTCGCAGCTATCGAGATGCTTGTTGGAGATGCAAAACTCGAGGAAACTTCCAATCACACCGGAAACACTGCTCTAGCTCTTACGGTCGGTAAGGTGGATCGCGTCAGGCCGAAAGATATCGTCGCGGTGATTTGTAATGAGGGCGGTCTCAAAGGAGACCGAATCGGCAGAATCGATCTTCTCGACCGCATCAGTGTTGTCGAGGTGCCAAGTTCCGAAATCGACGCTCTTGTCTCAGCCCTATCGAATACCAAGGTCCGTGGCAGATGGTTGAAGCCTCGCCACGCCGATGATTGGGATTTTGCCAACCGCTGAATAGAGAACTCTCGAATCTACTACCAGCGTTGGCCTGATAACGAAGGGTCGGTGCCGAAACAACATGGGAGTCGAGCCGGTTCCTCTGTTTCTCGCGCCGATGGCGGGGGTCACCGATCTGGCTTACCGACTACTCGCGCGCGAGGTCGGCGCTGACCTGACTTTCACTGAATTCACCGCCGCATCGGGTCTTTCCCGCCATGCCAAACACTCCTGGCTGAAAGTGGAATCCGATCCTCGCGAGTCGCCATTTATCCCGCAGATTTTCGGTGGCGACATCGATGAAATGGTCGCAACTGTCCAACTTTTGCACGACCGAGCGGATATCATCGACCTCAATTTTGGTTGCCCTGCGCCCAAGGTATGTCGCAACGATGCCGGTGCTGCTCTACTGCGTGACCCAGACAAGGTGGTGCGGATGGTACGCGCTTGCATTGAAGCATCTGATGTTCCGATTACCGTGAAAATGCGTCTCGGAACAGGAAGTGGCCCGAATACCGCTTTGGAGATTTGTCAGAGGTTGGAGGCTGAGGGCATTGGTCGAATCTGCGTGCATGGGAGGACGCTGAGTCAGCGCTACGCTGGCGAGGCTGATTGGTCGCAGATTCGCAGAATAGTCGAGGCTGTCGATATCCCAGTCATCGCCAATGGGGATATCGTCGATGCTGCAAGTGCTGCTGCCTGCATCGAAGCAACCGGTGCGGCCGGCCTAATGATTGGTCGCGGAGCAATCGGCCGGCCAACAATTTTCCACGAGATCAAGAGAGACTTGGGTTGGACTAACGAAAAGGCTCCTTGGGGTGATGATAACCCTGCAGTAGCACGTTCTTGGTGTTGGCAGCGTTATCTAGAATTGAGTAGAGAGGTCTACGAATCTGGTCAATGTAAGAACCTCAAGCGACACGCAGTATCATTCACTAAGGGTCTTCCCGGGGCTTCGAAAATGCGCGTCGAACTACATTCGATCGACGATCAAAATGCGCTCGGCGAGCGGGTGTCTGAATACCTCAGGGATCTCACTGATACTACAGCACTGGTGGTCTGATGCACGATTCTATCAATGTCCTCGGCGGCGAATTGGAATCGTGTTCTCTAGCGCCGATGACCGGCTGGTTCCGTGATGGATGCTGCAATACCGATGCTCGCGATCGAGGTTCACACACCGTCTGTTGTGTTCTGACACAAGAGTTCCTTGAATTCGCCCGCTCGCAGGGAAACGACCTGATTACACCGGCCCCTGAGCATGGCTTCCCCGGACTCAAACCCGGAGATCGTTGGTGTGTCTGTGCACAGACTTGGCAGGATGCTGTCGAGGCAGGCGTTGCCTGTCCGGTCGTGCTTGAGGCAACCCACGAGGAGTCATTGGTTGCCTGCGATATTGAATCACTACAGGCCCATGCCGGCCCTGCCGAATAGATCGAAGGCAGGATTACTGGGAAACAACTGCTTCGTCGAGTCGCTGCGCGACAGTTTTCCAGCGGCGCAGAGTTCTGTCGATATTGGTCATCACCCGTTCGGCGATATCAGCGCCGTTTTTGCCAGCGATGCGATAACCGTAGGGCATGCGGCCACCGAGCGTATTGAGGAGGAGTCGCTGTGCATCGATTGAGACTGGAGCGAGGATGTCCTCGACCTTTTCAATACTCAATTTCTTCTTTCGGGCACCCGTAAGCAATGCCGAGGATACTTCCTCGTCTAGGCGGCCAAGACCGCCTCGTCCCATCAGCCATTCTTCACCGCGGGCCGAATGTTGTCTCATGAGGCCCGCATATACATCCATGGCGATGCGGTCGCGCATAGCCACTCTATCGACTATACCCGCTTGACGCAATCTCTCAACAACTCGCTGCGCTCGCGAACGGGTTTCCTCAGTGCGATCAGCCAGTGTTTGCAGCGTGAGCGGGCGGTCGCTGGACGCCAATTCTTCGAATACACGCCGAGCGAGGGAATCTCCCGACTTGACGCGATCACCAATTATCCCCAGATCAATGATCAGGGCATCGAGCCTATCTGAGCCCTCAGCGCTCGGCCCAGGCTCGGCGATATCGATTCTGAAATCTTGCGAGTCCTCTTCGCTAACCTCTGACATACGTTGCTCGGACTCGCTGATTAGCCCACTCAACTCGGCCAATCTCATCCGTGCGATGGCTTGTGTCTGAACTGCAACAAGCTCGACAGCCCCAGCCATCGATCCACCACGCAGCACATTGACATGCCAACGACCGGCCAATTGTGAACTAACCAAACCCACTTCGCGCAGCTTGTGCATCTGGTTGTGCACACCAGTCTGAGAGAGGCCGGAGAATTCGGAAATTGCGGCGTTATCCCAGCCGCGCAGTGGCTCTTCAAGAAGTGTGTGTCGGACTATCCGATGAATTGCACCTTGTTCCTCGTCGATGGTAGCACCTTCGCTGCGCGAGCGAACCAATCCCATCGAATCGAGCAGCCAAGCGAGTAGGACATCCGGGTCTCGAGAACCCGTTGGCATTGGCTGCTCGACCATTCGGATGCGGAACATGCAACCACTTGCG
>JAQXEV010000065.1 GCA_029250665.1 Candidatus Thalassarchaeaceae archaeon | reverse complement strand
TAAAATGCAGAATGTGAGAAGCGCTGCAACTATTCCAATTCCTGCCATACCATCAATTGATTCGTAAAACCAAGTTATGCCTCCGAGAGCCATTCCCTCAAATGCTGCATAAATGCAAATTAGAATCGGGTTGGTAGAACGGGTGAATATCACAATCATTGCTGTGATGAAGCCCCCAATCCCTCCAATCATCATGAAAGGCATTGATTCAGGCATACCAAATGCCGTAACTAATGCTGTGAGAACTGTAATACCAAGTAAAATTCCTGTTTTCTCAGCAGTCCCTTCTATCGACATGGTGGTGGATTCATCTGCGATGTCAAAGCCATCCCACCATGGCTTATCTTGGTAGGAAGAAGAGGAGAATGTATCTTCGTTTAGTGCAGGGTTGCCGGAGCGCATCATTAGAGGTGCCTCAAACTAGGACCCTCAAAAGGTTCATCGCGAAAAATCGAAAATTTTGGCTAGAGTAGAGGTTTCAGATGTTTGCCGGTGTAGCTATGTTTGTTGCGCGCAACTTCCTTGGGAGTGCCCTCGGCAACGATGTCGCCACCGTGCTCTCCACCTTCAGGGCCAAGATCGAGCACCCAATCGGCGCACTTGACCACGTCGAGGTGGTGTTCGATGATGATCACTGTGTGGCCATTGCGCCGCAATCTCAGAAGTACTTCGATGAGCTGATGGACATCTGACATCGCCAATCCTGTAGTCGGTTCATCGAGAATATACACTGTGTGTTTGCGGGCGGGTCGGTGCAATTCCGACGCTAATTTCACCCGTTGGGCCTCCCCGCCCGAGAGTGTCGTCGCTGGCTGACCGAGGCGAATATAACCCAGACCAACGTCCTTCAGCGTCGAAAGTATTCGATGGATGCTGCGTTGATTCTGGAAGAATTCGTTAGCCTCTTCTACCGGCATTTCAAGGATGTCATGAACTGTTTTTCCGCGCCATTTAACTTCGAGAGTTTCGCGTGTGTAGCGTTTGCCTTTGCAGATGTCGCAAGTGACCCAGACGTCGGGCAAGAAATTCATTTCGAGCTTCATCGAACCGGCTCCTTTGCAAGCTTCGCATCGCCCTCCCTTGACGTTGAATGAGAAGTGCCCTGGTTGGTAACCTCGTTCGCGGGCGAGCTTGGTTTCTGACAGCAGAGTTCGAATCGGCGTGAATGCACCCGTATATGTCGCTGCGTTAGAACGGGGGGTGCGGCCGATGGGGGATTGGTCGATGACAATCGCCTTGTCTATTTGTTCGATTCCTTCGATTCGGTCGTGTCTTCCTGGAGTCGTGTCGGCTCCGTGTAATTCGCGGAGAAGCGCAGGGGCAAGCGTTTCGGTGATGAGTGATGATTTACCTGATCCCGACACTCCTGTAACTGCTATCATGCAGCCTAGTGGTATGTCAACATCGATGTCGCGTAGATTGTTTTGGCGGGCACCGCGAATTGTCAGCCAGCGATCCTTATCGGGAATTGCTGGGTCTTCGGGTAGTGGGATTTCGCTGCGGCCGGAGAGGTAGGCTGCAGTGATACTGTCTTTGGATGTGAGCAGCGTGTCGATATCGCCATTTGCTACTACCTCACCTCCATCTCTCCCGGCACCAATTCCCATGTCGACGAGCCAATCTGCCTGACGCAGAGTAGCCTCGTCGTGCTCGACTACGAGTAGAGTGTTGCCAAGTTCTGTGAGTTCTCGGAGAGTCTCGAGGAGTCGGTTGTTGTCTCTTGGGTGCAGACCAATCGATGGTTCGTCAAGGACGTACATAACTCCCGTCAGGCGCGTTCCAATCTGAGTCGCTAAGCGGATGCGTTGAGATTCCCCTCCGGATAGTGTGCTTGCTCGGCGGTCGAGCGTTAGGTAATCGAGGCCGACGAGTGCAAGGAAACGCAGTCTCGCCTCAATTTCTTTGATTACCTCACTACCGATGAATAGGCTTCGCTCGTTGAGATGTTCGGTGATTTGGACGATTTGTGTTGTCGGGACGTCGCGCTCAAGGCGTGACCAAGTGTCGTCAGTTGTGCCGAGACGCCAATTTTGCACTACCGCCAGCGCCTCGATTACGCTGCATGCTGAGAAGGCTGGAAGAGTAACACCCCCAACCGTCACTCCACTTACAGCACGGTTGAGTTTACGACCGTTGCAATCGGGGCAGTGCTCGTCAGTCATGTAGGATGCGAGGCGGGAGCGTGTGCGGTCTGAGGCAGTCTCGGTGTAGGTGCGACGGATGCGCGCGAAGACTCCTTCCCAAGGACGCGTCATTTTGTAGGCGGAGCCTTTTTCTGAAGTAAATTCGAAATTAATCGCAGTGCTTCCGGTGCCATAGAGAAGGACGTCTTTGGAATCATCATCGAGGTCCCCAAATGGGACGTCGGATGGGATTCCATAGTGCTGGCATACCTGCGTCATTTGTTTTCGATACCAGCCTGACATCATCGAGCTGCGGAATGGTCGGATACAACCCTCCTCAACTGTTGCGAGGCGATCGATGACAAGGTCGTTGGAGAATTCTCGTTGAATTCCCAAACCTTGGCACGCAGGACAAGCTCCGAGGGGGTTGTTGAATGAGAAAACGCGGGGGCTTACCTCAGGAAGGAAGGACCCGTGCTCAGGACAGGCAAATTCCTCGGTGTAAGCGATGGTTTGACCTATTTGAGTCTGAAATTTCTGGGCTTTAACATCCTCTCCCTTCCCGGCTACTGGGGCTTCGAGGCTCTCAATTGCCACCGCTCCACCCCCAAGTCGCATACCTTCTGCGACTGCTTCGGTGAGGCGTTGTTTTACTGCGCGAGAAAGACGTAAGCGATCGATTCTGACGTCGATATCGTGCCGCAAATTTTTCTCAAGTATTGGTGGGTCATCGAATTCTGCTTCTCGCCCATTGACTCTGCCGTGAAGATAGCCTTGCTCGACAAGTGCCCTGAACAAGTCTGCGTGGGTTCCCTTGCGGGCGCGGATGGTTGGAGACCAGATTGCTATTGCGTGTCCTTCGAAACGCCAGAGCACGTCGTCAACTATCTCTTGGACCGTTCTTCGTGCAACTTCCTTGCCACAATCCGGGCAGTGTGGAAGTCCTACTCGGGCCCAAAGTAGGCGGAGGTAATCCATGATTTCAGTGACTGTTGCAACCGTTGAACGCGGATTGTGACTACCTTGCTTCTGATCTATGCTGATAGCTGGTGAGAGCCCTTCGATGCTATCGCAGTCCGGTTTCTTCATTTGTCCAAGAAATTGGCGCGCGTAGGAAGAGAGTGATTCGACGTAGCGGCGCTGTCCCTCAGCGTACAGAGTGTCGAATGCGAGGCTGGATTTGCCACTACCCGATACTCCGGATATGACTACAAATTTACCACGTGGAATTGAGACGTCGATGTCTCGTAAATTGTGCGTCCGCGCTCCCTTGACTACTATCCAGCCGTCGTCGGACGCTCCGTTCTTCATGCCTTGAGCCAGATGTTTCCCCCCGTGCGCAGTCTTACCGTGAGCGAGGGTGTCCTTGAACTCATCCGCTACCTTGTTGTGTAGATTAGAGAAGCCATAGGGCATCGATGATTTGACCAGCCTCAGCATCGGCGTCTGGCAGCATTCTTGCAGGACCAATTCTGAAGAGAGGTATCTTCATCCCCCGTGCTCATCACAATACCTTTCGTTTGGATGGAAATTGCTACATCGCACCGTTTTCCCTTCGTAAAGTATGTCAGATTCATCTTTGAAAAAATGCTTGCATCGCCTAAGTATCGGCTCAGTTTGTTTTGTGGGCTGCTGACTTTTGGCGACTTTCATTGTCTGCCTCTTGTTTGCAGACCCCGGTTCAGACCTCCTAATGCTAATTTGATCGAGATACTTCTTCTCTTCAGATTCATATCTTAAAAATCCGAACATTGCGCCTGCTGATGCAGATAACGGCACCAATGTTATGATTGTAATAACACCTAAAATTTTGACTATTATTCCATTTACAGTATGGGGAGGGAACCAGCAATTTCCTGTTTCTTCACAAAATTCACCCTTAGGTTGATTGGGGTCTGTATCATATTGTCCTGAAATATTAGCCATAACAAGTAACCACAGAAGGAATCCAATAATTGCCCCCCAAGTTATCCCCCTCCATATTAATTCCAAGCGATCGGGGAGCATGCTGACTGCTGTTTCATAGATTGAAAGGCCGACAAATACACCAGCGCCGACCAAAGCTGCATCACTGCGATTATCACTTTCATAGACTTTTTTTGCAATAAAAGCAGTGGTCCCAATACCTGGTGTATTGACTTCAAACGTATCAAAAAATTTAGTATTTCGATGGTCGAGGCAATATCCAGTTCTTCTGAATTCTCTCGTATCGCAATTATCTGCTGCGCACTGTCGATCACCGACTGGGGATCCGAATAAAGAGGGATTGAGTGTTTGCTGGAGGTCTGCTTTCAACCAATCTTCCTTTTCTTTGGTGTACTCCTCTAATTCAGCAGGAGTTAGTTTGGAGAGCTCCTCATCGCTGAGGAAATGTCCCCACCACTTGGGAGGCACAAATGAGAGGAAGAGGAAAAGCAGTTATGAGGTTTCTACCGGCACCAAAGTGCGTCGATTATGTCTCCGGCTTTTCCATCTGCGTCCGGTGGAAGTAATGTCAAGCCGTTATGAGCGACCATGCTGTGGATATTTCCACTGCCCTGATGCGTGTGGGTAGTCGCGATTAGTTCGCCGTTCTCTGATGTTATCCTAATCCTCCTTAGGCAAAGTTTGCCAGGTGCACCTGACACATCCTGAGCCAGCCTTACAGATACTTGTTGGCTTAGTCTAGGGCCCATTTCCTTGTGATATCCGAGTGACTTGGCTATCCATGGTGCAACTAGAACGTGGAATACTACTAGGCTGCTGACTGGGTTTCCTGGAAGGCCGAATAGAGGTGTATTCTTCCAAGTTCCAAAGAGAGGTGGGCCGCCTGGCCTCAGCTTCATTCTCCAGAAGGAAATTTCTCCTTCTTCCTCCATTAGCTTCCTCACAAGGTCCCATTCTCCCATGCTAACTCCTCCGCTAGTGATGATCGCGTCGCAATCAGCGAGTGAATCGAGAGTGTTGCGTAGGTTGTCGAGTGAGTCTTCCACAGCCTCAACGCGCACTGCTTTGCATCCCATACTTTCGACTAGGCTCGCCAGTGCGTGAGAGTTTGATTCGTGAATTTGTCCGGGCTCAAGGACGGCGCCGGCTGGAACCAATTCATCTCCGGTTGAGATAATGGCGATGCGTGGTTGGGTGACTACTTCGACCTCGCCATAGCCCATTGTTGCAGCCAAGGCGATACTGGCTGGTGTGAGTTGCGCACCCGCAAGAAGTGCTTCTTCGCCTTCTGTAAGATTTTCAGCGCGCCTGCGGATATATCCTGGTCGCGCCGGCCCTTCAATCGTCACAATGTTGTCGACAACACTCGTATCTTCTACCATGACGATGGCATCAGCTCCCTCGGGAATGGGAGCGCCGGTCATGATTCGACTGGCCTGCCCCTTCCCAACCACTGGAAGATTTGCTGAGCCAGCCTGAGAGGCCCCTACAATCTCGAGTTTTGTGCATGAGTCCACACAATCCTCTGCCCGCACCGCGAATCCATCCATTGCAGAATTATCGAAGCGTGGATCGTCGACTTTCGAGGCAAGGCCCGAAGAAAGAACTCGGCCTCTAGCCTCGTCTAAACTGACTGGTTCTGTGCCGCGAGCCAGCGGCACTTCACAAGCCAATTCTATGGCCCGCTCCAACGAAACGCCCCGCTCCACGAACCGGCAGACACCGCCTCGTTGAAGTGTTCTTCCCGTCTCCTCCGTCCGTGCTCGGAACTGAGGAGGTCGTAATTTCACTCGCTCTGTTGGTTGTCGCTGCACTCTACTCTTCAGTCGGCCATGGTGGAGCGTCTGGGTATCTCGCAGTGCTTTCACTCACCTCCTTCGCATCGATGGAGGGTGCTTGGTTGAAACAGCACGCTTGGTGCTTGAATCTCATCGTCGCTGCTATCGCATTTTACCACTATCAACGGGCAGGGCACCACGTTCCTCGGCTAACTGCAATATTTGTCGTCGCAAGTGTTCCGTTGGCTCTTTTCGGTGGATACCTGCATGTTGATGGCGCGATTTACGACACGCTTCTCTCACTAACGTTAGTATGGGCTTCTTTTCGCTTGCTGGGAATAGGACAAGATATTGATGAGTCGTCGGTAACTGAGCCTTCGCTCGTTCAGGCTGTGCCGTTTGGTGCTGGCATCGGTTTGGTAAGTGGAGTGGTTGGTGTAGGTGGAGGAATCTTCCTCTCCCCACTAATTTTACTCAAACGCTGGGCGGCGCCGAAGACTGTTGCTGCTACTGCTGCCCTCTTCATCTGGGTCAATTCGGCGGCGGGCCTAGTTGGGTCTTCACTATCTGGACAATGGATGATTGAGCCGGCTACGCTTGCACCTTTCGCTGGCGCAGTCCTCATTGGAGGATTCGTTGGTTCTCGATTCGGCGCGGAAATCGCTGATCAACGCACCGTTCGGTTGGTGCTGGTTGTCGTGCTGCTTCTCGCTGCGGGACGACGGTTGATCGAAGTGGCCGGTATCTGATAGAGCCGGGGCTCAAAGGCCAATCATGTCGGAGTGCCCGCATTCAGGGTAAGCACACTCGACCTTGTAGCGGTCTCGCTTGGGGCGAGGAATTTGCATCATTGAGCCGCACATTGAACATTGGTGAGTAATAATTTCCGGTTCTTTCGGACCGCTCTCTTCCATATCTTCGAGTATCGTTCCAGCAGCAGTCCAACCCAACTCGTCTTTGTATCGATCGTCGGCCTCAGATATCTCTGATTCTCGTAGTCCAAGTTTGATTCGGAGTCGGCGCTTGCGCTTCTTCTTGCCACCTGGCGCACCCTTTGGCTTCCCTTTTGGTGGGCCTTTTGGTGGGCTCTTTGGCGCGCCTTTCTTGGGTGGACCTGAGGGCCGCTTCTTACC
>JAQXEV010000054.1 GCA_029250665.1 Candidatus Thalassarchaeaceae archaeon | reverse complement strand
AGTTTATCCCGATGCGGTCGAGACCATCAATCGCTGGTATTCTGAAGGCCATCACATCTGTTTCTTCACAGCTAGGACGGAAGATCATCGAGAAGTGACGGAATGTTGGTTGGTTGAGAATGGCTTTCAGTACCACACTTTGCTGATGGGCAAACCTCGTGGAGGAAACTATCACTGGATTGACAATCACGTCGTCCGCGCAACACGCTACACCTCTCGCTTTACCGACCTCGTCAAGCGTCAGGTTGAGATCGAGGTATTCGACGATGAATGATGATGGGCGCCGTTTGGAAGAGTTGCTCGCTTCTCGCGAAAAGTATCTCAGTAAGGCGCTCTCGATTGCTCATGGGCGACCTCTTCACAATGTGATTAAGATCAAACCACCAATGGTACTCAATGGGGAGGACGTCGAGATTACACTGAAACTTCTCGACGAGGGTCTTGCTAGCCTTTGAGGGTCATTCAACTGATATTTCCGAATGATTGGGCCACCCAGATTCCGACGCCATAAGCGACGATAGTTCCTAGAATTCCAACAGCCATTGCGACCTCAAATCCATAGCCGCGTCTGAGCATTTGAGGCAATATCACGAAGAGAACGAGGGATGGGAAGACTAACCAGAGAATACCCTCTGCAAAATCGGCAACCTGAGCGGTATCTTTCGTGTCTTGATACAGGACAGACATCGCCATGATGCTTGTCAGTGGCAGCGAGACCACTAATGCACCGAACGCTGCCGACTTCTTCGCAATCTCGCTTGCTATCACAATCACAGCCCCGCTAAAGAGACCCTTTCCCACTAGGCTGACCCAACTCATGCGCTCTGAGGGGCGGTCACGGCACTCAATGATGCCGATTGGTAGTCACCGCAACTCCCAGTATCGTCAGGATGGTCAGTGCCGCTCCTAGGGAGGGGAGAGCCTCTGTGACGCTGGCCAGCCCACTTTCCTCTGGATACTCCTGCAGCGTTATCACCGATGTTTCAATCTGATAATTTGGGACACCTTCGACTCGTAGCGAGAACTCGCTTGTCACCTTCAGCCCCACTGAGTACCAGTACTCCGTGGTCCCGTTGCTAGTTGAGGTTCCGCCCTCCAAGTAGGTGGTGTCATCAGGGGCCTCCAATGTTATTCTGACCCTCTCGGGAGGGCCTCTGGACTCTACCTGCACCTTCGTTGGTGACATCAAAGCAACCCAACCTGCGTCATTCAATTCATCCATGAACTCGAGCTCCAGCAAGAATGTGTCCATTGCGTTCCCGTCATTGTAGACGAGGAAGTTAACTGTCATCTCCTCCCCTACTCCCATTGTGACCAAGGGGTCCACTGCTTCCACCCTGAGCCGAGAGAACTGGTTGATGATGGCCAAGACATTCACCTCCGAGTCCGCCTGTGTGGGTGAGGGAACCCCATTGACGGTGTCGACGTAAGCAGTGATCCGAATCTGGTGCTGTCCCTCTGCCATCTCTGCGTCCGCACGTACATGCACCTGGAATTCCTCCTCCAAACCAGGTCCGAGGCTCACTGAGCCAATCCCGCTAATCACTAGTGGTCCTGCTTGGTAGATAATGTTGATTTCCTCATAGTGAACGCTCGGGTTGCTTACCGTGCAGGTGGTGTATCCTATTCTGGTCGCACCGGGGTACACATCAATTGATATCGAGGCAGGTGAGCAGGACAACTCGACTGCAGGGGTAACTGTTTGGGCACTGGTAGATTGCACGCCACCGGCCATCGAGAGAAGCAGCATTACGAAAATTAGCAGACCTCTCTTACTCATGAGGATTCGTTTGGCCGTTCTTTGAAGAATCTATGGCCGGCACGATAGAGGTAGAACCAGTCTCCTGCACTGTCTTTCAACAGTGCTCTTTTTTACACTCAAGCCACCACTGTGCTTAGTTCTCAATGATTCATCTTCGCCATTCTGAAATAGGCGAGGTCGGTCGCCCAGTTCCCAAGCAGGGGTACCCGAGTGGTCAAAGGGGCTGGGATGAGGTCCCAGTGCGTAGTGCTTCACAGGTTCGAATCCTGTCCTCTGCACCATACAACAATAGTAAGCGCTGCAGAGTAGGCTTCGGTCCTAGATGCGAGTGATTGTGTCGCCGACTTCGACCTCGCCTTCGACAGAGACTGAAGCATACCAACGCGACCATCCTGTGTGACGAGACTCGTCGATGCGCGCCGAATCTCCTTCGCAAAATGAGTCAGCGATGACGCTGCATGGTGGGGCTGGCTTTTGTAATTCGATCACTGCGTCGCCAATCGAATATTCCTGGCCACCCTCAAGAGAATCCCAATCGAGGCCTTCGATGGTCAGATTCTCACCAGTTGTTCCAACACCAATCGGGTGTCCTTCGGCCCGCAATGCAGCGATTTTCTCAAGGGAAAACAAGCAGACCGCCCGCGCTGGGCCGCCATGATATTTCAGGTCCCTTTGCTTGTCCCCCTCGACTCCACCGGTCAGCAAGAGTGCTCTTCCTACCGGTGGCTTTGGCACCCCTCCAGCAGAATTTGCATTGACGGAATGAACGATTCCCAATTCAATCACCTCTGGGATGGTAACCTAAGAATGGTAGTGGGATATCCAATCTCTCCGTCATCAACTTGTAGCGGTCAGAGTGTTCAGTCCCAGTGACTTCCATTCTGAATTTTCGATATCGCCAAGCCGCAACCGAAAGCGTCGCGTAGTAGTATAATTCGGGTAGCGCAGCTCGTTCAATTTCACTCAACCGACGCACAGATTCGTAACCCTCGAGCAGCGCAGTCCAGCGCTCCTCAACAGGCACACCGTCTTCCCAGCCAGAACCGATGAAGGCCACCACTAAATCGATCGCGAGAACATTGATGCACACATCCTCAAAATCGAGAACAGTCTTCACTTCTCCATCGCTCGCTAGAACATTATCTTGAAACAAATCACCATGGATAATTCCACGTGGTAAACCTGCAGGCAATACTGTTGGCAGCCGTGCCAATTCTGCCTCTAATTCTCGCAAAAATGGCGACCAAGCATTCTCAGCCTCAGCCCTCTCAAACAATTCCGGCCAAACGTCAGTTCCCATCGTATATTCCGAAATGAAAGTCCCATCATCAGGTATCGAATGCAGCCTAGCCATCAGTTCCCCAAGATGCTTCATTGAGGAACGGTCTCCGGCCAGCCACGGTGCA
>JAQXEV010000043.1 GCA_029250665.1 Candidatus Thalassarchaeaceae archaeon | reverse complement strand
GCGCACATCGTGCACCCTGATGATGTCGACGCCTTTGGCGGGGGCTAGAGCGGCGACTCCTAGAGTACCTGCCAACCGCTCGCGAGTATCGTCCCTGCCGAGCAGGTGTGCGAACATTCGCTTGCGGCTAACGCCCCACATGAGGGACATCCTCTCTACGGGAACTATCCCGCGTCCAGCCGCGAGTAGAGTCGTATTGTGTTCGAGTAGCTTACCAAAACCGATGCCGGGGTCAGCGATAATTCTCTCAGCTTCGACACCGGCATCCAAGAGAGCCTGAGTCGATACGGCTAGGCTCGAACGCACCTCGGAAACCACGTCACCGTAGGCGGGATCATTCTGCATATCATCCGGTAGCCCTTGCATATGCATCAAGCAGATAGGGCAGCCAGCCTCAAGGACGACATCGAGCATTTCAGGATCTGATAGCGCGCTAACGTCGTTGACCATATCGGCACCCGCCGCAAGAGCTGCACGTGCAACACTGGCACGCCGCGTATCGATTGAGATGCCAACATCAGGTAGCGCAGCGCGAATAGCCTCAACAACCGGCAAAACGCGCTGCATTTCATCGCCAGAGGCAACTGGCTCAGCCCCCGGTCGAGTCGATTCTCCACCGATGTCCAACCATTCAGCCCCATCCTCTACCATTCGCTTTCCGCGAGCAAGTGCGTCCGCTACTGAATCAATTCTTGAATCAGCATGAAATGAGTCGGGTGTGATGTTGAGAATACCCATAATTCGCGGGAAACCACCGTCTCGGCGATTCAGTATGGGTCTCCAGTCGGCCATTTCACGCCTTGGATTCGACGTACCCTTTATGATGTGACGGAGCGGCAATCCGGCGATGGTTCTGGGCGACGACGCTGTAGATTCCGGCGATATCAGCCCTCAACAGGGCCTCGCTGCATCAGCAAAGGAGGATCTTCCGACGAATGATGCTCTGGAACTTATGGAGTCAATTCTGCAGCGATTACAGCCTTCAGACAGGCATGAAATCCGCGATATGATTACCAATCGAGGTTGGCTTTCAGGCGTTCTTTTGATGATGTCAGGACTGTTCTGGTGGATAGCAGTAGGCAAGGGAGCTACAGCACTCAACAATGCTGACATGCCTCTCTCACTATTGGGAGAGTTCGACTTTGCAAAACTCGCGATGATTGTTCCCGGACTAGTCTTCCTCGCTACAGTCGTGTGGAGTGTTGGGAGAGAGCGAGGACATGCATCTATGTCGAATATCGGCGGTCTTCTAGTCGTCCTCGCATTGTATTACATTCTCGAACCCCTTGGGTTCGCCTTGCTGACGGATCAGGTTACTACTCAGACTGCGATGTTCGGTAGCCTCCGATTGATGGCTCTGGCAGTGATGATTCATTACTCAGCCAAGCTCTTCATCGATGCCATCCTATTGCAATGGGTTCGAACTCAAATGATTCACATGCCTGTCGAGTTAATGCCGGCCTTCAATGGGTCTAGTGATGAGGGTCAGGCTGATGAAGTCGGGCCGGCCGCGTGAGAACGTGACCGACGATAGCACCGGCCTCCCGCGTCAACGAATCTCCGTGCTGCGCTTGGGGCATCGTCGTGAGCGTGACAAGCGCATCACCAGCCATCTAGGTTTGACCGCGAGGGCTTTCGGTGCTGACGAGGTAATCCTCGCGGGTGAAGAGGATGAGTCGGCACTCGAGACGTGGCGCACTGTAACGACCCGCTTTGGCGGGTCATTCGATTGCCGTTACGAAGCCAAGCCTATGGCCTGGCTTCGCAAATTCGCTCAAGACGCCGGCGATGGCGAGCCGGGCGTGATTGTTCACCTTACGATGTATGGAGAGCCTTGGAGGGCGGCTGTGGGAGTCATTGAGAGGAATCGTCCAATGGTTGTAGTCGTTGGTGGCACGAAGGTCCCTGGTGAGGTTTTCAGACTAGCAACTCACAATGTATCAGTCGGAAACCAGCCACATTCTGAGGTTGCAGCGCTCGGAGTTTTCTTGGAATCTTTCGTTGGTCCACTGGAAGAGAGCGAATATTTTGCTGGCGGTGAAATCAGAGTGGTGCCGAGCCTAGATCGTAAGAAAGTCATCACCTCAGACGACTAATGACCTCTCTAAATCGAGGAGTCTTGAAAGTTCAACCAATTTTACCACCGGCGAATGATTAAGAGGCTTATTCAGGCAGTATCGCTGATGTCGGGGAACGCTCCCGTGAGGGGCTTCATTCCCGGCGCCGGTGTTTCAGGAGTTCTGAACCCTCCTTCTTTTCCTGATGCGGCCGATATATTGCTTGATTCAGTCGCTGAAGAACCGTCTTCTGACGCTGACGGATTGCTGCTATTAGCCGATGGAACGCGCTATCGCGGCCGTTTATTCGGAGCACCGGTCATCGCAGAAGGAGAATTGGTCTTCACCACTGGAATGACCGGCTACCAGGAAAGTCTCACCGACCCTTCTTTCGCAGGCCAAGTCTTGACCTTCACTTGGCCACTACTGGGTAATTATGGCATTCATGCGGGCACATCTGAATCTGCTGGCGTGTGGCCGCGTGGAGTGGTCTGTCGCCAGATGATGGAAAACCCAGACCACCGGCATGCAATTGGTAGCGTCCATGATTTACTGTTCGCGCACGGAGTTCCCGGCATCCAAGACATCGACACGCGCGAGTTGACTCGCCGCGTGCGCGAGCACGGCACTGTTCTCTGCATCTTTGGGCCGGCCGAGGCGGAGAGAGAGATGCTCGTCCGCCTCGATGAGTTGACGCCTCCGGACGCGGAGGATCTAGTCGCTGAAGTCACCTGCGAGGAAGCGGTAATTCTCAACCCTAATGCGGTGGATGATAATGGAAAGCCACTGCCTCGATTAGCGGCAATTGACTGTGGTATCAAATACAATATCTTGCGAGAATTATGTCAGCGTTTTGAGGTGGTTTGGTGCCCGGCAACCACCACCTTCGATGAGATTCTCAAATGGGAGCCGGACGCTTTCTTTGCTTCAAACGGACCTGGCGATCCGGCCCATTCAGGCGCCGCTACTACTGCCCGCGAGACTCTTGCCGCGGCTGTCCGTGCAGGCCTTCCTGTGATGGGGATTTGTTTGGGTCACCAATTGATGGGTTTGGCCGCTGGCCTGCGCACCTACAAGTTGCGCTACGGCCACCGAGGTGCCAATCAACCAGTCGTCGACCTTGAGTCGGGGCGTGTTTACATCACCAGCCAGAATCATGGATTCGCTGTCGAAGACCCTGAGAAGGGAATGCTCGCGCCGCACCCATCAGGTGCCTGCTCGGCACGAGGTAGCAACGAGCTGGAGGCTCCGTTCAAAGTTCGTCACGTCAATGCCAACGACCGTACCGTCGAGGGCCTCGACCTGATCGGTAAGCGGGCTTTCACAATCCAGTATCACCCTGAGGCCTGCCCTGGTCCTCACGATGCATCCCCGCTCTTCGATAGATTTGCCAACATGGTCGCTGACCACCTTGCAGGCATCCCCATCCCAACTTCTGGAGGTGAGAATTGATGCCGCGCAGAGAAGACCTCGAGAGAATCGTGATTCTAGGCAGTGGCCCGATTCGTATCGGCCAAGCCGCTGAATTCGACTTTTCAGGCAGTCAAGCCTGCCGCGCCCTGCGCGCCGACGGATACGAAATCATCCTCATCAATTCCAATCCAGCAACCATCCAAAACGACCCCGAGATGGCCGACCGTATCTACATCGAACCTCTTCTTCCAGAAGTTGTCAAGCGCATTCTCGAAATCGAGAAACCCGATGCATTGCTTGCTGGTATGGGCGGACAAACCGCCCTCAATATCGCATCGGCACTGGCCCATGATGGTAGCCTCGATGAATTAGAAGTCGAACTCATCGGATGTGATCTCGTATCAATAGATGAAGCAGAAGACCGTGACCTCTTCAAGCAGGTCTGTGAGGAGATTGGCTTACCTGTCTGCAAAGCCATCGCTTGCGATACAATCGAAGCAGTAATCGCTGCAGCCGAGACGCTCGGAGGCTTCCCATTACTCATCAGACCCGCTTTCACTCTAGGGGGCTTAGGCGGCGGGACGGCACATAACATGGGGGAGTTGGTCGAGATAGCGAGCCAAGGCATTCTTCATTCTGCAATTGGTCAAGTTCTCATCGAAGTGAGTATTCTCGGTTGGCAAGAACACGAATACGAAGTTATGCGCGACGGCGCCGACAACGCGATTATCGTCTGCACAATGGAAAATATTGACCCGATGGGTGTTCACACCGGAGAATCAGTCGTTGTAGCTCCGCAACAAACTCTCTCTGACCGTGACCACCAAATGCTTCGCGACGCCGCACTGCGCCTCATTCGGCGATTGAATATCAAGGGCGGTTGTAATGTTCAATTCGCCGTCGAGCAATCGACTGGTGATTATCGAGTAATCGAGGTTAATCCTCGCGTATCTCGATCCTCGGCACTGGCGAGCAAGGCTACTGGATATCCAATTGCTCGCATGGCTGCTCTCATCGCGGTCGGCTACACCCTCGATGAACTACCTAATCCGATTACGGGCGAGGGAACGACCGCGGCCTTCGAGCCAACTCTCGATTACTGCGTAGTGAAGATTCCACGCTGGCCTTTCGATAAATTCCGCACTGCTGACCGAACGATTGGCACCTCGATGAAATCGACTGGTGAAGTGATGGCGATTGGTCGCTGCTTCGAGGAAGCTTTCCTCAAGGCGTGGGCGAGTCTGGAATATGGACAGCCGCACCCTAGGCCATTGACCATGGCCGATGCATCGGGTGGTGAGACAATGGATGAGCGGGCCAGTGAGTCGCTTCCAGAGGCCCTGCTCATCGATTGGCTAAGGATTCCAACCGATCGGCGGATGGGCGCTCTCTTCGAAGCCTTCCGCCGCGGATACACGATTGAGGATGTGCGCGATGTCTCAGGAGGCATTACGCGCTGGTTCCTTCATAGATTTGAGAAGATGGCGGCGCTTGAGACTGAGATTCGCGCCGCTGGAGAACTTGGAATGGCTGCGGGCGAGATTCCCGTGGTCGAGATGCGGCGCTGGAAGGGTGCCGGCTTCACCGATTTGCACATTGCTGACGCGCTCGCGGGCTTCCCTGCGAGCGGCTTCAAGACTCTACCTGAGGGAGCCGATGAATTTGCTGTGATGACTCGACGCCACGAACTAAGCATTCACCCACGCTTCCGCATGGTCGATTCTTGCGCAGCAGAATTCGCTGCTGTCACTCCCTATTACTACGGAACTTACGAGGGCGGCTCAGCCCCTACAGGAATCGATCACGTTCCTGGATTGGAAGACTTCACCAAACAACGAATCGTTGTAGTTGGTAGTGGGCCAATCCGTATCGGCCAAGGAATCGAATTCGATTATGGCTGCGTTCACGCTGTCGGCGCAATTCGCGAATCAGGTCACGAGGCGATTATCATCAACAACAATCCAGAGACGGTCTCGACCGATTTCGACACTAGTGACCGTCTCTACTTCGACCCATTGACTCTCGAGCATACAGCAGAAATTCTGTTGCGAGAGAAGGCCCATGGAATCTTGCTGCAATTCGGCGGCCAGACCGCAATCAACCTCGCTCTACCACTAGCCGGCCGCCTACCACACCTCGAATCTCTAGGTCTCAACCTCGCAATGCAGGGAACAACTCCAGACGCAGTGGATGAGGCAAGCGATAGGCAGAGATTCGAGGAATTCGCAGAACGCGTCGGTCTTCGAATGCCCAATGGAACTACTGCGAGCACTCCCGAAGGAGTGCGTGATGCCGTGAAACAAATCGGCTATCCTGTTCTCATCAGGCCATCTTACGTCCTAGGCGGTCGAGGTATGGAGATTCTATCCAACGACCGCCAATTAGCGGCTTATATGCAAGAAGCATTCCTCTCTCCAGACAGACCGTTGCTAGTTGACGAATACCTCGGCAACGCTACAGAACTCGATGTAGACGCTGTCTGTGACGGCTCAGAAGTTCTGATTGGTGCAATAATGGAACACCTCGAAGAAGCAGGGATTCATTCGGGTGATTCGACCTGCTTCATCCCGCCACAAAACGTCTCAAAGAAGATTCTCGCGCAGGTCGAGGACTGGACAAGAAAGATCGGTCTTGAGTTGGGTGTGATGGGCTGCTTCAACATCCAGTACGCCATTCGTGGTGAGACGCTTTACGTCCTCGAAGTCAACCCCAGAGGGTCACGGACTTTCCCCTTCGTTGCCAAGGCCACAGGTGTTCCTCTCGCACGCATAGCCGCTCGTTTAACGCTCGGCGAGAAACTCGCTGATCTCGATTTTCCAGAGCCACAGACCGAGGCCGTCTGTGTCAAAGCACCTGTTTTCCCATTCATCAAATTACGAGGCCTCGACCCTGCGCCTGGTCCAGAAATGAAGAGTACGGGCGAGGTGATGGGCAGCCACAAGCGTGCCGCCGCAGCTTACCTCAAGGCTCGCCTAGCCACTGAGTTACCAGTCCCAACTGAAGGTGG
>JAQXEV010000036.1 GCA_029250665.1 Candidatus Thalassarchaeaceae archaeon | reverse complement strand
ATTGACCCGATGACGCAATTCGTACAGAATTCGACCGTCATCGATCTAGAAAAAGGAGGGAGCGAAACTATCTCGATTCTTACACCACCTCGAAGCGAATCCATACTATTCATGATTGGTGAATCAGGGCGGGAGAATTGGCCCGTGAGGAATCAGGAGGAGTCTTGGACGACTTGGTTTGGTCACGGGGGCTCCGATGGAACTGGGGTAGGTGCGATAATGCGAATCGTCTCTGAAAATACTACATTCGACACCGTAAACACCAGTACCGAAACAGGCGGCGAGGTCGACATCAAGATCGTGAATATCCAACGTGCGATGGATATTGGAATTGCCGAAGGCGGGGCGCACTCAACGGGTTTATTGCACGGCAGAACTGTCTACGATCGACTTTACGAGATTACAGATCCAGCGATTTCTATTGATATCGATGGTCGCCAAGGCTACTGGGATCGTTGGGCTGGCCAAGGAAATCCAGCATACGAAGATGCGGCCCAGTACCTCATTCAGGAATTATCTTCATTCGGACTCGAAGTTCGGCAACACCGCTACGAATTCACCGATATTTTACAAGTTCAGAATCCTGAAGCATACAATATCTGCGCTTACAAATGGGGCAGCGAAGTTGTCAATGAATGGCTAGTCTTTGGAGCACACTTCGACATTGCTCCGCCCGCCAATGCAGTCCTCCTTGACCCACACACCACAGGCTCACGCTCCTACGGAACCCGCGTAGGTGCCTACGACAATACCGCTGGAACTTCGATGGTTCTCGAGACTGCACGCGTCCTCGCTGATTTCGAAAGTCGACGTACGATGGTTTTCTGTTTGTGGTCGGGAGAAGAAGGTGGAAAGCGCGGTTCGGATTACTGGACAGAATACTACGTATCAGAGGATAATCCAGATGTTACAGTTACGAATTATATCAATCTCGACATGGCTGGAGTCAATTGGCCGGGTGGCGGAGGAGCCCCACACGGAGATCCTGACCCTCAAATCGACGAGGACGGATATCCGAAAGATTCCGAAGTCTGGCCAATGCGAGTCTACATCGGCCCGGGGCCGAACCACGACCATCTCGATCAGCCGGGAATGGTCGGGCTATCCAACTGGATAGGTTCGGACGCCCTAGGATTAGAGGAGCAGATGGGGACTCTGGTCGGAACCAACTACTCCGCGGACACTTGGAAGACTGATGTTTGGTTGGATATGGATAGGCCGGAAATAATCGTCTACGAGGATACCACAGCCCGAAGCGACCACGCCAGCTTCCAAGACAATTTAGGGACGGTCACTGTTGGATTCGGTGGCTTGGTCGATGGTTATTGGTGCTATCACCAGACTTGTGACACCCTCCAGGAGATGGAAGAATGGATGGACACTACTGGCAAGGATTACGGCGAGGAAAACTCCGGTGTCGCTAACCTCGTCAACAGCCTCGATATGATCACGTGGTGGGCTCTGATGACTTTCTTCCACTGCGACGAGAAGCCCGTGCTGAATGCCCTTCCCTGATGGTTCAAGCAATCCATTCTATTGGGATGTGAATCTCATTCCTGCGCATGAATGGGAGTGTTGACATTGGGTTGTCATAAACCGCTAGCTTTGCTTGTGAAGAAGGTGTTAATCCCTCGACTTCAATCAGATTTGTTAGTTTCTTTTGCAATCTAGACACCTTGCTAGGACGAGAAAGTCCTGAGAATTTCAGAACCGCAACGACCTCTCCATCAACGTGGAGTAAATCGACTCCGGAATCGTTGGGTTTGGGCAAGTCTTCCATCTTGTGCTCGGATGGCATTGTAAAGGCCATCAAGGACTCTTCTTCAGATTTCCAAATGTGAACCGGTGCGGTCATCGCAATGCTTTGCTGCCGCTCATTTCCGCCGAAGATGTATCCCGCAATCCTTCTGAATGGCCTTGCAGCACTACCGTAATCCATTCCTTGTGTGACAACTCTGGCCTGTATGGTATCGGCGTATTTTCTAACTTCAAATTTCTTGTATTTACGCAGAGTTTCATATCCCGGCTCTTCGAGATCTTCAGCCATGTTGGACACTACTCCAACAAAGTCGGCAAGATGTTGAGGTTGAACCAAATCAACCCTACAAATATTGATACCCAAATCCAATACACTACGTTTGACCAAGTCTTGACTTTTCTTCCATCGAGGGGACCGAATGGAATCATATTGAATGCGCCAAGACCCGCATTGCCCCAGCACCAGAGGTAAAGTAATCCTCTTTCTTTCCCACCAATCAGAGAGGTAAATTCTGTGGTTTCAAGCCCGAGGGCAATCAAACCGATTCCAAGCCCCCACATGATAACATTACTCAGTGGTCCTGCTAGGGCTATTTTTCCAAATTGTTCCTTGGTTGTTTTACCCATCACCATGACGGCCCCGGGAGCCATGAAAACTACCCCGATTAGCGCGGCGAGAATGACTCCGAACCTTAGCCCGCCAGGTGATGCTCTAAATTCGGCCCAACAACCATAGTGGCGGGCTGATACCTTGTGAGCCATCTCATGAACGATGAATGCAGGGGCTATTGGAATTATCCAGAATACCCCGCCCCTTACGAATTCACTCGGATCATTTAGTGCTCCAAATATCCCACCCACATTCATGAAGGCGAGTGCGAGCGAAAAGGCAAGTGTAGCCTGAGTAAGATGCTCAATCTCAATTTTGGAAAAATGCCATATTGAGCCCTTGTGAATGTAGACTCGCCGTGGTTGTGGCTCTTCCCCAAATACTCGGAAGAAAGGCTGTCCACCTTGGCCGTTGTTAGCGAAAACAACTCTGACGTGTGGCTTTCGCCAATTCCCATCATCGCGCGCACGCGTGTGACTTCCAGGAGACTGTGTGCGATCAAACGGGTCTTCCTCGAGCCGTGAGGCGCGTGGGTCTCTCTCTCCCGACATCTGTTCAATCCCTCCCTCGCGCCTCGTTTGAAGGCTCGTAGTCCTCAATCCTCATCCAAGAGTTCGCCGACCTCGTCCATCAAGTCGTCCCAAGAGGGCGCCTCGGGCCTGTCTGCGGAGCCAAACATAGCAAGCATCTCCTTCCGCTCTTCGGCATCAGGAGCTCTGTCCGACCAAGGATTTTGATTTGCCACATCGCGGATGAGTGACTTGTCCTCCTTCTGACGTTGTTTGGCAAACCTTGCCTCCACCTGCTCCATAGTAATCACTTCCTCAACACCTTGGTGGGCGTCGATCAATCGTTGGTATGCAAGCATGAATTCTCCATGTTGGCTGTCGTCAATGTGCTTACTTGGGTCGGCGAGCATGGTGACATGTTCGCGAGCGAGGCGTTCTGCCTTGCTGCTCGCGGGCCCACTGGTCAATTTGTCCCGAGCCCTTGCATGAGAGTCGATGCACTGACGGCAGCGCTCTGTGCCAGGCACATCAGGCGCGTCGCAAGTCAGACAGCAGACTAAGAAGCCCATCTGTTCCATTGCACGGCGTGGCAGCGACATGATTGAACATCGGTCGTGGTGATGAGAGATGAATGCTCCTGCGAGGGTGATTTCACTCATCGCTTTCGGACATATTTTTCCGGGCGATGAGTACACCAACCAGCGCAATTACTGCAAAGCCGATTGCTGCTAGTATGATTGGCATGAGGCTCGATTCAGCAACAGGAGATGGCCCTGGGTTTGGTTGAGGCTCCGGTTGAGGCTCCGGCTCGGGCTCGGGAGTTGAGAATATGATGGTCAATTCTGCAATTTGGAATGAGGTGCCAAAAGAACCGTTGACGACGACGGTTTGGCCGTCGACGACTGCTACCATCAGCAGGTGAGTGCCTTCAGCTAGGCGTCCGTATTCCTTACCATCGACGTTAACCGAGGTCTTGCAGCCGCCCTCGCAAGTTAGAGTCATGGCGATTCTAGCCATTCCCGGTGCGGTCATCTCACTCAGTAATTCGAGGTCGACATTGATTGCTGGGCAACCACCTACGGAGCCAACCGTTTCGGGGCATGGATCCTCTGAATCCATCAGTCCATCAGAATCAGTATCTCTCTGGCTAGGACCGCAGCCATCCCTATCCACTTCCTCGCCCTCAGGGGTGTCTGGGCATTGGTCTTCGGAGTCTTTCTGACCATCTAAATCAGAATCTCGCTGACTGGCGCTGCAGCCATTTCCGTCTGCCTCCTCATCAGAGTCTGTTCCAGAGCATTGGTCGAATTCATCGGACACTCCATCACCATCTGCGTCTCTCTGGTATGCAGCACAGCCGTCTTCATCGATATCTTGCCCAGCAGTTGTAGATGGGCACTGATCAAATGCATCGAATATCCCGTCAGCGTCCGTGTCGCGCTGATAAGCAGAACATCCCTGCTCGTCGACCTCTCGGCCCGGTATGGTCTCCCTGCACTCATCTAGGCCATTGACGATTCCATCAAGGTCGTAATCGGCTTGCATATCGCTGCAACCTTGTGAATTCACTGAAGCTGCACTCGCCGTCTCGGGGCATTGGTCATCGGCGTCGCTGACACCATCACCATCGCTATCGCGCTGGCTCGCAGCACAACCATTCTCGTCAGGTGTTTGGTCGGAAGGAGTTCCAGCGCAGTCGTCATTCTCATCGAGGATACCGTCGCCGTCAGAATCGACCGGCGGGGGGCAACCGTCGCTGTCTATCTCCTCTCCCGGTCGGCTGTCGTCGCAGAGATCATCATCGTCGGCGAGGCCGTCGCCA
>JAQXEV010000035.1 GCA_029250665.1 Candidatus Thalassarchaeaceae archaeon | reverse complement strand
GTCTCCATTGGATTGAAGGTTCGCCGGCAATCTCGGGTGTTGAGAGCCATGGATAGATTGCCGACCCGAGTCGAGCGTTCAGGCCCTGATTGGCAACGCAGACGCGAACATAATCTCGCTTTGGTCGCCGACCTCAAGGAGAGACTTGCAGCCGTCAAAGAGGGTGGCGGCGGCAAATACGTCGAGCGCCACCGTGCTCGAAACAAAATGCTCCCAAGAGAGCGAATAGCCGAGATCTGCGATCCTGGCAGCCCCTTCCTTGAATTCTCGAGCCTTGCTGCAAACGGCCTCTACGATGGCAAGGCTCACTCGGCTGGAATAATCACAGGAATAGGTGTCATCCACGGTCGCGAATGCCTCTTCGTCGCTAATGACGCGACCGTCAAGGGTGGCTCATACTATCCAATGACCGTCAAGAAACACATCCGCGCCCAAGATGTCGCCGACGCCAACAATCTCCCTTGTGTCTATCTCGTCGATAGCGGCGGAGCCTTCCTCCCGATGCAAGACGAGGTTTTCCCGGACATCGGCCACTTCGGCCGTATTTTCCGTAATCAAGCGATGATGTCTGGCAAAGGTATCCCGCAGGTCGCAGCAGTCCTTGGCAGCTGCACTGCGGGAGGGGCATACGTCCCTGCGATGTCCGACGAATCGATCATTGTCAAAGGCAATGGAACGATTTTCCTCGCCGGTCCGCCTCTCGTCAAGGCAGCGACCGGCGAAGAGGTCAGCGCCGAAGATTTGGGCGGCGCGGACGTCCACACCCGCAAGTCGGGTGTGGCCGACCATTTCGCTGAAACAGAGGAGGAAGCCCTGCGGATGGTCCGCAATGTTGTGGAGAATTTGAATATCGAGCCGAAGCAGCGTTTGGACGTTAAGCCGGTGGAAGATCCAGCCCACGATTCTGAGGATTTGATGGGCATTATTCCAAGCGATAATCGCACTCCAGTCGATGTTAGAGAAGTAATCGCTCGCATCGTCGACGGGTCGCGATTTCACGAGTTCAAACCACGCTACGGGGCGACTTTGGTTTGCGGTTTTGCTCGCGTTCATGGCTACCCTGTGGGCATCGTCGCCAACAACGGTATTCTCTTTTCTGAGTCCTCACTCAAAGGCGCTCACTTTGTCGAACTCTGTGGACAGCGCGGTGTTCCATTGATTTTCTTGCAGAATATTACAGGATTTATGGTCGGCCGTGACGCTGAATCGGGTGGGATTGCTAAGGATGGAGCCAAGTTAGTCACGGCCGTCTCCTGCGTTCCAGTGCCTAAATTCACAGTGATCATTGGCGGCTCGCACGGAGCTGGAAATTACGGTATGTGCGGGCGCGCGTATGACCCGAGATTCCTGTTTATGTGGCCGAATGCGCGCATTTCTGTGATGGGCGGCCCGCAGGCTGCAGATGTACTAGCGACGGTCAAACAAGATCAGCGGGCCCGCGAGGGTTTGCCTCCGATGAGTGATTCTGAGTTGGAGGAATTCCGTCGACCGATTCTCGAGAAATACGAGACCGAGGGCTCCCCTTACTACTCTACTGCGCGGCTGTGGGACGATGGTGTAATCGACCCGCGCGATACTCGTGATGTACTCGGTTTGGCGATTTCAGCGAGTCTCAACGCGCCGTTCCCAGATCAGAATTACGGCGTTTTCAGGATGTGATTGGATGGAAGCACGCGCACGGATGAGTGATGTGATACCTGCTGCTGAATTGTGCAGTCTCGATATCGATGGCGCCGTCGCTCGTCTGACCCTGCGCCGTTCAGATGTCTTCAACGCGCTCAATGTCCAGTTGATTTCGGAACTGATCGATGCACTTCGCTGGATGGAGGAGCGATCCGTTGGCACCACACAAGTTCTCACCGACTCGGATGGTTCTGCGTACCTTCGCGTAATTGTCCTGCGAGGCGATGGCAAGCACTTCTGCGCAGGTGCTGACATCAATATGATGCGAGACGCTGGTGCCGCTGGCCCAGAGGCGAATCGTGCTGATTCTGAGCGTCTCGACCGTTTGTTCA
>JAQXEV010000014.1 GCA_029250665.1 Candidatus Thalassarchaeaceae archaeon | reverse complement strand
TCAGACATTGGAATCTGATTACCAGGAATCATTGACTGAATTGGAATCGAGCTATCTGGCCGCCATGGAGGCAGCAGCGATTGTAAACAGTCAATCTTTGGAAGAAATCAATGCAACAAATGCAGCCTCAATCAACAATCTCCTAACCTCCTTGAACACGCTGCAATCCAATCTGCAGAACAGCCAAGATTCAATCGAACAAATTTCACTGATCGTTGAAGCGTTAGATGATGAGAATACATCAGACGGTGACTTTGAATCTCAGATTACAGCATTACAACAGTCACTACAATCTTTACAATCAAGCCTTCAATCTTCAATTTATGACTTAGAAAATAGACTAAATAACACTAGAGCAATGAACGATTTTTCTTACCTAGATTTCCAAGGTTCGCAACTGTTCAATATCAATAATGGTTTGGGGTGGCAAATTGATCCACCGATTTTTGATTTTGCAAACTTGATGAATGCAAGTTTGACGTATTCCAATTTTTCCGACGCGAGCTTCGTCAACGCGAATTTAGCCGGTGCAGACGGCCTGTTCTCTACATTCCATCGTACTGATTTTACTCGAGCTGCAATGCATCAGGGTATATTTCGACAGAGTGATTTCAGCGATGCACAATTTGTTCAGAGTAATCTTGCTTACACAGAATTCAGATGGAGTGATTTGTCCGGTGCCAACTTATCAGGCGCATGGATATATGGCGGAGGAAATTGGATGGGTGTCGATCTCTCATATGCCGATCTGACAAATGCGATGATGTATGACTTAGATCTCAGAGGCGCCAATCTAACAGGCGCTGATTTGACTGGAGCAGATCTTGCTTATCTAAATACATCTTATGGGCCTGCCGACCTGACTAGTGTAACTTGGAGTAATACAACTTGCCCTGATGGAACTAATTCAGATAATAATGGAAATACTTGTGTGAATAACCTTTGAACTAGGAGCGTGAGAAGTTCTCATGGGTCGTCTATCCCCACTTCTGCTCACCTTGGCGATATTGCTGAGCGTGGCGAGTTTCAATGTCTCAGCAGAAGACGGTGATAGCGATGGTGATGGCTGGACTGATTACCACGAAGAGTCCTGTCGAACCGACCCACTGAACTGGCAAGACGTTCCACAAGATACTGATTCATCGGGGATATGTGATTATCTTGACGCGGATGATGACAACGATGGTTGGTGGGATCATATTGAGCAAATCTGTGGCTCTGACCCCTTGATAGTGGACTCTGTTCCCAACGACTTGGATAGAGATGGAATCTGCGATTCACTGGACAAGGATACCGATGAAGATGGATGGAGTGATTTTGATGAAATCCTGTGTGAAACCTCACCCATCGACAGCAGTAGCATCCCTTTGGATTTGAATGGAGACGGCAGGTGCGAAGTTCTACCCATTCCTCTGCCGGTTGTACACGCCCCAATCCAGCAAGAGATTGTACTCAAACCCGCCACAATTCAGATTGCAGTAGGTGGCTCGGCGGCAATTCTCGCTGCCGGAACGGTATATTCTGTCGAATCAGTAAGATGGTCGGTATCAAGAAAAATGTGGTTGAGTTTACTTCTGATGTTCGGAGTTGTTCGCAAAACCAAAGATGGAGAGTTCCAGAGGGGGCGCTTGTATGGATACATTGAGAGCAACCCAGGTATCCATCTTTCAGCTCTGACAAGGCTCTCAGATCTAGGCAATAACCAAGCCACATATCATCTGGATAGATTGGAGAAGGAAGGCAGGATTTGGTCGCGAAGAGATGGACGATTGCTGATTTTCTTTGCTGATTCAGTTCCTACAGCCTCTTCTTTCTCAAGCCCCCTTCTTGACATTAATTTCAGCAAGAATTCGATTAAGCGCTCAATTCTCATGTGCCTAAATCAGGCCGATTTGATGGATTTAGCAGGACCGAGTGGGTCTGAATTGGCTAGAGATATTGGAATATCCTCCCAAGTCCTCTCCTACCATGTCCGTTCGCTAATTGACTGGGAGATGGTCGAGAGAAGGCGCTCCGGATTGAAGGTCTCTCTCTCGATTACAGAGTTGGGTATCGAAGTACTAACAGGAATTGATATCGAAGTCGAACAGTGACTAAGTCGATTGGAGTTACGTAACTTGTAATCAGACCTTTTGCAGGTTTTTTCACCTAAATTCAAGCATTTTGACCCTATGGTGATATGGTTTTGCAATCTGTGGTGGGTTAAGTGAGTAAGTATGGATGCTGACAAAACAACCGTGAGAAACCGAATTCGAACGCAGGCAATGGTCGCAATGGCTGTACTAGCATTATTTGCAGGTGCATCAGTTGGAGCAAGCCTAGAAGAGTTTGCTGCACCAACATACGCAGAAGATAACGCGTATTCAGGAGCAGTGGATGATGCTACAGATGAGAGAGGCTGGAAAGCTATTGATT
>JAQXEV010000093.1 GCA_029250665.1 Candidatus Thalassarchaeaceae archaeon | reverse complement strand
GCTTTGGTGTGCATGAATTGCCGATTGAGTTTCTAGACATAAGCAGATTGGGTGGTTTTTTTTTTTTTTTTTCCAATAGAGTATGGTTGTCTGAATGCTGATTTCTCAATTTCCATTTTAACGCTCAAGGGCGCTTTGTCTGGCTACTGCATTCCAAGCCTTCTCCAATGCCCGCCCATAGGCTCGCAGACCATTGGTATTACGCACTCTTGCGATCGCATCTTCATCTGGGAATCGCGGCACTCCTCCGGCACTTCGCCATTCGTTATGCATACTGGAAATCTCATCGGCCCAATCGCGCGGATCGGAGGTCATACAATCGATTATTGGACATCCTGCCGCAGCAGCGTGCAGGCTAATTTGAGGATGAAAGTGACTTCCTTCGCCAAGAAGCATGGCCTCAGCGTGTTGTAGTAAAGCAATGATTCTTGGAGGGCTGTTCAGCAAGGCTGAGCCTTCGGCAGAACACATGGCGATAATGTTGCAAGCGGCAGCGACTTCAGCGGAGAGTTCAGCGAGAATTTTCTCGACATCATCGTCGCTGCCAAGCGCGAGCAGCATCCGAGATTCATCATCAACAGAAGCAAGGTGCTCGCGTGGCAAAGTGGTAACAGCCGGGTCGAAGGCATCGACATCGAGACATGGCCCGATAACCGAAGTTTGGCAATTGAGCCCCTCCACAAGCCCCTCGGCCTCGAGTAAAGTCAAATCCACCAAATCGAGATCGTCTCGTGCGCGCGAAGACAAGGGAGGACTATCGAGGAAGAGGGAGGCGGTCGCAGCATATTCTCTGCTCATCGGAGCGAACGCCGCAGCAGCTGCATCGGTGAAGTGGACTAAGTCAACCGCGCCGCGGTCCAAAGCCTGACTCAAATCCGCAGCGTTGCGAATTGTTGTGGCGCGTGTCCAGAACGGAACGCGCGCGCGGTCGAGCGCGTCAGCAATCATCAGATGACCGTACGATTCGGCACCCTCGGACGCGCTCGTAGCCAATATGACTCGTCTCATTCATGGCTCGCCAGAGCCGTGATACTAAGACTTCAACGGCCAAAATCGATAGGCAGAGCCGTTGATTTGAGGGGTGAGGAAGATGCCAAGCAGGAGATTCAGAGGGCTGTCAGGAGTGCCGCGTCGTTTATCAGAACGCGAAGTGGGAGCGGAACTATGGCTGCGGCTGATGCAGACGGTGGCACGGTTGTGACCCGGGGGACACCCTTGCGTGTTCTCCTCGTTCATGTCTGGTACTGGCCCCACGTTGGAGGAGGCGACCAACACGTCGAGATGCTTGGGCGTGAGCTCGTCAAACTTGGCCATCAAGTGACAGTTTGGTGCGCCGATGTGCCAGCACACGATTCGAGGCGCTTTTCGCGAGGCGGGGTCGATGTGGTACGCTTAGAGCCAAGTCGTGTCTTGGCCGGAGTCGACCCTGTCGTAAGTCTGGATGGACTTTCGATGGATGGATTCGATGTTGTTCACCTGCACGATACGCTGCCGGTTCTTGTGCGAAAGTCGCTCAAAATGGCTCGCAGCGCAGGTGTTCCGGTTGTCACTACCTATCACAATGATTACGTCAAAGATGGTTTGATTTCTAATGGAATTAAGCGGCTACGATGGGCTTTGCAGGGCAGGCGTACTTTGCATTCAAGCGATGCGCGCATCGTACTTACTAGCTACTTTGAGAGCTTGCTTCGCTCGAAGGGAGTGAAGGGCTCAATCGATATCATCCCTAATGGATTCTCACCGATTTCTGATGCGGCCGAGATTCCCAGAGGACTTGACGGCCGCGACACAAACCGGCCGCTACTGACTTTCATCGGTCGACTCAGCGAGCAGAAAGGATTGGATGTCCTGATGGACGCTTGGAATCTGCTCGCGAGCGAATCCGATACTGGATTCGACCTCGCAATCGCCGGCAAGGGCGAACTTGGTGAGTGGCTCACCGAGCGCACCGCCGTCGCAAGCCAGAATTCACACATTCACCGGCTTGGCCTTGTCAGCGAGGGTGAGAAGCTTTGGTTGCTCGAAAACTCAACTGGAATCGTCATTCCCTCACGCTTCGAGGGTTTACCCACAGTCATGCTTGAAGCCATGCACATGCGAGCACCAACAATCATGGCTGATGTCAACGATCTCGGCCGTCTCGTCACCGAGCCGGGCGCTGGACTCTCTGTTCCACCCGGCGATGCAGCAGCACTAGCTATGGCGATGAGTCGAATCGCACAATCCAGTGAAGACGAAAGAAAGAAGTGGGGTAATTCGGGACACAGCGCCGCTGCATCTTACATGTGGCCCGCTATCACAAAAGACATTCTAGCAGTCTATCGTAGAATCACCAATAGCAATGAATCGGGAGTTGGTGAGCAATGATTGTCGAAATGAAAAAGCGCAGTCTCCTCGTCGCCAAAGGCACCTTTGAAGCCATGCGCGGAGCCGAGCGCGACCTCATCAGAAACCTCCCCGCGCTCTCCCGCCATTTCGATGTCACAATGGTAACATTACAATCGAGCCGGGAGCTCAAGGAATGCTGCCAAGAGAATTCTATCACCCTTCTCAAACCAGAAATACCGTGGTACCCTGAAACTGGTACACTTGCAACGGTTTTGAACCGTGATTTACGCAAATCCACCAAGGCTTGGCGAGGAATTCGAGGCCTCAAAGAAGCGCTTGCCGAGGCGGATGCGGTACACCTCGTGAGCGGAGATGGCTCATTCGGACTCATCCGCCTCGTAGCTAAGAAAACCCCGATCCACTTACACATGCTCGAACCTCACCGCGGACTGTATGAGGACGTCTTGCACAGGACTGTGGACGGGAAACTAAAGCGGAATTTGACGCTGACAAGCATGGCTTTGGCAAAGGCGAAAAGGGACGACCGACGGACAATTATTGGCTTGCTCAAGCGAGAGAATTCTCGCATTAATGGCAACTCGAGTTACAGTGCTGAGCAAATTCGAAAAGTGTATGATTGTGAGGCTGGATTCATTCATCCAAGCGTCGATTTTAGCGAATTCTCAACTGAAGCAAGCGTAGAGGAAAACGCTGCTTGGGTCGAACTCGATGAACTCCCTGACCCTCCTTGGGTCACAACTGTTGGGCACGCTGGCTGGGTCAAGGGCGGATGGGAGACAATTTCCATGCTTGCAGGTAGCGGGATTGGTCTTGTTTTGGTTGGTGGCGGCGTGTTCGAGGAGCTCGAAGCACTGCATGATCACGCCGACGCTCGGGGTGTTCGATTGTTGACTCCACCCCGACTCTCAAACCTGCAATTGACTGGTTTGATGCGACGTTCAGTTGCGATTGTTAGTTTGGCTCACGGCGAACCTTTCGGACTAACTCCGATTGAGGCCTTCGCCGTGGGTACTCCAGCACTTTTCGTTGATGAAGGTGGCTTCCGTGATTCGATTGAGGATGGGGTGAACGGACGGCTCCTGCCGCGTGATGACCCGGTAGCTTGGCAAGAGGCTCTG
>JAQXEV010000080.1 GCA_029250665.1 Candidatus Thalassarchaeaceae archaeon | reverse complement strand
CTGTACGCTTCGCCGCCTCAATGCTCGAATGGTTCAATGAATTACAGCGTGAGTTTGTCCTCAAGCACGGCGGCGTCACCTTTGTTGAGGTCTGAAAATGAGTGAGGACAGACTCGATGCACTGCGTTCGGCACACGAGGCCGATGGAGTTCGACGTTCGACTCGTCACTCCGTTCGAGTCGAGGATTATCTCGAGGTATTGCACGAGTTAGAACTCGTGGAGGGTCAAGCCAAACCTGCTCGCATCGCGGAGTCGTTGGCAGTTGCGCGACCATCTGTGACAAAGATGCTCAAGCGTCTCGATGAGGAGGGCCTCGTCGATTACGAACGATATCGTGGCGCGGTTCTGACCGATGAGGGACGCGCCGCCGCAATTTCCCTTCGAGAGCGACACAGTTTGCTCGTCAGATTCCTTAGCATCCTTGGTGTCGATGAGGATACTGCTCATACAGACACCGAAGGCATTGAGCACCACCTCCACGAAACCACGCTCGATGCATTACGTGCACTGGTCGAGAAAGCCGAATCAGACCCTGATTGGTGGAGTGCCCGCAACGAATAAGCCGCGCTCAATCAGATTCGAGAGCAGCAATCGCACCCGGAGCGAGACCTAGCACAGTGATTTCCTCTCCTTCTACTAAGCGAGTATCTGGAGCGGCATCACCTGCCAGATCGTAAGCCCCAGCCTTGCCTTTCCAAGATCCACTGCTGACGAGTTCGAAGAGTCTGTCTTGACTCAATTCATCGAACTCGACTACCGCAGATTCAGTCCAAAAATCTGCGGTCCAGCCACCATGTAGTATATGCTCGCCCCTCCCTCCTGGAGGATATACAAGGGCGGTCGAAGACCAGACGCGATGGCGGTTCCCTGACAGTCGTAACAGCATAGCCATCGCGTGCTGCTCATCATCGGGCTTCCCCATCGGCATCAGAGGGTCATCGGGGTCAGCCACGATGGTATCTGCGACAATTACCACATCAGCGGTTGCACCTCCTGCCATCGCAGAAACAACCCCCTCTCGGGCGGCAGCCGAAGCCTTCGCCAAACAAGTGAATTCTACTTGCTCCTCTACTGGAGCACCCCAGCGTGGCTTCGGTTCATCAAAAACCAGCGCAGCCGCGCTCAAATCAACCTCAGAAAGCCGCTCACTCAACCAAGCCAGCCGCCGTTCAGAGGCAGATGCAAGATGCACCTTGCGCATGCCATCGACCTCACAGATCGATGCGCAGCGCACAGATAGGGCAGCGAGTCATCTTCAGGTCCATGCCGACCTCGAAGCGACTCGCGCAATCAGGACAAACCACTGACCTATTCAGAGGTGGAAGTCCGGGCAATGCCGGAGCCTCACCCATTGGAGGGAGGGGTTGAGCAACCGCTCCCTCAGCTGGTGGCGGAGGAATCATTCCTGGCATTGGCGGAGCCATCTCGGCCATCTCTGCTACGTCAGCTCTGCGCTGCCGTCGCTCACGCCTTGAAGAACCGGAATCGGAATCTTCCTCAACGATTTCGACGATAGAAGAAGTATCTATGGCCTCGACGGTAATATCGTCCTCATCGATTACATCCACGACATCATCTTCGAGCATCACCACACCTTCAGCTCGCGTCCGCCGGCGACCACCCATCGAGCGAATCGCCCGGCCAGATAATACGGCGAGAACGATGGTGCAAAGGAGTAGAACTGCGACAGCAACACCTCCCAGTAGAATGTTGAAACTGCCTTCGTCCAAGCCCAGATTAAAGCGCAATTGCTCAAGAATGTCGCCCCTATCTCTGTCTCCTGTCGAATCATCGATTATCGAGCGGATAACCCAGCCCTGACTTGATGTGTGAATAATCGCCACTTCATCTCCGCTTGGCGCACGACTCACAGAGTGTAGCCAACCGGCACTTATCCGATTCGAAATCGACATCCATTCGGATTCTGCATTCATCATTCCATACTGGACTTGCGGACCTGACGGGCCGACCATGTCATGGAATACTTGCACTCCGCGGTCATTTTCGAGGAAAATTATCTTCGAAAGACCGCGCGCGTTTATCGAAATAGAATTATTTCCAATCGCATTGAATGAATCATCAGTAATCATGTTGATGAATCGAGTATCGAGGCCCGAACCTTCCTTCCAAGCCACCATCAAGTGGTCCTCGCCAGAAACTGTTTCAACCCTCATCTGAGGTAGTGAAGCCTCGTCACCGACCGCCTTTTTGTAGGACCAGGAGGAGTGTTGAAGATCGCCATGAGCATACCAGAGGCCAAGCCTGTCTACACCTGTGGTATCGTTGCGCATTGATTGGAAAAGGATGTGGCCATTGTCCTCGCCGAACTCTATCTGCACAGGATCCGTCTGTCCTGCGACCACATCTATGTCTGCGATTACATTGGGTGTCAACCGCCAATCGTTCGAGGAGGTCGGCGCGTCAGCTTCCAGAAGGAAGATGCTGGTTAAATCCTGATAGGATCCTCCAGTTAGCAAATCTCTGTGGTAACCTGCGACAAGCAACTCAGTTCCCTTGACATCTAGGTCGATACCCCAATACTTTCCATCCGAGAGGAGAATCGGATCCATCAAGTCTTGAATCGGAGTCATTTGACAAGCAGAATCGATTGTTGAATACGACACGGTTTGTTGCAGATAACCGCTCGTGTCGAGGAAGCGCCGTGTCCACACGACGTGTGCGTTGCCATCGTCTGTGGCTGCGGCGTCGAAGTCCCCTGACCAAGTTTCTTCCAGCATATTTGTGCAGGCAGTCATGCCGTGATTGGAGTTCAAACGGTATAGCGAGAGGCCGCCGTCTATGGCTCCGACGACGATGCCCTCTCCATCGAGTTCGATGACTTCGACGGGGGTCTCTCCCGATTGGAAGTTCATTCCTCGACCGCCTGAGACAGTACTCTTCTCGACGAGGGCGGTCCATTCGACTTGGTTGTTGGACCAATCGATGTCTGAGAGAATTGGACCGGTCAGTGTGATGCGGAATTCAAACGGCCCGGTTTCTTCAGTGCTGAGGGCGAAGCTGACACTTTGTGAACCGGCTCCTGAGATGGATGGAATCGTCGTTGAAGAGGTCAATTCCCAGCCGCGTTCTGTGTGAAGGAGAAGTTGCGCATCGACTTGCTCAGCTGTGGTTGAGCCGAGGTTATCGATGCGGGCATTAATTTGGAATAATTCGCCAGGGCGCGGGATTGAAGGAGTTGTTGTTATCGCGCCTGTGGCGAAGGCGAGGTCGACTCCAGCAGGACGTTGAACGACCTCGAAGTCGATACTTTCGTCGTTATTCGTCTCATCGATTTCTTCGATAGAATCACCCGGGTCAAGGGCGATTGTTACCTGCCGGTTACCAACATCGAGAGGATTCCAATAAAGGGTCACTGCGACGATATCGCCGGAATCGATAGATGGGATAGTGAGCTCGTATTTGCGAGTGCCTTCCTCGAGCAGATAGACGACAACATTCGAGGCGGATTGGTCACCGTCATTACGGATTTCCGCGCTGACGTCGACAAAGGAATTGACGAAGGTCTCAGACAGTGGGATGCCCCACTCGGAGACT
>JAQXEV010000079.1 GCA_029250665.1 Candidatus Thalassarchaeaceae archaeon | reverse complement strand
CTCTCTGCTGAGCAGACCGACGCTTAGAAAAGTGAGTCTTGTTTCCCGAATTTCGCACGAGTGTAGTGTAGTGGTTATCACCGAGCGTTGCCAACGCTTGAACCCGGGTTCAAATCCCGGCACTCGTACCAATAATTCGACTATTAGTCAACGCTGTTCCGCAATCTGTTCATCGGTCCAGCCAGCCTCGCGTAGTTGCTCATCGGTGTACATGGAAACTGGACTCGGCGGAGCGAAGTGATGTGATTGATCCTGAGCAAATTCAGACGTATCTTCAGACTTCTTTGAGCGAGAGATAACGAAAGCTCCACCTCCGAGCAAACCCACAACAATCAGCGCGATTAGAATGGTCAGCACCATATCACCTGTTGTCTGCCAAGCTGCGAAGCTCGGGTAAGCATCGGCGTTATCGCCGACGCCGTCTCCATCCGAATCCTCCCACTCATTCGGATTGAGTGGGAAGTCATCGAAGCCGTCTGCCCAGGCATCACCGTCTGTATCTCGCTTGAGTGGGTCGGTGCCAGCGGCTATTTCATCGAGGTCGGTTAGGCCATCGCCATCATCATCGGCATCGGCATTGTCGCCAATTCCGTCACCATCAGAATCAATATGTTCCGCCGGATCATCTGGGAAATCATCATCGTCATTGATGACTCCATCTCCATCCCTGTCAGGGTCCATTGAGTCACACTGACCGTCTCCATCGGAATCTGTTGGCGTGATTGATGCATCGTCCTTGTCACCGTCGCAAGTCTCCTCGGCTAAATCTGACCAACCATCTCCATCGTCGTCGGTGTCGGCATTATCGCCTATACCGTCCCCATCGCTGTCGAACCATTCTGTTGAATCTCTAGGGAAGGCGTCGACGCTGTCAGACCACTTATCGCCATCGTCATCAGTATCGACAGCGTCGCACAGCGAGTCACCATCGAGATCTTCAGGCTGACTCGCTGCATCTAATGGATCAGTCCCGCAGTCGCCTTCTTTCTGGTCAACCCAGCCATCATCATCGTCGTCTGGATCTGCATTATTGCCGATGCCATCGCCATCGGAATCCACCCACTCGGACTGATCCTTGGGGAAGGCATCGAGGTTGTCGTTCCAACCATCATCATCGTCGTCGACATCCATCTCGTCGCACGAACCGTCTCGATCGGTGTCGAGAGGTTGTGAGAATCCACTAAGGTGATCCGAGCCACAATCTTGCTCTACCGTGTCTGAGAATCCGTCATTATCGTCGTCGAGGTCAGCATTATCGCCAGTACCATCTTCGTCGTTGTCATTCCATTCGCTGGCGTCGAAAGGGAAGTCGTCGATGATATCATTGTGACCATCGTCGTCATCGTCTTGGTCAAGGCCATCACAATCGCCGTCGCCGTCAAAATCGGCAGGATAGGATTGAGCATCGAATTGATCGGTTCCGCAAAGGAACTCGTTGTCATCTGACCAACCATCGTTGTCGTCATCAGTGTCAGCGTTGTCTCCGATGCCGTCCTCATCATTATCGAAGCACTCGGATGCGTCATTCGGGAACGCATCCTCCTCGTCGGGGCAACCATCACCATCGGCATCGGGGAATCCAGAAGCTGCTGAACTCCACATAGTCATCGGCACGAGATCTGTGGCGTTCTCGGCATCAAAGTAGAATCCAGCCACACCACCCCATTCAGAGTACAATTGTACGGCTACCAAATCGTTCTGACCCGAGTCGGTGACATTTCGAACCTCGACCTGAAGAACAGTCAGAGTCGTAGGTCCGCTTGTGGTCGAAGAATCCGCTTCGTTGTAGCCATCGAATTCCATTGAGATTTCTTGGATTCCTTCGTAAGAGATATTCTCGAACCAATACTCTGAGCCAGAATCCTCCTCCCGGCTACCGTTATCGGCGAGGTCGACCCAGGACCAGTCCTCCCAATTTTCTGAGGATTCAGTGAACGTAGTCCCTACACTTATCGAAGAAGGACGTCCACTCTCCCACCATTCCGCAGAAGTATTCGCCCAATATTGTCCAACCTCATCATCATCAAATTGGCCCCAATCGATGTAGTAATCCTCGAAGTATCGGTCATCGTAATCTATCCAATCTCCACCAATTGACCGTCGCAAGTCCATATCTCTGGTCCAATCATTCTCGATGGAAATGCCATAGGCGTCCGCATAGGCAGTGAAGTGCATTCCACTTCGGAAATCACGGACATGGCATTGACCTGTGAAATCGCCGATTGAGCACGACTCATCGGCCTGATACCAATAGCCGGCATCGCTACGAACTGAATGGATGACCACCCGATTCCAGAAGCCATCATTTTCGAGATCCTCCTTGAAGTAAGTCGCATATTGTTGCCAGTCGAGTTCAGAATAATCCCCCTCAACATGCGGCCAAGTGAGGTCAACTGAGATGCTTCGTGGCTGACCTGCCGCTTCTTCATCGGAGGATGATGCCGCGATAATAGGGCTTGCCAATGCAGTCAGGGTGAGAGCCGCAATTAGGAGCACACTCGTTCGGTTCACATGTTCGGAGCGAACATCGTGGGCTAAGGAGGTTCGCCTGTCGCGATGCGCGCGCGTATCGTCATTCAAGGTCAGCATTTCTCATCATTAGGATGACAGCAGTGGCACCGAGCGCGAGCAGAATGAGCAAAGCAACGAGAACGATTGAAGTAGAGTTGTCAACTAACCAACTACCTCCGTTATTCCCAGAGCCCTTCTCATCGATTAATTCGAGAGAATGAATCTGCTCTCCTTCGGGCGTCATCGATTGGAAAATATCCGACGCCCGCACAAGGAAGTTCATCTCACCTTCAGTCAAGGTATAACGGATGTTGATTGTAGTGGTGAAGATGCCGTCACCAGCCAAACTGTCGCCATCTTCACCCTCATCATTGAGTGGAAGCCAAGTCTCTGACTTGCCAATAGGAGCAAGACGGCCTAATTTGACCTGCGCCGATGAAATACCATCGGGATCATCGATTGTCACTTCGATCGTGTAGGTTTTCTCTCCATTCTTGGGAATCTCGACGAATTGTGACCATTCTCCCTCCTCATCTAGGAATGAGACATTGGTCACCGACGGCGCCTCGTTGAGCACCTCAATGACGGCACCGGCGTCAATCAGTGCGCTCGCACCCTCAGAATCTTCGACCTGAATCGGGATTGAGCGCTGACCGGGTGC
>JAQXEV010000061.1 GCA_029250665.1 Candidatus Thalassarchaeaceae archaeon | reverse complement strand
CTTGTAGGCTAGAGCATTGATTAGAGTCTCCATCAGAGCTTCAGAAATTCCAGCACCCTTAGTCCAGGTTACTGTTGCAGTAGTACTGTCCATGGTGACTACGGCGGCCCCAGAGTTGGTCGTAGTACTAGCGACACAAGTAGCGGCAGTAGTGATGTCACAGTCTGAGCCATCGATAACGAGGTATTCGTCCTCATCTTCGACATTTGTGATAGTAATCACAATTTCCTCGTAAGCCTGAGTTGTTTGTGAATCCGAATCAGTAGCAGCGGCACTCGAGAAAAGTGCGAAATTTGATCCACCTTCGGTGAACGTGCCAGATGCCCCTGTTGCAGCAAGGGTAGGCTCGTCGTTCACTTCAGTAACAGAAATGGTGTATGAAGCCTGAACAGTTTCACCGCCAGAGACTCCCTGGATGGTTATTGCAGTCCCGGCAGTTACATGAGCATCAAGAGGAGTTCCAGTGATGGTTGCAGTAGAATCACTGTTGTCCGTAAAAGTCATCCAAGAATGACAGGAAGTGCATGTTAGAACAACAGTGGTCCCATCAGGATCGTTCCACTGTACCGTCGAGCTATAGGCGACGTCTTCGGTGGAGGAGGTCGTCGGTGTTGTGACAGCAGATGGCGGCACAAATCTAGCATCTTGAGATTCTTCAAGAGCGCTAACGCTAGCGCTACCGCTATCGTAGATTTGGCCTGCAACTAGGATGAGTGCGATCGCTGCGGCAAGGCCGATTGCGATGTTCCTTAGGTCATTCGATGTCAGGTTCTTCTGGTTTGTTTGGCTCACTGTAGCGAGCGGCACGGCTGCAACCATGTTGGTTCCCACGTCTTTCTTGCATTTAGAAGGTTACGGAACCCACCCTATAGGGTGGTGCGTTATCTGTGTGGCTGATAATCGAAATTGATTCGGGACAAAACCGCCGCTATGTCGCCATTTTTGCACATTTTATTACCAGAAACCAGCACGACTACAATCTTCGAGAACCGCACTACTGAACTCTTGTCGTGCAAGGTTTTTGACACTTGGTTTTGCGCCATCTGCAGACGGCTGTGATGTAGTATTGTCAACCTCATTTGTTCATTATTATCGGAACTCAAATTAATGCCGCCAGAGGCAAAGTCAAGAGCTCCCAATTCAAAGCAGATTGACTAGGATGATCTGACCGTCTGATTTGGAAATCAATGATTTCACTGATTAGACAAGATTCCAATCGTTTCACCGATGAGATTCCAATCTTTCTTTATAAGAGACAAGGGGCGATTATCCACTCTTTTCCATTAGAAGTAGGGGGTGTTCGGACACACATAATCACCGAATTAGGTGTTGAGTTTACGCCGAACGGTCAAAGAGAAGAGCATTGGTTACTACCGGATTCGAGTGAATCAGGTTTGAGAAAAAGGTGGCCGGAGATCCGAGGCCCCATTTGGGGCCCCGGAAATCCGGTTACGTTTGTCGAGTTCGACAGCCTAATCAGGCGTCAATCTCTTCTTCGACGTCTTCGACGTCCTCGTCTTCCTCGTCTTCTTCGTCGAGGAATTGCTCGGTCTCGTCATACATATCGAACTCGTCACTGTCATCATCCTTGCCACCAGCGGTGCGGGCGATGAGAGCAATCACTGCGATTAGAACAACTGCTATTGCAATGAATGGCATAGGTTCAGCACTGATGTCGTCAAGGATACCCAGTGGGTTTCCATTGTCTCCCTGGCCGTCGTTGTTACCATCGTACTGCTCAGTTGGGTCCCATGGGAAGTGGTCTTCCCAGTCTTCACAGCTGATGCAGACTCCATTCGCATCGAGAGTGTACGTGACTGGGTCAGGAACACCGTCGTTGTCGTCGTCTGGATCAATCGCGTTGCAAAGTCCGTCGCCGACAATCATGTCGTCATCGGTACCGTATTCTCCATCAGGACCGACATCGGTCTCATTGTCGACCGGCATGACGTTGGCGTTGTTCGGGTCACCCTGTCCATTCAGAGCGTTGCGGCAAATCACCTCAGTTGTGTCGAGCCAGCCATCGCCGTCATCATCGATGTCAGCGTTGTCGCCAGTTCCGTCACCATCGAGGTCACGGTTCTCGTTTGGATTCATTGGGAAGGCGTCATCGAGATCGAGGACTCCGTCATTGTCGTCATCCTGGTCGGTGATGTCACAGTCGTGGTCCATGTCGTTGTCCGCAGGTACGGATGTGTGATCCATTGGATCTGTGCCACAGTTAGGCTCCTCGTTATCCATCCAGCCGTCGTTATCGTCGTCTGTATCTGAGAAGTCACCCACTCCGTCGCCGTCATTGTCAGCGTTTTCTGTCGCATCGAATGGGAAGGCATCCAGAGTATCTGGAGTACCATCGCCGTCGTCGTCGGTGTCGACCTTGTCGCAGATCATGTCGCCATCGTAGTCGTCAGGAACTGAGTCAGCGTCCAGTGCGTCACTTCCGCACTCGAACTCCTCAGCATCTGTCCAGGCATCACCGTCGTCGTTGAGGTCAGCGTTGTCGCCGACTCCATCGCCGTCAGTGTCAATCCACTCAGACTGGTCGTATGGGAACGCGTCGATGCCATCGAGCCAAAGGTCGTTGTCATCGTCTGTGTCAGCATTATCGCCGATTCCATCACCATCGAAGTCAGCCCACTCAGCTGGATTGTCAGGGAAGACATCGTCAGCGTTCAGGACGCCGTCGCCATCGACATCGTCGTCGATTG
>JAQXEV010000050.1 GCA_029250665.1 Candidatus Thalassarchaeaceae archaeon | reverse complement strand
AGCATCCTGTCAGCCATAGATGCTAGATTGGGGTCGTGGGTGACCATCAGGACGGACATGCCGTCCTCCTTGCACAGTTTCTTGAACAGGTCGATTATGCCCAGGCCACTCTTCACGTCGAGGTTTCCTGTAGGCTCGTCTGCGAGCAGGAGTGGGCGTGAACCTGCAATCGCCCTAGCGATGGCTGCCCTCTGCCTCTGACCTCCAGACAGTTGGTCAGGGATGAAATCCATTCTATCGGAAAGGCCTACCTTCTCGAGAGCTTCTATCGCCTGTTGCTCGGCCTGCTTTGTCGGAACTCCAGATAGTTCCAATGAGAAAATGACGTTGTCCAAGGTACTGAGTCTATCGATCAGATGGAAGTCCTGGAATATCCATCCAACGCCCCTCCTTCTAACATCAACGACCCTTTTGGGAGACTTGGTTCCGTAATTGAACTCCGAGAGGGATATCGCCCCTGAGTCAGCCTCTAGAAGGCCTCCAATTATGTTGAGCAATGTGGATTTCCCACAACCCGATGGACCCATCAGAGCGACCAACTCACCCGACTTGATCTCGATATTGATTCCCTTGAGTACCTCAAGTCTCCTTCGACCGGAACCGAAGCCCTTGTGGAGGCTGGAGACTCTCAACATATTTCCAACCGGAAATAATTCAGTATGTATATTGTATTGTTCAATGATACTGAGAAATGTTGCTGCTTTGGTTTGCATGAATTGCCGATTGAGTTTCTAGACATAAGCAGATTGGGTGGTTTTTTTGATTCAGAAACCAATTGAATATGGTTGTCTGAATGCTGATTTCTCAATTTCCATTTGAACGCTCAAGGGCGCTTTGTCTGGCTTCGACAAGGATGGATTCCCACTTCACTTTCAATTCCGACTCAAGTGCTTTCAGCATCTCCTTGATTTCCTTCTTTGAGAGATCTTCACGCTTGGCAAATTGTTTCTCTAAATTCTCAAGCAACTCTTTCTCACGCTTCTTGCGAGTCTCGGCTAGACGTTGTTCCATCTCGACCTCGCGCTCAAGAGCCATCTCCTGACGCTTGAGGACAAGCGCGGCATCCATGGTTTCACGCTCGGCTGCAAACCAACGGTCCAACTCAGCCAACATGCCCGCCTCGGCCTCCTCCTCTAAGGACTTCAGACGAACATCCACGTCAGCAATCATGCCCTTTTCGCGAGATTTTGATTCTGCTGTGATCTGTTTTTCAAGTTCCGACTCGTGCTTTTTGCGAGCGGCGGCAAGCCGCTCGCGCATGCCGATTTCTTGCTCGAGACGATATGACTCGACTTTGCGATGGACCTTAGATTCCTCAGATTCGCGAAGGTCCATCTCGACCCGGCGCTCCATACGATCCATGTCCTGCGATGCTTCGAGTTCGAGCCGATCATTCAGGAAGGCTTTGCGTCGATCGAACTCGGTCTCCATTTCCCCCTTCAAGCGATCTCGAAGTTTCGAAGTGTGTTCCTCGATTCGCCGGTCACGCTCAAGGTCCAATTGCTCGCGGAGACGATTCTCCTCCCGGCGCAATCGGTGAAGCATTTCCTCTCGAAGAAGTCGCTCTTCCCGCTCCAACGCCTCAGTCTCTAAGCGCTCCATCTCGACTTCCAACTCAGCGCGCATATCAGCCTCGATACGATGGAGTTCCTCTTCGAAAAGGATGTCATTCGCTTTGCGCAACGCGCCGCGCATTCCCTCGACGCGTTCGCCCATCTCAGCCACGCGTCGACGACGTTCGCGACGCATTGCAGACCGAAGTTTGCCTTCATCATCAAGCCGATCGCGAGCACGACCAAGAGTGTCAATTGCAGAGGCTGCAGAACGGACATGGGCTTCGCGCAGAGCCGCTAATTCGTCGACGCCATCCGCGTCGTTACCATTGGGTGACTTGCTCTCACTCACGGTCCCATCCCCATTTCGACGGTATCTGACCCCTATTTGAGAGCGCAGGGTTGTATTCAGCCGTAGGCTGTGATTTGACGAGACAAGTTGATTCTCCCAGTTTCACTTACTGGGAGGGAATCTCTCTCCCTCTCTCGTCGGGCTTCAGGAACTCAAAAGGTAACTTGGAAAGCAGCCTCGCAAGCCGGGCAATTCAACTGACGCTTCCCCGGTTTAGGTCGAATTCTAAGCGTCCTCTCGCAGCCCGGACAATCAATCTCAACCTTCACCACTTTCTCTGTCAGCACGAATCCTCCCGAGCAGGCTCCACAAGTGAGTTCAATCGGCCGCTCGTCCGTTCCCGCGACAAGAATCGTGTGACAGTGCGGACAGGGGACTTTTTCTTCTATGAGAGCGTCAATTGTTGGTTCATGACTGACTTTGCAAATAGCGCCGCAGACTTCGCATTCTCGCTCGCCGAGTCCAGGTGGTAACATGTGCTCGCAGTGAGCGCATTCGGCGAGCGGCGGCGCATGCTTCGACTCGACCTCGACTCTGTCCGTCACGCGCCTCGCTCCTCGTTTCGGTTAATCAAGCGGTCGATGGTGGGCTCCCCCCACCACCGGAAAAGAGCACTCCGAACGCCTCGCGGATATCGCGTACCAAGCCCTTCCCAAGGTCCGTTAGAACGCCAATTCTACCCCCTGCGCCTGCGACGAACATGCCGTTGAGAATGATCAGGAAAACGCTTGCCTCGTGAATTGCGATTCCAGCTGCTATGCTTGTGTTGATGCCTGCGAGAGCCGTGACTATGAGCAGAACCGTGACTCCTACCGATACTGCGATATTCGCGTTGACAATTGCTCTCGTTCGCTTCGAGAGCTGGATTAGATTTGCTAATGCTCTCGGGTCTTCACCAGGGATTAGGACGTCGGCAGCGTCGAGATTGACTTGCTCTCCACTGCCGACGGCGACTCCGATGTCAGCTGCCGCTAATGCTCCGGAGTCGTTGAAACCGTCTCCAGCCATCAGTGTCCGACTGATTTTTGCTCGCTCGGCCACCCATGACGCCTTTCCTTCGGGATCGACGTTTCCTCTGCAGATTGTTGGGTCGATCCCGAGCCGCTTGGCGAAGGCTTCGACCGAGGCCTGCTCGTCGCCACTGAGAATTTCTACACTGATGCCTTGCTCCTGGAGTTTGTTGACCATTTCTTGTACGCCTTCGCGCGCATCATCGTGCGCGAAGGTGAATGCGGCGACGGCCTCGCCGTCTATCGCTAGAACGCTGGCTCCATAGCCAGCGTGTCGGCTATCGGCGAGGGCTGCATCAATATCGTAGGGAATCTTGACGCCCTCACCCATCAGCCAATCGGCTCGTCCGAGCATCAGCGACAGTCCGCGCATCGAGCCGCGGACTCCCGCATCGCCATCTTCGATATCTGTGACTTTAGTGACGGCCTTGCTACGCTCGGCCGATGCTTCGATCAGAGTTTTCGCATACGGGTGATTACTGCGCTGCTCGAGTCCTGCTGCAATCCGCAGCGCACTCTCCTCAGTTTCGTCTCCGGCCACGGCGATTGCCACCAATCGTGGCCGGCCACTAGTCAGAGTCCCTGTCTTGTCGAGCAAAGCCAGTTGGATTCCTGCAGCGGCTTCGATTACATCGCCTCCTCTAGCTACCAGGCCGCTGGCAGAAGCGGTTGAGAGCGCTGTTGCATGAGGCACCGGAGCGGCCAGAAGTAGCGAGCAGGGGCATGAAACGACCCACAGAACCAACATACCGACGATATCCCCGGTAGCCGCGCCGTAAATCGCTGAGCCGACCAAAACTAGTGGAACCCAGATTGCGGTGAAGCGCTCAATAATCGTCTGAGTGCGAGTTGGTTGCTCGCGGTAGCGACGAACCAACTCGATTAGGTCGGCGAGGCGGGTATTCTCACCAGTCGCTTCTGCCTTGAGATGTATAGGCCCGCGTGTGAGAGTCAGTCCAGCCTCGACGAAAGAGCCGGAGGACACAGAGACTGGCATCGGCTCTCCAGTCAGAGGTGCGCGGTCAATCGCCCCCGAACCATCGACAATCGTCCCATCAACTGGCACGACCTCTCCAGAGCGGACCTCAACCACATCACCAGGCTCCAACGCAGCAACAGGAGTCCACTCATCATCACATGGATTCTCAGCCTCATGGTTAGAGTGGTCATGTCCAGAATCACCAGTATCAGTATTGCTTGTAACAATCAGCCGCGCTCGTCTTGGCAATCGATCTAATCCACCTTGCATCGACTCGCGCGCACGAACCAGCGCACTCTCCTCCATATGAGCGGCTAGAGCAACCAAACCAGTGACCACCAAAGCCTCGGGCCATTCCTTGAGATAGAGTGCGCCCAAAACAGCCAGTGAAGTAAGAACTTGGAAGCCAAGAACGCGATTTTGAATGCTTGCAATCGCAGCTTGAAACATTGGTAATCCAGCGAATAAAACACCGAGGCCAGTCACTGCTGCGGCAACCGACCAATGCAAATCCATCTGTCCTATAATGAAAACACCGGCAAGTAATGGAATCGTCAAAACTGCTCCCAGTAATTGCACTTGATCGGAGCGCAGTCGGTTATTTTGCGACTCACCCAGAGTGTATTCGCCAAGTATACGTCGAAGTCCTTCATCGGTCATTTCGGCCACTTTTGGTGAGTCGGAAGGAACCCGTTGAATCTCAATCCGTCCATCATCCAGATTGGTGTTGAGAACGCCAGGAACGTCGAGTAAAGCGTTGCGAAGTCCCTTACGATCGATGCCCAATCTTCGAGCCACTTCGCCAGAGGTTTTTCCTTGGACGAGACGCCATTCGACCTCTGGCGCGTTACCTAGACTCTCGAGGACCGAAGAAACACGAGATACACGCCCGCGCGCTACGTCAAGTTCGATTCGAACACTTCCTTCAGTAGCGGACACCACCACCTCATCGATACCAGGTAAACGGGTGACTGCTCGAGTTGCCTTCATCGCGCAGTCGGGACAATCCATACCTCGCAGCGGCCATTCAAAACTCTCTACACCGTCGACGACAAGTTCCGGTTCGACAACCGCTTCGGAATCCGATCCAGGTCCTGCAATCGGAGTGATTTGCTCCATTGAGCCATCGTCAAGAAGCAATTCGTCAACTGGCGCGGCCGCAGCAGCACGTTTCTCACGCGAGGAAGCGATGCGAGAGCGAATTCCGTCGACACCTCCGGAGAGAGCTCCTCGTAGGCCGGAGAGAAGCCCGCTTCGCGAATCGTTTGAGTCCGATTTTGACTTCGCAGAGGAGGGACGTGACTCAGGTTTCGCCTGAGTCGAAACATCATCCTCATCATCAAGGATCAGAAAATCCTCCTCGCTCATGGCTAACGCACAGGAGGGGGCCACATGAATCTGCGGCTTAGCCGGTGTTGTGAATCATGAGCACGAGGGGGTAATCGATGCTGCTGACACGTTAACCAAAGAGAGGTACTTTCCGATTCATGAATCTCAATCAATTTATCCAAGCGGTTGAAATACCCTGAGTTTACCGGAACACCATGTTGCGTTGATTCTAATTTGATCATGGAACGAATAAACGACGACATACTAGACTTACTAGTTAGGTGCCTTCAAGCATGGCTAACTTGGCTAGAAAAAGACAAAGAATGTACTGAAGCAGAACTAGATGAGAAAAAGTGGCGTGCTGAGAACGCAGCTTGGTCTCTGAATGAGATGACCTACAACTGGGAGTTCACTGAGAAGTGGGAATGAGTTGGTGCAGGTGGCAGGATTCGAACCTGCGAAGCACTACACAGAGGATCTTGAGTCCTCCCCCTTTGACCACTCGGGTACACCTGCAAGATACGCGAGCCGCGAATCCCTCTTGATTCCAGCGGCTCGAACCCCACTCATCTGCTACCAAGCAGGGAACGCGACGGAATGTTTGATGTAGCGCCCGCGAAGGAACCTCTATTGGACGCTCGGAGGAGCAGGAGTCAACGCGCATTAGGACTGGCAATCAACGCGCTTGAGAACGAGGAGGAGAAGGTATGAGGTTGAGCAAACACCAACTCCAAGCGGTCGAAAAATCACTCTTTGAAGTCGCCCGTAAACAGAAGTCTTCCTCCAGTCCTGTCGAACTCCCCCTTCCCGATTTCTGGGCCTCAGTGGGCCAATTAACCTCACATCTTGAGGCTGAAGTTGCAGAGATTGTTCGAGCCGAGGGGATGACTGCGAAAGCGCAGTTGCAGACTCGTAGGCTCGGCAATGTCCGAACTTTGGTGACGGACCTAACACGCATTCGACTGAACGCCTTCACTCAGCACGCGGTGCTGGTGAATCTGATGCGAGGCGGTGGAGCCGAGGCAGCCGCGGCGGTGCAACATCTGAGTGTGATCGATTGGGAACGGCACGATCCAACTGAACGCGCTTACTATCAGAGCCTCGGCCATCTTGTTGACAAGTACAAGCACGATGTTGCTTGGAAAGAATTAGTGAATGGAAATAATGGTGGAAACGGCCACAGTCTGCCTATCGGAAGTCCAGGGCCGAACGCTTCACTTAGCGAATTTTCTGAGCCGGCTGCTGCAACGCCCGAAGCCGCTGTTATGCCAGCGGTGGCGCCTTCACCGACAGCACCACCCACTACAGTTCCTGTCTCCGATACCCGCGATTCTTGGGAAGACCCCGATTTCGATGAGGAGGACCGTATTCGTGCGATGGATGCCTTTCCTGACCGTGCGACCGGAGCCGACCCTCATCCACCCACCGAGATTAGCGTCGTCGAAACTCTCGGCGGCGACCTGATGAGGATTCGAATCTTGCAGGATTTGTCGGATCCTATCATCGGTGAGGATGGTTCAGAGATGAACCTCGCCGAGGGGGATGTCGAGTCCTGCCCAAGCCTAATCGCAGAGACTCTCATTGCCGCTGGACTCGCTGTCGCAGCCCCGCTGTGAACGTAAAATGGCATTTTTTCTGGTGAATTCATTTCCCAAACCGAGCGCGCCAATGATTATCCGGCGCCGGACTACGACGCTTGACCTGCGGTGAACAACATGGGCAAGACAGTTACAAAGAAACAACTCAAGGAAATGCGACGAACTTTCGCGGCTGACAACTCTGCGAAGATGGCACAGAACGCGGTCGCGAATAACGACCTACTCGATGTCGCACTCGACCGTGCTATGGTGCAAGACATCGATTTCTCCTTCTCCATAAAGCTCGACAAGTGGAAGGTCACCAATCAGCGACGCAGCGGGCGGTGCTGGCTTTTCGCCACTCTCAATCTCTTCCGACCGAGCACGATGGCAAAACTGAACGTCAAGAATTTCGAGTTCAGCCAATCGCACATACACTTCTGGGACAAATTCGAGCGGGCCAATCATTTCTATGAGGCAATTATCGACACCGCTGACCGGCCCGTCGATGACCGTACAATCGGCTTCCTGCTAGGCGACCCGATAGGTGATGGCGGTCAGTGGAATATGGCGATGAATCTCATCCGCAAGCACGGCCTAGTCCCTAAGTCAGCTTATCCTGAATCGAAGTCATCATCCAACACTCGCGGGATGAATGCCAATCTGAAGGATATCTTGCGCAGTGGTGCGAGTGAAATTCGCGCAATACTCGAGGCCGGCGGTACCGCCGCCGAGGCTCGCGCTCACAAAGAATCCCGGATCGCCGACGTTTGGCGAATCCTCTGCATCCACCTTGGAACCCCGCCCGAGAAGTTCGATTGGCAATGGGAGGATAAGGATGGCAAGTTCCACCGAAGAGGGAAAATTACGCCTCAGGAATTCGCCGCCGAGTACGTCGAAATCGATTGGGAGGACTATGTCTGCATCGTCAACGACCCGCGTAACGAATACTACCGCACATACACGGTCGACTACCTCCAAAACGTCGCCGGTGGGCCTCCTGTTGTGTATCTGAATGTGCCGAGCAGCGAGATGAAAGGCATCACTCAGAAGCTGCTCGAGGATGGGCTGCCGGTCTGGATGGGATGTGATGTTGGCAAGCAGATGCACCGGCAGCGTGGCCTGTGGGATGCGAAACTGTTCGACTTTGGGGCACTTTATGGGGCTGAATTTGGCATGGACAAGGCTGACAGACTTCGATTCGGCCAGACGATGATGACCCATGCTATGTTGTTCACTGGCGTCGATGTTGTGGATGGTAAGCCTCGACGCTGGAGGGTTGAGAATTCCTGGGGTGACAAAGAGTCTGGCCGCAAGGGATACTACACGATGAATGACTCATGGTATGACGAATATATGTTCGAGATTGCATGCCCAAGCGAATATCTCAGCGATGAGATGCGCGAAGGCTTGGAAACCGAACCCATCGTTCTACCAGCATGGGACCCGATGGGTTCGTTGGCGCGCGATGAAGCGCTTTCCTGAATCGATCATCCAAGATGTCGTAGTGACAGTTCGATGGTCACGGAGTCTGGATAGTCGATTCGAAGGACGCGGCGTAGGGCTTTTTCGTCCTTCGCTGCACTCGTTACGAGTTCCAAGAGTCTCTTGTGAACGCGCATCTCCCAGTGATCCCAGGTTTCAGCGCCCTCGCCGTCCGGGCTCTTGCGGCACGGAACTACGAGGCGGCGAGTTGGAAGTGGGATTGGACCGCGAAGGTCGACTCCAGTCTCGTCGCAAATCGCCTTGATCTGTGAGCAGACCATGTCGACATCCTGATGGTTCTCACCAGTCAGTTTGATCTTGGTAATGACAGGCATTTCACTCGCTCCGAGTCTTCCGCCTTCTTACCGAGTTCACTTCTTCTCGATCTTGATACAAACGCCAGCTGCAACGGTCTTACCCATGTCGCGGATAGCGAAGCGGCAGAGTTCAGGGAAGTTGCCCATCTCCTCGATAGCCATTGGCTTGGTTGGAGCGAAGCGAATCAACGCAGCGTCACCAGTCTTGAGGAACGGGGGGTTTGCTTCCTTGGTCTTCGAGTTCTCGAGCAGATCGACGAAGCGAACTGCTACCTGAGATGTGTGAGCGTGGAACACAGGAGTGTATCCAGCGCCAATCGCCTTCGGGATGTCCATGAGTTGGATCTGCCCGACGAAGGTTTCGTCGTGGCGCACGTATGCTGGTGCATTGTCTGCGTATCCAGCGACGTCACCGCGGCGGATGTCTGTCGCAGCAAGGCCGCGGACGTTGAATCCGACGTTGTCGCCTGGCTCAGCCTTGGCGACATTGGTGTGGTGCATCTCGATACTCTTGACTTCAGCAGATTGCTCGCTTGGGTTGAAGACAACGGTCTTTCCAGCGTGTAGAACACCAGTCTCGATCTTGCCAACAGGCACAGTTCCGATTCCGCTAATCTTGTAGACGTCCTGAATCGGCAAGCGGAGAGGCTTGTCGACCGGCTTTGCTGGCATCTGGATGCCATCGATTGCCTCGAACAGAGTCTGACCCTTGTACCACTTCATGTTGTCAGACTTGTTGTAGAGGTTCTCACCGTTGAAGGAGGAACAAGGAATCTTGGGAACGTCGTCTGGCTTGAATCCTGCAACCTTCAGAAGACTGTCGACCTCAGCGCAAACCGAGTTGTACTTATCTTCGGAGTAGTCGACACCGCTGATGTCCATCTTGTTGACGTTGACAATCAGCTGCTTGACTCCCAGAACCTTTGCGAGGAAAGCGTGCTCGCGCGTCTGCGCGTTTACGCCATCGTTAGCTGCGCACAGAAGAACTGCGGCGTCAGCCTGGCTGGTACCGGTAATCATGTTCTTCACGAAGTCACGGTGCCCTGGAGCATCGATGATTGTGAAGTAATAATTAGGCGTGAAAAGCTCCTTGTGCGCGACATCGATTGTGATTCCGCGCTCGCGCTCTTCCTTCAGACCATCCATTACGTAAGCCAGACCGAATCCAGCCTTGCCCGCCTCGGATGCGAGTTTTTCGTTCTTGTCAATGACGTGCTGCTCGATATGACCTGTGTCGAGGAGGAGACGTCCTACGGTTGTTGACTTACCGTGATCGACGTGTCCAATAAACACGATATTAAGGTGCGGCTTGCTCTTATCTTCCCACTGTGAACTCATGATAATCAACTCTAAGTGTGCCCCGCCGACCGAGGATGCCTTTATGAATCTCTCCCCAAAGGGGAGGCCTTTATGAGTTCAGTAAGGGAGGTTCGTTTAGCGGCGCAGTTCATCGATATTGTAATTCAATGATGAGACTCTTGACCTCAGTGTTGTGAGTTTTCTCATTCTGCAAATCCACAGTCCATGTGCCCGGCAAGAAACCTCGCACAGTAGAGCCCCCTATGACAAGCCACACGCAGCGGTCATCTGATTGGCAATCACCGGCGTTGCGATTATCGTCACCTACGCCGGTTGTGTTGGCGACCTCATCGTCAGTCTCGTTGAAGATGAAGAGGTCGAGTTTGTTCTCTGTGTCTACACCGCCGAATGGCTGATCAGCATCCTCGGCGGGGTAAGTGAGTTTGGTGCGGAGGTAACGAATCTTGTTTTGGCCCTCGGAATCGTAGGATACTGGGTAATCGAAAGTCATGATGACTGGATCCTGATATCTTCGGTCGATGACGAAGTCGTTCCAAGTTGCTCGGTAATTGATGTAGAGCGTAGAGTCATCGGAGTCGGTCAATCCGTTATTGTCGGTGACTGTGAGCTGGATGTCCCACGACCCTGCCGGCATATCTTCGAGATTGATCGATTCTCCTGTCGCGTCAACATCGTTGGTAGGGTCGCCATCCTCGTCTGAATCGGTGTCGAGGTCGAGGTCCCACTCGTAAGAGACGAGGTATTCCTCAGCATAACAGTCGGAGTTGTCGGGGTTACAACCGGCCCAGGAGTCCGAGCCGTCCATGGTCACGCTAGCCGAGACGGTGATACTGCGGTCGTTCTCGTCCTTATCCTCACAGACCCAGACGAGAATGAATGAGCCCGCTGGTGGTTCCTCACCGTCGCAATCATTGTCCTTGGAGGTGCTAATTTCGGCATGCGGCTGGCGCGCGGACGCGTCAACGACTGTGATTACCTTGGATGCGGTCGCTTCGTAGGTGCCGTCGCTGACTGTCAAAGTCGCACCGTAATCACCTGGCTGAGAATAGGAATGGCTGGTTGTCAAACCATCGCCGGTGTTGCCATCACCGAAATTCCAACTGAAGGTTAGTGCGTCGGCATCGGGGTCTGAAGAGCCTACTGCACTGAATGTTATGTCATCGCCTGCGCGAACTGCTCCGTCGGGGTCGACGCTCATTTTAGCGGTCGGCGCACTGTTGAGAGAAAGAGATTCGAGGCAGCCTGCAAATGCCATGCTTAGCATCAGCATGACCACGAATGGAGCCAGACCTCTGGTGCCTCTCATGGAATCCGGTGGTATGGTGGCCGTCATCAACCCTACGGAATGATGTAATCAGAAGAAATCGGACAAAGTCTGCTGTCGAGTGCCTTCGAGAAGCTCCTTTTGGTTCCATCCGAAGGCTTCGGTAATTCGGCCGAGAGCGGTGGCTAATCGCCGGGCATAGAACTCTGGATCGTAGACCGGCGGCTCAACTCCCAATTCATCGACCATCCAGGCCTCTATGGTCATCGGTGAGGTCTTGGCATTGGTTACAATCCAGCCGACCTTCATCCCCGGAGTGAATCCGAGGCCTGCTTCGATACGTTGTTTCGCTGCGCGCACGTAAGGCATCGAATCGGGATTCTTGTAGGCCTTGGTAAAATCAACCGAACCGTCACGTCGCAAACTGCCCTTGCAAGAGCGTGAGATGACGAGGTCGGCAACTTCGATGCGGCGTGAGCGCACATCGTCAATGACTGTCTTCGTAAGTTCAACTGAGGACCATGGATCGTTAGCGAGAATCAACTCAAACATCTCCGTCATCGTCCTCGTCAGAATTCTGAACGAATCGGTACGCCTCACCTCGTAACCGCGGATGAGCATCTCCTCACGTGGCCAGACTACACGTCCGACGTACCTTTTCTTGGCACCGTGTGAAAAGAAAGCCGAGAGAGCGGTTTCGAATTCTAGCTCTGCACCCTCTTTCGTGAATCGCTCGGCGAGCCGATGACCAAAGCGAAGCGTCTCCTCGCGAGCCGCATTCCAATCTGCGAAAACCAATGCCGTCTCCGGAGGGCGATTGATAGGCGAGTCGGGTTCGACGGGGGCGCGAACAAAGATGGAGTCAGTGTCGGAATAGACCACACCGGAGCCATCTTTCTCAAGACTCGCAATGATTGTCCGAATGTTGTGCCGAGCCCATTCTGTGATACTGGCTCCGAGGTCAGGATGGGTGAATCGATAGAAAGACGATGCGAATACTCCGTAGAAGGAATTCATCAGAATTTTCACCGCATACTGCAGTTGGTCATGCAAGAAAGCAGCCTCTTCGTCACCCGATTCGCGTGCTTTCTTGAGCTCCTCTTTGTGATGGTCACGCCGAGTCATGAGATCACTGAGCAGGCGCGGGACCAAACCTTTCCGCTCATCGGTCGAAACGTAACGCGTGCTGGTGGCTGGAGAGATATTGTGTGAACTGTCGACACGCCCATCTCTGACAAGTGTGGTCGAGCAGATATTCTGTGCAATCATGATTGAAGGGTACATGGATTTGAAATCGAGAACAGCAACCCAAGGATGGATTCCCGGCTCGACTTCGTGGACATAGCCACCGGCGATTTGGTCGCGGCGGCGAGGTCCGGATTGAGTCATCGGCACGGCGATATTCTCGCGGTCTGCGAGGCGGATTACAAGCGAGTCAATCCATTGACTAGTCGTGCCGGCAGCAGCGGTTTCGACGGTGGTACTGGCTACTGCTGCCAGCGCTTCTTTGCGCTCGACGGATTGTAAGTGACCGAGAATGTCGAGCGGAAGATGAGTATCTCTGACACAGTATTCCATCACCTCATCTGGGCGAGCCGCCCATTCCTCGTCCATCCGGCTTGCATCGATGTCGAGTTTCTGCTTGTCTTCGGAGTCCGGCCAGAGCATATTGGCGACGAAGCGTAGCGATTCACGCTCTGGCCGCAGCGTCTGGCGAACCTGCCACCAAGCATCCATCGGAATTCGGCCAGTCATTCGCCAAACTCGATTGATGGCGCGTTCAGGCTTCAGCCTCTTGGCTTCGCTCTCAATTGCTGGAACGCGCCCCCAACCACACAAAGCAGCCTGCTCAAAACGCGAGCGACCCGAGTTTTCCTCGGCTCGCTCGATAATCCGCGGCAAATCGAAATTATCGATATTGTATCCAGTGATGAAATCAGGATCTTCATCGCGAACCAGCCGAGTCATCCCCTCGAGGATGTCTTTCTCAGCCCCCCTGAACTCGTGCTCGGTTCGCGAGCCTCCTCGATCAATCACCACTGCCGCGCACAGAATCGTATTGTGTTTCACGCTCGTCTCCAAATCCACAGACAAAGTGACAAAGGGCGCCGGGAAAGGATCTGCACGGGATAGGTCCGCTAACGTGCAAGAGATTACCACATCGCATGGATAGAGCCCCGAGCCGCCGAAGTCACGGATGCGCTCGGCGGCCTCGACGCGCCCGCCATCAAACTCAGCAGCCAACTCGGCGGGCGCACGGCTTCCAGCCCACAACACCTCACCTGCAACGCGCACGTGAGGGCCGAGGTCAAGGTCGAGTAGCAAGCGCTGAACAAACAAAATGTCCGCACTGGTCACCTCCCAATCGTTGTCCGCAAGCAGACGCTTGCGCAATCGAGGCACCACGTATGGCTGCTCAACATCCACTCGCCAGTGAGGTTTCATCCCCAAAGGAGTCCACTTGTCAACAGGCTCTCCAATACCGGTAACCTCGCTCATTTCGCGCACCAAATCGAGTGATAGAGCCGCTGCCTCAGCCTGACGAGGCTTTCCGGGCAGCGCAATCTCAAGGAACGGTTTCAATCCCTGAACGAGCACAACGACGGAATGTCCCTCGCGCGCACGGCACCACAACTCAACAGTCGTGCGCGGCGGCGTCGAAGCCACCGCCTGATACGATCCGGAGACGATGCACATCTCTCCTTCCCAACGCATGGCAGAACCCCGAGCGACCGTGGGTGAGTCACCAATCAACCCTTTTGCGGAGGGCTGAAAATCAGATTTCACGAGTTTATTCAGAAATTGTTGAAAACCGACCCCTCTCCCACTAATTCATCGGTGGTCGGATGATGGAGGAAACAGATTCCGGAGCCGAGCCTGCTATTGACTGGGACTCGATGACTTTCAGCTTCACCGAGACCGACCGAATGTACATCGCAAAGTGCAAACAAGGCGAAGATTGGCAAGCGGGAATAATGCAGGACTTCCAAGAGCTCAGACTCTCTCCTGCTGCGGGCGTCATCAACTACGGGCAGGGATTGTTCGAGGGGATGAAAGCGCGACGGGCGGAAGATGGCAGAGTGCTTCTATTCCGCCCGGAACTGAATGCGAGGCGCGCCCAAGGTGGCAGTAGGCGCCTCGGGATGGCTGTTGTTTCGGAGGAGATGTTCCTCGATGCAGTCCATCAGGTGGTTCAAGAGAACATCAGGTGGCTTCCACCTAACGGGCGCGGAGAACTCTACATTCGCCCACTAATCTTTGGCAGTGGTGCGATTCTTGGAGTCGCTCCCGCGCCAGAATACACATTCTTGGTCTATGCAGTACCGGTTGGACTTTACTTCAAGGGCGGAATGAATCCGATTGCACTGAAGGTATCCAATGAATTCCACCGAGCTGCGCCCGGTGGTTCGGGCGGCGTCAAGGCGATTGGAAATTACGCGCCCGGAATGATGCCTTCGAAGAATGCGAAGGCAGAGGGATATGCTGAGATCATCTATCTCGACGCTGTTCATCACCGATACGTCGAGGAGGTCGGTGCGGCCAACTTCTTCTGTGTCAAGGACAATGTTCTCTACACTCCAGAGTTGACTGGAACGATTCTTCCAGGAATTACCCGACTCTCTACCATCGAGCTTGCTCGCTCACTCGGCTACCAAGTGCTCGAGACGAAAGTCGACATCGAATTCGCGATGGGTGCCGATGAAGCCTTCTGCGCTGGCACCGCAGCGGTCATCTCGCCAATCGGCTCAATCGAGCACGGTGGTAATGTGGCGACCTATTGCGATGGTGAGGTCGGTGCGGTCACCAAGCAACTCTACGATGCTTTGACTGCTATACAAGAGGGCAGAGCCCCAGACCCATTCGGCTGGACCCCTTCGGTCTGACCGCTCTTGGCTCCAAATCATTCCATAGTTACTTCGGCTTCTGACCAAGCAATGTAATACGCCCAATCGCTCCAAACATACTCATAATTGTCTCTTTCATATTCGACATAAGCATGCAATGAAATGGTCAATGTACAATCTAAGCCTGGTAGCATGAAATATACATCATTATACGCAATTAAACCATAATCTGGAATCGAACATACTGAAAACATCTCCACCATATCGGAATTCGGAGAAGTGAATGTGATCGATATTGGCAAATCTGAAGAATTACAATCCGCAACACAATTCCCTTCCACACTTATTTCAGCATAAAAATTCCCAATATCAAGTACAGTTCCATATTCTTGTTCTAGCGTAAATTCGACTCTCGACTCAACCGCGTATAAATCTCCAAATGCTCCCATAGGGGCGCTAATCCAAATTTCCACTCCATTCATAGAACCATCATTTTCCAATTGCATTTTCTTCGCTTCGATGACCGAACGTATTCCTTCTATTGCATCACATGAGCCATCGATAAATTTCGATGTGGCTTCTGCGGCATCGGCTACAGGAACTGATGTGAAAGATATGTTATTGTGACTGAACCAGTTCACCATATTGCTCTCGCCAGTGGTGCCTATTCCGACGCAGATATTAGCGCCGTCGAGGGAGGGATATTGAGCGTTGGAACTCGAGTTAGTTACCGTATAAGAGTCGCCTCGTACCAACAACACATGATCATTTTCGGAAGAAATATTACCAGTATTTTCAACTCCAGCAATAGCTCCTGTCATGATTCTGTAAACAGAGTCACTCGACGTTGAATTGATGTGGTTTGTAACCTCGTTAGATTCATTTGAGTAATGGTTGTTTACGACTGTAACTGAAGTGTTATTGATGAAGTCCTGAAGGTTATCATCAATCATCTCGTTTAGTATCTCCATATCTATTCCAGAAGTG
>JAQXEV010000049.1 GCA_029250665.1 Candidatus Thalassarchaeaceae archaeon | reverse complement strand
CGCGCATCGCCTCTCCCGAAGACCCGCTTCGATTGGCTGTGCTAATATCGGGAGGGGGGTCTGGTTTGGCTGCTCTTCTTCAGTATCAGGAGTTGGGGGGGCGATCCCATCAGACCGTTCTTGTGATTGCAGATTCAGAGGCTGCTGGTGGTCTTGAGCACGGGCGCCAACGAGGGATTTCCACCAGCGGGATTCCTCTTCCAGAGGTGGCAGACAAGGCTGAGCGGAGACTCGCGCACGAGGAGAAAATCCACGAGGCACTCGCCACGGCGGATGTCGAACTCGTTGTTCTTTCAGGCTACATGCGAATTTTAACTCCAGAGTTTGTTCGACGCTGGAAGGGGCGGCTAGTCAACATCCACCCTTCCCTTCTGCCGAAGTATCCAGGCGCACACGCACATCGAGACGCTCTTGCCGATGGTGCAACAGTCTCCGGATGTACAGTTCATCTAGTGGATGAGGGTGTTGATAGCGGACATATCCTAGCCCAGCGAGAGGTATCGATTCAACCCGAAGATACCCTTAGCGATCTCCAAGAACGCATCAAGAAAGTCGAGCATGTCCTCTATCCAGAGGTTCTGGACAGGCTCGCAGCCGGCGATTTTTCAGTCTGAATCTGACAAATCCGCCGGCGTATTCACATTCCGTAAAATCAGTGGGTCTGCTAGTAGCGTTGAATGCTCTAACTCAGTAAATTGAACGTGCAGCGGCCGCCGATCTTCTCCAATCGCGGAAGCCAGCGTAGGGCGTACCCGAGCGAGCAGAGGGTGTGTTCGTCGCGGGTCCGCAGGGATGGCCAATAAATCGTCAGAGCCGAGAGTTTTTTCGAGTTCGAGGAATAGTTCTGCGGTAATCCAAGGAACATCCACCGGACATAATTGGACCGACTCAACTTCACCGACTAATGGGTCGCTCAACGCCTCAACCATAGCCTCGATTGGACCGGCGTGCGGAACGGAATCCAAGACCCACTCTACATCTGCTCCAGCCGGTAGAACTGCTCCGTACCTTTCGACATCCTCAGGCTGTGCCACGGCGATACGAATTGGTTCGCATCCAGCTTCAACAAGGGCCGAAGTGACCCTCGCAATACAGGGGATTCCTTCGACTTCAAGCAGGGCTTTGTCGCGCCCCATTCGCTTACTACGACCTCCGGCGAATAGCAGCGCGCGCATGGTTTCACCGCAAGTCGTCGAGTCTCTGCATCGCGTAACGGATTTCTTCCATCAATTCCGATGCGCGCGCTATCAGCGTCAGCCTCTCCTTGCGTCCATCGCTGCGCTCAATCCAGCGCATCAATTGCCTGATGTCCGCCGAGTCGCGCTGGATTGTCCATTCGAGCACTTTCTCGGCAATCGGATCATCCGAGGGCAGCAAGCGCTCGCTCATGACTCGCGGCAGGACGAAGAGCGCTTGAACTTGGCTCAACCAGCGACGAGTCGAGCCTTGATTCGGCCGAGGAGCGAATCTCCCGCCGGCACCGGCACAGCCTGAACGGCTTGAGCTACATCGGAACTCACTCTATCACCTCGAACCGTCGCGGCATGAAGCACCAGAAGGGCGAGGTGACCGTCGATGGTTCGGCCGCGAAACCATGCGAGAAGTGTCTCATCAGAGGGAAGCGGCCGGCCCGCTCTGAGAACTTCTTCAATCGTCAGTAACAAGGCCTCAGCAGGCTCTTTTCGAGAGATATTCGAGGCCAATAGGTTCCACGGGTCGGACCCCAGTCGCTTGTGATCTAGGTTGGCTAGGAGTAGCGCGGCCAGAGCAACATCCTCTCGACCGTGCCTCTTCCACAACCGAGAGACGAGTTTCAGCAGAGCCTTCTGCTCGCCCCCAGCATTTGTCAGCAACCACTAGGCAATGCGCCGAAGGTACTCATCAGGAGTTCCAAGGTGAAAGGAATATCCTGCCGCTTCGCCGAAGCGATCGGTACTCGATTTCATAATCAAGGCTGGAACGCCAATCGGATACGCCGCTCGGACAACCTTCGCAAGCCTTCGCGGCGAGGAATGAACTCGAGCGCTAACCGAATCGAAGTATTCGTCGAGCGGATCCTTCGCCATGCCTCATCGCGCCTCAATTTCTGCCGAAGAGGCCAAGGCCTAAGAGGTCAGCAAGCCGGTGATTTGCCTCATCCAATTTTATCTTGAAATCTTGGGCAACCGTGCGATGAACCACTTGGTCGAGTTGTCGATCCATACTCCTCGCAATCGCACGGTGCTCGGCATCATCGATGTTGAAAGTGTGGCGCAGGTAAGCGACGAGAATGAGTTCGGCTTCCGAGCGGTCAGTGTGAAGTAAGAAAGCCTCGAGGACCTGTTCGTAGACTCGTCGAGTTTCCTCAAGCCCCAGATACTCACCTGCCTCAATTTCCTCACCAGCCAACACCGCGTCATATGCAGCCTTGGGTTGATCTTCATCGAGACGCAGCGCGTGGGCCATTTTGACGAGTAATCGCTTCTCTCCATTCGACAGCAGCCCATCACGCAAAGCGAGGCCTACGGCCCCCCTGAATACGCCGAGCCGACCGACCTTCGTGTGAACCACGACCATGCATGGGGCTGACCCCCTAAATCACTTGTCCGTGAGGGAGGGTTCCACTTCCTGAAATGGGTGTGTGATAATCATCCACTACCCCGCATTGGAGTTCCGATAATCAAAGCGCAGCACAGTCGGAGCGTTCAAAGGGGGGTGCATGGTCGGCCGAATTGCAGGAATCCTGTCACACTCGCGGGTGCTGAGCACCCATTTACTGATCTGCCAATAGGCGAAAACAGCGCGAGGCCCCCGGGTGGGGCCGGCTGACTGCAGGAATGAAAAGAACATGGCAAATGAAGGAAAATACGTGATTCACGCGACCATCAAGGCGGACGGCACAGTCGCTCGCAAGGATGTCGTCGGAGCGATCTTTGGGCAGACCGAGGGTCTGCTCGGAGAAGATCTGCAGCTGCGCAAATTGCAGCGTACCGGACGCATCGGACACGTCGATGTGAATCTGAACAACAACAAGGGACGAGTCAAGGGTGAAATCATCATGACTTCGTCCATCGACCAGGTCAGCACCGCTGTAATCGGAGCTGCGCTTGAGACGATCGACAGGATAGGGCCTTGCAAGGCAGTAATCCGTGTACAGCGAATAGAGAACGTTCACTCTGCAAAGAGAGATACCGTCATCGACAGGGCAAAGTCCCTGCTGATGGAAATGATCGAGACGGGTGCGGACGAGTCGAAGAACATCCTCGACGAGGTTCGTGCAGTCCTAACACTGGACACCGAAATCGAGTACCACGGAATGACCGCTGGACCGAATGTGAAGGATTCCGAGGCGATTATCATCGTCGAGGGGCGAAACGACGTTCGTAACCTGCTGAAGTTCGGCATCAAGAACGCAGTCGCTACAATGGGATCCGGCCTCAAGCCGGAGCTCATCGAATTGGCTGGCAAGAAGAAGAGCGTCACCGCATTCCTCGATGGGGACCGCGGTGGTCGTCTACTTCTGATGGAGATTAGCGGTAGCCTCGGCAAGTCGTTGACACACGTTGCAATGGCGCCACAGAGCCGCGAGGTCGAACACCTCGAAGGCAAGGTTGTCACCAAGTGCTTGAATCAGAAGGAAGCGGCCAACAAGGCTGTCTCCCGAATTACTGCTGAAATGGCTAAGGAAGACGACAAATCAGTCGGACGCGGCTCCGCCGCGCTCGAAGCTCCTGATGAGGTCAAGGGCTGGGCTGAGAAGATGGACGGATTGAAGACAAACAATGCGATCATCATCCTAGAGGATGGTTCTGCAACAGAGCCAGTCGGTGCTCGCAAACTCGAGGAAGCTTTGGCTGAGGCCGAGGGCGCGCAAGGACTGGTATTCGCTGGAAAGGTCAATGACCGAATCTTCGAACTTGCCTCGGGCGCCGGAATCGGCAATGTCCTTGGCAAGACCGTCGGCAAACTCACCCTGAAGGGTGGCGTTCAGGCCTTCGGACTCAACGACCTGTGATCGACGAAGCCAATTACCGTCGAAGTCGATACGTCGCCTTCGGCGGGACTACGTCCCGCATGTAATCGGCGGCCAGCAAGCACTCTGCAGACGAAGCCATCAAAAGGCCCACAGGTCCGCTGAGAGCGATGGAGCAGTCCACCTTGGGCATCCTCTCGCTATACGCTCTGTTGGGTATGGCCATTGGAATCCTATGGCTAAGGCACCAGCAGGTTCTGCGCCAGAGAGACTCCATTGCTGACCGCGTGGGTTCGTTGGAAGGCGATCTGAACGCGACAACGCAGCGACTGGATTTGCTCTCACGCGGCGTTGACACAGTGTTTGGAGATACGCCGGAATTGCATGGCCTTCTCGGCGTGCATCGCTCTTTGGAGACTGCCGAGTCACTACTTTTCGAACAGGAGGTGGGGGTAAGTTCCTCCGAATCTTGCGCAATCGCCACTCATGCTGCTCGGGCTGTTTTGGATGGGCAAGAGGATACTGTGGAAGACGATACTCTGGATATTCCTGCGGGACTGGCTCCCTTGGTTGAGAGGCTGGCAGCGATGCTGGACGCCGCTGAGATGCACGCCGAAGATCTCGAACTCACTGGTCCCGAACAGCGGCGGCTGGGAGAATTATTCCACGCCGTCAAGAGAACAGACCGGGCTGCTCAGTGTTATCGGCGGGCTCACGAATTAGGTTCGGAGGATTCCTCGGCTCTACGATCCTTGGCAACTATCCAGCGTGAAGAGGGAGATGTCGAGGCACTCGATCGCAGTTTGGAGAGATTGCTTGCAATCGACCCCGATGATACTGAAGTGCTACAAGAGCAAACACTCCTCCTTTCCGGCACCGATATCGATAGGGTGGTCCGTAATAGGCGTCGACTAGAGGCTCTAGGCATCGATAATGCAGCAACTGAGCAGGAGGTGAGTATTGCCGACCTTGCGAGTCGAGCACATGAGATTCGCAGCGAGGTCGACCCCATTTCTTCCGAGCCTACCAGCGCTGCTGGTTGGACTGAGCGCGCGGCCAAACTGATGCTTCTGGGCGAAGTTCCCGTTGCCCTTGAATCGGTTGAGAACGCTCTCGAGCTCGACCAGTCTAGCCCTGATGCATGGCTGCTCCATGCGAGGTTATTGGCTGCGGGTGAAGACCAGACATCTGAGGCCATTCAGAGTGTCCGTCGTGCAGTCGCTCTGGGTGAATACGGCATTCT
>JAQXEV010000033.1 GCA_029250665.1 Candidatus Thalassarchaeaceae archaeon | reverse complement strand
ATGATTGGGCGGAGAGGATCGTCATCGCGGCCTTGTAGCAAGTAAACGCCTTCGACAATCGCGACAAGCCATACGAGTAGAGGCAGAGCTGGCCAAATGATATCGCCGAGCGTTGAAATGATATCGAGAAGCATCATTTCTCCGGACATCAGATCATACCATTTCTCATTCATCAATTGGAGATGCTCTGTAGCCCAACTCTCATGCAGATAAGGAGCAACATCACTCGGTGGTGAGTCAATATTAGCCTCTGTAAATGGGGAGTCGGTGATAACAAGAGTTCCATCACTTCTACCTGTGACTAATTCGAGGTTAGAGGATACACCTTCGTTATCCTGGCAGGTTTGAGAGCAAGCACCTTCAGAGAATGAATTAGCACCAATGAAATTCGAGAGTCGGTGGAAGACATAGGCTCCTATGCTTGCAATCATCATCGATTGCCCGCGAGATTCCTTGCGCTGCTGCATATTATGCAATCCGAACATTCCAGTTGGAAGGAAGGCCAAGACCGCGCCGGTCTTCTTGTTAGGCGCCGAAACCTGTTCCGCGCGTTTGCGAAGTCGGTTGACCTTCCATTTCTCATAGGCATCGCCAATTCCCTCGGGCATAATCATCAGAATGGCGATGAGGAAGATGTAGGGCATGACACCATCGAGAGCTGTGTAATTTGAACGCCCAAGGGGTTGTCCTATTCCAATTAGAACAGGAGATGAGAGGGCTCGGACGAAACCGACGATGAGCGAGCCAATGATAGCACCAGGAATTGATCCTATCGTACCGAGGACGATGACGGCGAATGAGGGAAGAAGTAGACTGAAAGCTGTCTCTGGTGTGAAGCGCAGCGTCATCGCAAAGATAGCTCCACCCATACCCGAGAGCCCAGCCGAAAGGAAAGCGCTAGTCATCTGCACGTTCTCTACGTTAATGCCGCTAGAGGCGGCTAGGTCGGGGTTGTCGGCAACAGCACGCATGCGGCGACCGAGCCTTGTCTTGTTGAGGAGAATCAGAAGGAGTATCACCGAGGTGAAAATCACGACAGGCATTGCTCCCTTGTAGTAAGCATAGCCGGTCGTCGCTTGGTCGACACAATTGCTCGCCAAATCATACGTCTCAAAGAGCGGTTTGCTACCTTCGACGACTATTCGTTCTCCGCCCTCAGCATCACAGGAGTTCAGAGTGTAAGTCGAACCCTCATCGATGCTGCGATCTCCTAGGTAAAATCGCAACTTGGTAGTGGGAATGTCCCAACGAAGGGACGGAACTCGCCAATCAGCGTCTGGTTCGAACATTTTCTTTCCCGCACCGAATCGTAAGTAGACCAAGGCGCGAAGGATTAGGGCAATACCGAGCGAGGCGATCATCATCACTTGAGGTGAGGCGTTTTTCTGGCGAAAGCCACGGTAGACCAAACGGTCGATGACGATTCCAGCGATTCCAGTGAGAACGAAGGCACCAAGAATGGTCCATAGCAGCAATGACCAGACCAGAACACCGTCACGTGGTGCAGAAGCCAATGGGTAGAATTGGTCGACCCAGACCATAACCATGGAGAGATACATCCCAATCATGAAGAATTCAGATTGTGCGAAATTTCCGTATCGCTGGACCTTGTATGTCAACGTCAGGCCGACTGCTATCGCCAGATAAGTCGTTGACCATGTCAGTGTGCCGACACTGATTGAAATCAAATCGAGAGTGATGATTGCATCATCGGACATCCCTTTGAACAGGATATCTAGAGTCAAGTAGACTATGAAGAGAAGAAAGAGTGGTGAACAAGCGATTCCTAGCGAGCGAGCGGAACTTTCTGGGACATCATCGAAGAGGATCTTGATGAGCATAAATCCGCCCGAAATTGCGAGGACAATCTGAAGGAGCCAGACCATGTCGTTCGGAATACCGCCACTCAGAACCTTGTCAAGGAGATTAAGCGAGCCGGAACCGTAGCGAAGACCCACCCAGGCATCGACCATTATTACCAGCGAGACGATTAATCGACGCTGGCCACGATTGAGGGAATTCCAAGCGGTTTTGGCAGATTCTATCATCTGACACACCGTTGGGAATTAGAATTCAGTTTCAACTCTGCAGTTTTTCAAAAAAGGGGGTTGGGGGGCCCCCAGCGGGTATTTCCCGCTGGGGAGCTTTACGTTCCCAGTGCGTGTTCTTTACGAGTTCACGCGGTTTGCACGCCGCCGTCGCGCGACCAGAATCGGTCGCAGTCGAACGACACAGCGCCGCCGGCAGCGTTGAACGTGCCGACGCAGTATCCGTTACCAGCTACATCTCCAACAGCATCGAAGCTGTGGACACCACTAGCACCAACGAAGCCTTGGCCTGTTGCTGCAATCAACTGGGACATTGTGGTACCAGCAGGTGCAGATGCGCCTGCGAAGTACGCGTATCCCAAGATGATCATAGCATCGAATGCCTCAGCGGTGTAGATACCACCAGCACAGTCTGCATTCGCACCACAAATTGCGGCGAAAGCCATCGAGCGCTCGTTAGGTGTAGCAGATGCTGGCTTGGTAGCAACTATTCCGTCACAGATTGAGTTGTCTGCCATAGAGGCACAAAGTCCCTCTTCAGCAACTCCATCTCCACCGTAGATTGCACCAGCGAATCCTTGAGCAGATAACTCCTCAACGATTGCAGCACCATCTGCAGCGTACGAAATCAACATTACACTGTCACAGCCACCATCGACAACTG
>JAQXEV010000022.1 GCA_029250665.1 Candidatus Thalassarchaeaceae archaeon | reverse complement strand
GCACTACCATGGGTTGCGAGGGTGGGTGGCGATTCTTGACGGTTCGGGATACGGTGCGTAGCACCGGATGGTGTTAGGAACACTCAATGAAGTGTTGGATATCAAGTGTTGTCAGGCACACCGGCTTTCTGAAAAATGTAGCAAAAACGCCATTTTTTTCCGGTTTCAGTCAGTTCCGATTATATAGTCGCCGAATAGCGCGATAGCACTCGCTTAGGTGAGGAGGAAATAATATGGAAATGGATTGGAAAACGAACATGGCAGAACTTGGTGGCGCCTTTATGGTGGCACTACTGGTTCTCGGTGAAATGGGCGACGATGGAAACATGCTGATGGCAGGATTGCTGTTGGCTGTTACCATGGCGGCTATGGCAGGAGCACACATTCTGCCTATGTTCACCTGGATCAGTGCAATGACTGGTGACCTACAGGACACAGATGCATGGATAAGTAACGGAATGCGCTTAGTATTCCAGTTAGTTGGTGCATGTCTTGCAGCGCTACTGATGGCAGAAGGCGGAGATGTAGCCGCTAATGCAGATATCAGCACATGGGGCTTCGAACTTTGGGGCCCTGATGCAGCTGAAGGTGCGGATGCAAACAACATGGACGGCGCTGTGATGATGTTGGCTGGTGGTGCACTTATTGGTGCAATCGCAAGCAGGTGCGATGGCTGGATGACAGCATTCGCTGTTGTTGCCCTAGCTGGCTCCCTTGGAGCTGGTGTAGATGGAGCTAGCATGATGGCTGGCGAAATGCTAGGCAGCGGAGACATCGTAGCAGGTCTAAGCCACTGGGTAGTAGACGGAGTCGTAATCGGCCTCGGTGCAATGCTCGGCGGTATGCTAGACGATCAACTTTGAACTGAATCAGTGATTAACAGATTCTGAACCACGTAAGGCAGGCTGGGGGACTTCGGTCTCCCAGCCTCGCCGAATCTCTCAACACCCCCCTCAGAGGATTCCCTCTGTGGGGGCTTCTTTCGTTTCGGGACGAACGCTAGGTTTCTGCTGTGCCGTTGGATAGCAACGACCAGTTGGATAGGAGCGAATTAGGCGCTTATCCCATGAGTTGGAGATGACCAGTGATCTTGTCAATTTCACCACGCGGGCCCGGCCCAAGTCCTACGACCGTTACCGTTCCAGGTGGTATCTCAGTATGGCCCGCATCCTTCACCAGATATGCGATGACGCCTGCTGACTTGGCATGAGCGAGAATCTTACGAAGGGCCTCTTCATCGGCCGCTTTGCAAACAATCTTTCGAGCCCCCTCGCGCCGGTAGCGGTCGAGTTCTCGCGGTGACTCTTTCTTGGCACGCAGTGCACATTCCATCACAGCATGACCGCACTGGGCAGCCAACTTGCCTTTCGATAGCTTGAGGTCGGCTCGGGTCACAAGGACCATTGTGAGTTCAGTTTGTGACAACTTCGCTCACCGCTTCGGCGCTTGGCTTGACCCTATGACGCAGCATGATCTCGCCCAGCGGGGCTGCGAGCCACGCGACGAAGACGAGGTTGCCAACAGCGTGGTAGAGATCGTAGAGTAATCCATTCAACAAGTAAGGCGCGAGCATCGATACATCAGTCTTCAACAGGATGCTCGAAGATACAATCCAATTGAAAGCAATTGCAGAAATCATGGCGAGCGCTGCAACTCGATGCAATTGTAGCTCGCCAGCCTTCAGAAGTCGGTCGGCGAACAAAGCGCCAGCAAGGCCGACAGTTCCCCATCCAGCTACCTGAAATAGCGTCCAAGGACCATGGCCGAGGACAGCGATGTTTGAGACGAGAGCGATGATACCTGCGAGAGCAAGCGCACGTGGGGCTCCGTAGTAAATACCAGCCAGTAACACGATTACAGTCACAGGCTGGACGTTAGGGAGAGGCTCGAATAGGACTCGTCCAGCGATGCCGAAAACGGCCAGAATTGCAATCATTGCGAGAGGGTTAGAATCATCCAATTTACGCTCACTTCGAAGTAATGCGAGGACTATCACGGAGAGGATTCCAATGTTCAGTATGAATGCCTGAGTCGGTGTCAAAGCGATGTTGTGCAAGTCGTACATGGAGTAACCCCGTCTGTCTGGATGTCAGGACCCTCTTCATGGTTGCTGAATTACACACTCACCATGTGCCGATGCGCCAGAGCAGAACATCGCCTTCGGAGAGCAAAACATCGCCTATTCCAACCATAGAAATTTCCCCATTGTGGTGCAATTCCCAGTAGGCTCCAGTAAAATCTCCGGTGAGATTGTTGGCGTTCAGCCCACCAATTGTGTGGACATAGGGACCCCAGTCGCCCATGTCGTAGCCGATTGCGAGGTCGCCATCAGTACCATTCGTCGCGTCGAGGAAGAGGGACATGCCCTCAGTATAGCCAGTGAAGCCGCCAACACAAGCACCGGTTCCGTTGAAGTCGGTGTTAACACCGAGTGTGTTTCCATCGGTTTCGATCATGGTGACACCTGTTGCAAACTCGGAGTGAGGTGCGTCGGTAGGGAAAATGACGCAAAGCACCTGTTGGTTATCCCATGAGTCAGGTAGTCCATCATGTGAGGATTCGCTATCGTTGACATAGGTTGCAGCCTTGTCTCGGAGTTCGTTCTGGATGGCTGGGGTGAGGATGATGAGAACGACGACTGCGACGATGGATGCAGGTTTGAGATTCGTCGCCATGGGGGTGGATGGCTGAGTGCAGAGTCTATGAATTTAGTCGGGTTGAACAGTTGCCTAAAAGTAGTCAATCTTGTAAAATATCGTTGATTTTCTGTTTCAAGGTCTGGCTGACGATCTTACCGTCGGCAGAACCTCCCAATTTGCCCATGACCATTCCCATGAGTGGTCCGATCGCACCTAAACCGCGTTCTTTTACGAAATCGACGCGATCGGCGAGGATGGCGTTGACTGCATCCTCGACTGCTGATGAATCGGCTGGGGTGAAGCCGTCTTGCTCGGCCCTTGCTGCAAACCATTCGAGGCGAACTTCGAACTCTGTGGTGGTGAATGAGGGGCCTTCAAGCAGGAGGGTTCGAGTCATCGATACGAGACCTTCGCGAGTGATGATACCTTCTTCGCGCGCGTAGATTGCTAGTGTCAGAATGGGCCAAGGTATCTCTTCGGTTGCATAATCGGTACCTTCGGCAATCTCCAATCGAGTATTGTCGAGCATGGCCGATGCCATTGCCTTAGCTGGCACTCCTGGGCAGCCGTACGGTCCACCTTCAACAGCGGTGACGAGAACATCATCAAGTTCGGCTCCAAGGAGGGCTTCTACTTGGTTACTAGATATGTCATAGGCGCTCAGTCGCTCGTTTCTCTGGGTTCTGTTGAGTGGTAGATCATCACTGATGCTCGACCAGCGCTGTTCGTCAAGAGGCACTACTGGGATATCGGTCTCCGGATACATCCGCGCTCCGCCGGGGAGTGGTCGCATGGCAGTAGTGGTGCCGTCTTCAGGCGCTCCCTTGCGAATGACGACATTGCGGACTTCTTGCGGAATGCGGTGGTAGGCTTGGCGTGCTCGGGTGATGACTGATTCGAGAGCGAGGTCCGCTTGCCACTCTGGGGCTACACAGAGGACGAAGGCATCTGATTCGTCGAGTTCTAGAGCTGTTCTGATTGTGTCGACCTCTTTCTGGTCGATTCCGTAGGCTGGTAGTTCATCGGAGTGAAAAATTCCTGCGACGCCAGCTAATTTGGCGGCGCTGGCAAGTTCTCGGCCGAGGCGAGGTAGTTGAGAGCCCTCCTCGTCCGATTGCTTGGTTCCAATTCGGCCGGCGAATCCTGGTAGGATTGTTGATTTGACGCTATCTCCCTTGGCCAATGCTCGCTCAATCATTGTCGATGTGCAGTCGACAAAGGCGCCAGTCACATCTTGAAGTTGCATCGGAATTCGGGCTGCTGCGGCTTTGGCGACGCGATTTTCGACCGGAATTTGGTCATCGCGTCGATCGGTTGGGAGCGGTGGAAGGCCAGCCTCGGAACGAAGATCCGCCGCGAGACGGAACATGTGTAATTGGCGGGCCATCTCAAGTCGGATGATTCGAGGAATCCAATCTAGATCTTGACAACCCTTGATTTCGACTCGATCGCCGCAAGCGATACTGACGTTGAGATCCTGACGAATCGAGCCCAATCCGCGACGCACCATACGAGTGTCTCGGAGCATTGTTCCTAGAGCGAGTGCCGTCTCCTTAGCATGCTCAGGAGTTTGCACATCCGGAGCGGTTGCAATCTCAACAAGAGGCACTCCAAGTCTATCGAGAGTGTAGATGACGACCTCCCCCCCGGCGGTGGATTTAGTGTCTAATTTGCGGGCTGAATCCTCCTCAAGACAGATCACATCGACTCCGACGGCGCCCAAATCAGTCTGAATCTCGCCGTCGGTCGCAATCAACGTCGTACGTTGAAAACCACTGGTATTCGAGCCATCGATTACCGTCTTGCGCATCGCTTGTAAGAATGGAACTGGCTTCGCATACATCATCGCGCTGATTGTCAGAGCAGCGCTAACGGCTGCTTCATCATGAGAGAGAGGAGGTGCTTCATCCAATTCGATCAAACCCGAATTAGGAGATTGAACATAGACGAAGGAGCGGTTTCGGCGCGCCTCAAAGCGCGCCGCCACATCGACACGGCCACCTTCGCCCTGCGCAGCTCGAAGGCGGCGGCTCTGTCGTTCCCATTCTAGAGGTATCTCATCGATTCCCATTTCATAGAGTGTACTCGGCATGCGTGAATGCAGCTTGCCGGTTTTGAGTTGCTGATGGATTTCGAGGCCGCACATGAAGCCAAGACCCAGTGGATCGAGATCCGAGGGTCTCGAGATATCGCCGCGCGGCTCGCCACTACTCACGAAGGTAAGCGAA
>JAQXEV010000017.1 GCA_029250665.1 Candidatus Thalassarchaeaceae archaeon | reverse complement strand
CGAGCCAAAGGTCGTTGTCATCGTCTGTGTCAGCATTATCGCCGATTCCATCACCATCGAAGTCAGCCCACTCAGCTGGATTGTCAGGGAAGACATCGTCAGCGTTCAGGACGCCGTCGCCATCGACATCGTCGTCGATTGTGTCACAGATTCCGTCCAAATCAAGATCGGTCGGAATCGATGATACCTCGAGTGGATCCGAGGAGCACTCTATCTCGATTTCGTCGAAGTAGCCGTCGTTGTCATCATCGGGATCAGAGTTGTCACCGATTCTGTCGTTATCGTTGTCAGCCCACTCGGTCGCGTTGAACGGGAAGGCATCCTCGTTATCGATCCAGCCGTCGTTATCGTCATCCATGTCGACGAGGTCACAAAGTGTGTCGTTGTCGAAGTCGGTTGGATACGAGTCGGCGTCCATTGGGTCGGTGACACAATCTGCCTCAGCAGAGTTGTTCCATCCATCTCCGTCAAGATCGTCGTCGCTATTGTCGCCGAGTCCGTCACCATCAGTGTCGGTGGTTTCGTTCCCATCGAATGGGAAGTCATCCTCTGAATCAATCACACCGTCACCATCGCTATCCGTGTCGAGTGAATCGCAGATTCCATCTCCATCGGTGTCGCTTGGATAGCTGTTACCATCGTTCGGATCAGTACCACAAGCATTCTCCATCGCAGTGTGCCAGCCGTCGCCGTCTGGGTCAAGCGAGAAGAACTGAATCGTGATGTTGTAATCTGTTCCTGTAGTATCGTAGATGTAATTCCTCACGATGAAGTAAATTGTATCTCCACCATAGTAAGTGTTCGTAGTAGAGGAGTTCCACACTTGAGGGTTCATGTAGCCTTGGAATCCAACCTGCATCTGTGCTGAATTGTAGATATACAATAGATACCAAACTCCAGGGGTAGCGTACCCTGGATCAAGTGTGATCTCAAAGCCATGGTCTAGTGGAACCATGAAGTTGTACCAATCTTGGTCATCCAGACCCGCAGCAGCCCATCCGCCGTATTCGTAGGAATTGTTCGCAGTGATGTTGTTGTAGGCTGCGATATCGACTGAAGACATGAAGGAAGAACCTGCATCTCCACCGCTGTTTGCATCATCTTGGTTTCCACCAGGTAGATCTGACAGATTGCCGTAGACGATGTCCAGCTGGTAGTCCATGTCAGTTACACCATAGGAATAAATTCCGAAGGTTACCCAATGTCCACCCACAGGCCATAATCCTGAATGAGCTGTCTTTGGGAAGCTCTGAGCTTGTCCGTAAGCCGATGTGTCCACGTAGTACGCAGGATTCGCAGGATATACACATTGCATATTCCAGTTACCGCACATATACATGTATGTGTAGACGTATGTGTTACCATTTGCAGCACTCATATCTGGGAAGGATGTTGTGATGTTGATGTACTTTCCAGCAGGGACCAAGAATTGGTAGTAATCGCGCTGATCCCATGTGTAATCGAACCAGGCAGTGCAAGTTCCACCAGTGTCATTCGCATCACCATTGATGTCGGCTTGATTCGAATTATTGACGAATGATGGGCCGGCATCCCATGTGGCTGAGTAGATCGTGTCCCCAGCGTCGATACCAGCACCACAGTCGTTAGGGTTCGAACCAGGCTCGTTAGCCGGTGTAATCATTGTCAGGTTCATCCAGTAGATTCCGCCACCAATGTCTGTAAACACGCGTATGTAGAGGTCTTGGCCACCGTGGGAATATGTTGCCCACATTGTCTCAGGATTATCGTAGTAAGATGAGTCAATGAAGTACAAGTAGGTGGAAGCCGGATTTTTGTAGTACAGACCGGTATCAATATCGTGCCCACCAGGGAATGATACCTCAACCTTGAGACCGTAATTCTGTGGTAAGTAAATCTTGTAGTAATCATAACGATCATCCATATCGTGACCGTATCCGACATAGCTGCCATTCATCGATGGTAAGACAAGTGCATCATATCCATATGTGCTGTTACCACCATCGTTGCCAGTTCCGGCATCGTCCCATGGACCATCCCATCCTGCTGCTTGGTTGTAAGTGGTGTAATCAATCGTGTAATTAGTTTCGACATCTTCTTCCAAATCTCGGACTTCGAGCTTGATGTAAACAGTAGTCTCCTGACTGAGATAGTTGTTGAAGTAATACGACTCATTGGTTGACATACCCTTTGGGTTCAATGTGTATGGGTAGTTGTTCTGGGCCAAATAGGACCAGTATCCATCCATGTAGAGGAACGCGTTAATTGCTTCCGTGCCCAAAGGTTGGTCGAATGTTAGAACAAACCAGAATCCTTCGTCGGGTGCTAGTGTGTAGGAATACCAATCCTCGTCATCGTATCCATCACAGATGGAACCAGTGAATGCTCCGGATGAGCCCAAACTGGTAATGTTCGTAGCATCAGTCTGGAGATCTCCAGCGTCGCCACCAGATCCGCCATCATCGGCAATAGAACATGGTGGAGGGACTGCAGGCGAAAGCTGCAATTGCAGAGAATATCCTGCGTGAGTATCTGTACTGTAATATGCGTAATAACTAACCTTAACGAATGCAGTTGAGCCTTCGAAGGCAGTTCCGAGATCAACGAACTCAGGCTGATTATACCACGAGTAGTCAACCATCGTTGTGAAGGCAGAGTCCGAATAGACCTCGAGGTCAAGGTCGGCATTCTTGTTCCAATCTAGCGTCAGGTTGGCAGCGTATCCAGTTGGGACATGCACAGCGAAGTAATCTGCTGTATCCGTTTGATTGACGTGCCCACCAGTGGAGACATCAAGATTGAACGCGTCACCAGTAAGTGAGACCATTGCAATCGCATTGGCTGGTGGAGTAGTATCTTCTACAGAGATTGACATTCCACCATCGCCGTATGAGTCTTCCATCGTGACGGTGTAGGTTCCAGCATCGGTGTAAGTAGCAGCCACACCAGAGGAATAAGCAGCGAATGTGCCAACTCCCCAAGAGTCAGTCGTTCCATCTGGCTTGTCAACTTCAAGAGAAGTTTCGTATGGGCACCAGTAATCGCACACATAGGAGACCTCTGCAGTGCTTCCAGATATGATCGAGAAAGAACCTGAGGCATAATCACCATTCGGATATGGATCGAACTCCAAAGATAGGAGCGCATTGGCATCAGGTGAGTCTGACCAATCTCCAGGGAATCCATTATCTGCAGGGAAAACTGTGATGTTAATGGTGTAGTCAGTGAGACCGGCATAGCCGCAGTAATAGCACCAAGCCATAAGATTCACAGTTGAACCTGCTAGAGCCCGTCCAGCAGCACCATAATCATAGCAATAAGTGCCTATTGCAGTATCATCGGTCCCGATACCGACAGTTCCTGTAGTTGAGTAACGGCAGTAACCCCATGACCCACCCGAGGAGTATGGATTAGTCATGCCTTCACCGCCAATTGCAGCCACCCAAGCATAATTGTCATAGAAAGTTCCACCGTGAACCCAGTCGATGGTGAATCGTACACCATAACCTGGCTCCATTTCGATCTCATAGACATCCAAACAATCGTATGCAGTATTGGTGTATGAACAATAACCTCCTATAGTTGGATTATTATTAGCGTCGCCCGAATATTCGATTGATTCTGGACCATCTAGCCACTCAAAATCAGCAGTGATATCCATTGCAGACGTACCGACTCCTGCATCAACACCCCGGCAGCCATCTGCCCCTTGACAGGGAGATGGAGCGGCTTCCATCCTCAAGCTGTTATCTCGTAATTCGGCCTTCTCCTCTGCTACGTTAATCACAGGTAGGATGCTCATGGTTATCATCATCAATGCTAGCACTATTGTTCGGGCTGTCTTGCTTCGCATGGTCGTCACTGTCGTTAATCACACTATGTTCGTGATATAATCATGTCGTCTCCTGTTCGTCCAACCCCCTACGGGGTTGTAGGAGGAATATGCACATATTCACAACTATTCGGAAACATATGGTGTTTGTTTGTTAAAAAATACCATTTCTTATGTTAAAAAATTCTAAATCGGTCATTTAAATCAAAATAAAGACTATGATGAATAATTTGGTTCAGAACGACTCATCAGGCTAAGTGCAGAGCCTTTCTGAGAGTATTTCAGTTCAGAATCCTGGCGGCGGAGGTGGGATTTGTGAATCATCGTTGTCAGTATCAGTTTCAGTGCCAAACCCTGGTGGTGGAGGAGGCACTTCTGAATCGCTTGGTGCCATTACTTCTTCAAATCCAGGTGGTGCAGGTGGCACCTCTGATTCCTCTTCGCTCTCACTCTCAAATCCAGGAGGCGGCGGAGGGACTTCTTCCGAGTTGTCAGCGATCGCTTCCGGCTCGAATCCAGGGGGTGCTGGAGGTATCTCTGAAAATTCACTTGCTTCCTCTTCGATTGGCTGAGATTCATCCCATGATTGGGCCTCATTGTAGGATGAATACTGGTCGTCGGCATAAGTCGCGGCCTCGTCGTCCTTCTTGCGCACAAGTACCACTGCGGCCGCAGCTCCTATTGCAGCCAGAATCAGGATGATAATCACTGCAGACAATCCTGGGTTGAGTTTCATGTGGTCGATAATTGATAGAGGGTGAGCATTGTCTCCAAGTCCGTCGCCATTGAGATCTTCCCACTCAGAGCCGTCCTTTGGGTATACATCATTGACATCAGGAACACCGTCGCCATCATCGTCAGGATCGACGGAGTCACAGGTTCCGTCTGCATCGGTGTCCATTGGGATTGAACTTGCAGACAGGCTGTCAGTACCACACATTTGCTCAGCGTTGTCAGTCCAATCGTCGTTGTCATCATCGTTGTCGGCATTGTTTCCTTGGCCGTCACCATCGGTGTCGCTCCATTCATTTCCATTGAAGGGGAATGCGTCGTCAACGTCTTGCACCTGATCGTTATCATCATCGATGTCGATGATGTCACAGAGCATGTCCTGATCATTATCCAGAGGGATGCTATTGGCATCAAGAGGATCGGAGCCACAATTTGGCTCATCTATATCTGCCCAGCCATCGCCATCGTCGTCTAAATCGGTGTGATCGCCAACTCCATCACGATCGGTATCGTCCCACTCTGATGCATCCATTGGGAACCAATCATTCACGTCCTCGATGCCATCGTTGTCATCATCGCTATCTTCTAGGTCACAGATGTGATCATCGTCGTAGTCATCTGGAACGCTCCAAAGAGAGTATTGGTCTGTTCCGCAACGTGCCTCTTCGGCGTCAGTCCATCCGTCGCCATCGTCATCCTCATCGGCGTTGTCACCGATGCCATCTCCGTCGAAATCTTCCCACTCGGATGGATCACGCGGGAACTCGTCGTTATCGTCGAGATATCCATCGCCATCATCGTCGACATCTGCATTATCGCCGATGCCATCTGAATCGAAATCATCCCACTCGCTAGGATCTAGAGGGAATGCATCAACTGCATCGGATCTACCGTCACCATCATCGTCGTTATCCTCCTCATCACATTGACCATCTCCATCGGTATCCTGAGGTACTGAGAGCCTGTCAAGGGGGTCTGAGAGGCAGTCTATTTCAGTTGAGTCAGAGAATCCATCGCCATCGTCATCGTTGTCAGAATTGTCGCCGATTCCATCACCATCGGTGTCGACAGATTCGTTCGGATCGAGTGGGAAAGCGTCGTCGACGTCGGGCACTCCATCGCCGTCGTCGTCTTCATCGACCGCATTACAGCTCAAGTCTCCATCAGTGTCGGTCGGCCTACTGGATGAATCCAGAGGATCACTGCCACAGATATTCTCATCGGCGTCGGTCCAACCGTCGCCGTCATCATCATCATCTCCATTGTCTCCGACACCGTCGTTGTCAGTGTCGGTTTGCTCATTCGGATCGAGGGGGAAATCGTCATCGTTATCCACGACGCCATCACCATCGTCGTCGTTATCCATAGCGTCGCAGCGCCCATCGCCATCGGTATCCAATGGGTAATCATTTGCGTCTTCGGGATCAGAGCCGCAGTTGACCTCTTCTGTGTCCCAGAAGCCATCGCCATCTGTGTCGAGGGTGAATATCCATACGCTGAGGTTGTAGACACCTTCGCCCTGCCAAGCAATGACGCGGAGCACTACGTCCTCACCGCTAACGATAGAGCCGTTCGAAGTAACCATCTCGTAGCCGTTGAGGTTCGTCGAGGAATCAATCGTTGTGTAATTAGAAGCCCATCCGAGCAAGAGATACGGTGTGACTTCGTTGGTGTCTGCTGTCATCTCGATAGCGATTCCATGATTCAATGGTACTGCGTATCGATAGAAGTCATTTGCATCGGTATCTGTTGATGCCCAGCCTGTGAAATTGTTCAAGCCCGGATAAGTCTGTACATCAGAGGAATTGTCTGCTTCATCTCCCGCATCAGTTCCAATCCCAGAATCATTCTGATTGTTGGCAGGTAGATTTGCCTGATCTGAGAGGGTGATGTTAAGCAGATATTCACCTTCACCAGTCCACGCATTCACGCGCACGAATACTGTTTCATTGGTGATATTCGTGGCACCACTAGATACCTCTTCAGGATTCGAGTAGTAAGAATAATCGATGAATGCACCTGCAGAATCGTGTAGAATCAAATCGTAATCATCGCTATTGTTCCACGAGAGAGTCGCCTCGAGCAAGCACCAGCAGGTGACATTGATTCGGTAGTAATCGTCGTCGTCGTCAGTATTCGAAATGTAACCCGAATAGCTGCCATTACTTTCAGGGAGGTCGGTTGGATAGGTCATGTTGTTTCCTGCATCGCCCCCGGTATTCGCATCGTTCTGAGTGTCTGAAGTAGGGACTCCCGATACATTCGCCATTCCAAAGTTCATCGTGTAATTCGTATCACCACTATATGCACGCACGCGGAAGAGAACATCGTCACCACCAACAGTAGTTCCGTTCGCCGTAACCTCCTCTGGATTGGAAGAACCTGAAGAGTAGTCTACGGTATTCAGGCCGGTTGAATCATACATGTAGATGTCAAGGTCTGTACTAGAATTAGTCCATGATACTGAGGCCCAGATAGTGTAGTTTACAGGTACAGATATGAGATACCAGTCTTCTTGATCCCAGGTGCTCGATATCCATCCATTGTAATTCCCACCAGTGATTGGAACCGAGAGGTTCGTTGCGGCGGAGGCGGAGTTGCCAGCATCGCCTCCGGTGCCAGCATCATCCTGATTTGCACCAGGCTGACCAGCGCTCGAAACCAAGCCGTAGGAGAAATTGTAGTATCCTTCGTCGGAGGATGAGGCGATTTGGATGTAGACTGTTGTTCCGCCAACCGAGGTGCCATTGGTGGAAATCGTCGACCAGGAGTTACCATAGTCGTAATCAATCGATGTCCCTGAGGAATCGAGCAAGCGGATGTGTGATCCGTAGAAAGAAGCATTGGCAAAATCGACCATGTCTGCGTACACATAGTGGTTGGCAGGGACGGAGATAGCGTACCAGTCGGTCGAATCCCAACTGTCTGAAATCCACCCCATGATTGAAGCATTTGGGGTGCTGACGGCTATTGCGCCGGTTGAGTCAGCACCTGCGTCGGTTCCGCTACCAGCATCGTCCTGAGAGGAACCGGGTTGGCCAGCAGTTGAGAATATCCAAATCTGCAATGTATATTGCCCAGATCCAGACCACAAATCGACTTCGATGAAGACCGTTGAGCCACCGACGTTAGTGCCGTTCGAGGTCACGTCATCGACGCTCGTGCTATACGATGAATCGATTGTGACGCCGGTTGAAGTGCGCAGAATAAGATCGAAGTCCGCACCAGAAGGCGATGTTAGTTGAACAGCGATTCCAGTATATGCTGACATATTGATTCCGAAGTAATCGGTTCCGTCAGAGCTACTGAGATTTCCGTAATATGTAGCATTGCTAGCCGGCAGATAGACCGCCGACGAGGTGCTACTTCCAGCATCTCCTCCACTTCCAGCATCATCGGCCACAACAAGCCCAGAGAGGGCTGCTAGCAGCATAAGGGCGACCATAGTTCGAGCGGCAAACGCACGCGTCATGAGACCGACGGTATACGACCTGCATATTAAATCAATGGCTGACCGGCCGGTGCTAATTATGCACCGCCTCTGTATACGGTTTAGGACTTCACGAGTAATCGTAGAATCCTGTACCTGACTTGCGCCCGAGCTTGCCTTCGGCGACCATGTCCTTGAGCAATTGAGAAGGCGCATACTTAGGGTCGCCTTCGAAGCCTTCGTGAAGGACGTTCATGATATGCAGAACCGTATCCAATCCAATTAGGTCAGCTAGTGCGAGAGGTCCGATAGGGTGGTTCATTCCGAGTTTCATGATACCGTCGATTGCTGCAGGCTCGGCGACTCCTTCTTCCAACGTTAAGATGGCCTCATTGATCATTGGGCAGAGGATTCTATTCGAGACGAAGCCGGGTGAATCATTGCACGCGAGGGCCGTTTTACCCATTCTCTCACTGGCTGCGACGACAGCAGCGGTGACGTCGTCGCTCGTATCGCTCCCATTGATTATTTCAACGAGTTTCATCACTGGAACGGGATTCATGAAGTGCATCCCAATAACTCGATCTGGGCGGCTTGTTGCTGCTGCAATCGCGTTGATCGATATGCTAGAGGTATTGCTTGCAAGAATCGCTTCGGGCTTGCATATCTTATCCAATTCAGCGAAGGTAGAGAACTTCAGGTCAGGAATCTCGGGTATTGCTTCGACGACGAGGTCGGCATCGGCAGCCGCACTCTTCTCAGTCGCAATACCCACACGTGCTAGAGCTGAAGCAGCCTCCTCAGCAGTCATTCGCTCCTTCTTGACAACGCGAGCAAGAGAGTTCTCAATGGCTGCCAACCCTTTGTCGACATATTCCTGTTTGATGTCAATCATCGTGACATCGTAGCCAGCACATGCCGCAACCTGAGCGATGCCATTACCCATCTGTCCTGCTCCGAGAACTGCAATCTTCTCGATTCCCATGAACCGCGCGACCAGCGCGCTGCCCATGAATCCTCGCCTCATCGTGAATATCAGTCGAGGTCGATTGGCTCATCCTCAGGAATCCTATCTCGCCACTCAGAAACATCACGTTCACCACGTGCCCATGCCCGTAATTCCTCTTCCTCAGGCAAGGGCTCAGCTGGTATCTCAGCAACCTCTGGTTCGCTCTCTTCAAGCATATCATTAAGCCAATCCGAGACTCCATCCAGAGATTCCTCAGACTCCAAGCGACGCGCACTGCGTCGATTCACCATACGCATCGTCAAACCCAGCATCGCAAGAGCGCCAATCAATACGCCAAGACCCCAGTAGAGAATAGGTCCACCAGCCTCAGCATCATCAATCGCCCAATCCAGCCAATCTTGATACAACACCTCGATGCTTGCCTCATTGGTATTCCCACCAAGATCGATACTCGTAGCGCTCACGATATGCCATGATGCATTTGCAGGCACACCCAATTGGACAGTGAAATTACCCGAGGCGCCGCAAACGAAACTGGTGCTCGAAACCTCCGTCCAGACCGTTACACTCGCCCTCGTCTCACAGAGTCCTGAAATAATCCGAACTGGTTCTAAGTTAGTAGTTCGATTCGCCACCTGAGTCAGATTCAGTCGTGGTGAAATCGTGTCACTCTCGACATACAACCAGTAACTCTGAACATGGTCGAGTGCCCCAATTACAAGATAGAATTCGTTGTCTCCTTCATCAAGCGCTAAATCGACCTCGACGAAAGCAGCACCCGGCTCAAACGAATAAGTCGGCTCGACACCTACGAGGTCAGACGCGTCGGATCCCGCCGGAACATGAGTCACATTAGCCCATTGATTAGGTCCGCGTGAGAAGACCAATTGCACACTCTCTGTCCCAACAACAGTGCCATCCCAGATAGCCCAAACCTGGCTTGCATACAACGAAGTTTCGAGAGTCAAGATTTGGCATTCATGGAAGCGGTTTTCGTTGTGCTGCCCACGTGTGACGTCCCAGGCGTCGATGCAGAATTCGTGATCTCCAGTCTGGTTTAATTCAAAGAATAGCCCACCATAAGTAGCGTCCCAATCCTCGATTTGCTCACCATTGTGTGTGAACTCCAACTCCACATTCTCGCTCGATGTCCATGACAACCCCAAGCGGTGATCAGATAGCAGCCCGTCAACTGACGGGCTGATGTCCCATTCGACTTCAGGGAGTGTCCTATCAAGACTCAACGAGTATTCTTCTGAATGAGAATTACCAGCCCAATCAACTACTTCTAAAACGATGCGATAAGAATCGTCTGGTACTTCTGTGAGATCCCAAAATGGATCTTCAATATGAGTAACCGGTGAAGATTGGCCAATTTCTTCCGAGTTAAACACATGCGGGAATACAGAGTATTCACGACATTGTTCTATACTTTCTATCTCATCTCCTTCGATTGAAATGCACGTCGATTTGATGTCAGAACTCAAAATTACTTCAGTAATGAAAGCGGTTAGGTTTAGAGGAATATCTGTCCAAGATTGATCGAGATATTCATACTCTGGTTGAGTGGAAATTACATTCACACTCTTGATGTCTGGACGTGTGCTGTCGAGAACAACTCGCCAACTATTTTCATGTAGGTTTCCTGAAGGATCAGTGACTGAAAGTGAGAACGAATTATTCCCTATTGCATAGTACGCATGAGATGGTTCATCAGCTGAATTATTTCCTAAAAATTCGATTTCGGATTCCTCAAGATACACAATATATTCAACAAATCCTGTTCCATTAATTGGGACAATCTCTCCACTGTGTCGGAAAACAGCGTCTGATTCGGTTTGCACAGATATCAGTAATTCGGATTCATTAGTTATCTGAGGAATATGAGATATGATCATTGTTGGTGCGGTCGTATCGAATTTTACAGATAGCCAATCGGCAGCAGAGCGGCCCGAGATATCGGCAAGGTTTGCTTGGTATTCGTGCCATTGCTCGGCTGCCGGAAGTGTCGAATTGACCCAAACTTCGCGGAAGGTAAGATTCGATGAATGATTACCTGAATTCCATAGATTGGTGATGTTGAGCGTCGAGAGATTCCATAGGGTCGCCTCGACGCTAGTCGCATTGGGCACACTTGTATTGTTATCCAAGCCGGTCCAACTGAAATTGTCCAATGCGAATCCGCTACCGATATCTTTCGCGTGTAGAGCCAAAGGTAGTGTCACGTTCGTCTCGGTGAGGTTCTCTGGAGTGACGAATTCGATTTCGGGGTCTAAATCAATCAACTCGTAGGTGAATGGCATCCTCATATTGATGCCGCCTTCTAGCGTCACCTCGACAAAACCCTGCCAAACACCTTCACTGGCCGGCATCTCATAATCCACCGCTAGCTCAAGCGCCCCCTCAGGGACGGCCCCAGCCAGAGTCGTAGAACCACTCGGCCATTGTGCAGCAATCTCGCTCGCATTCAGCATCGTCGCATTAGTCACATTCAGCATAGTCCCGGCAATGACTTCAACCTCAAGCCAGAACTGGACACTATCACTCACAGACCATCCATGAACTGCCACGGAGTAATTGCCATCACTGGGCGAGTCGAGATCGATACTCTCAGCACTAGTACTAGACCATGAGCGAGTAACCTCTTCTCCCGACTCGAACTCTCCGTCCTCGTCAGAATCCCTGAACAGATACAGGTCGAGATCGGCCTCCTCGAAAGCATCCATCCTAATGCTCAATTCAGCCGCGTCAGCCACTGAGAAATTATGCCACCAAGACGCGCTCATCTTGTCATTAGTTGTGTCCTGATAAGCAGTTTCATTATCGAAATATATCGGTTGAGTCCAGCCGAAAGATTGCACACTCTCGAACGGCATGGGAACCGTCGAAACAACATGAATCATCTCCTGGCCACTCGCCTCAGACCAGTCGGTAACAACCTTGTGAAAGCCCGACTGCTCGGCAGCCACATAGCCCACAGAGATGTTCAGAGCGTTATCGTTAGTGGTTACGCCATGATGTGCGGTATGCAGTGCTAGTTGGTGCAGTCCGGGTGTGGTTGGAACAACGAAAACCTCTCTTGATTCGCCGGTAAAAGTCCCCCAATCGTGACTACCCGAGCCCCTATGATTATTCGTCGAACGCTCCTCTATCCAAAACGTCGAATCGCCATACGCCTGCGAGTCTTCCTCCGCATAGCCGTGGGCTGTTTGAGAGAGCCAGAGCACGTCGACGTCTGTGTATGGATTATCATCCCAGTCGACGTCCAGTATTGCAGTCCCTCCGGTTGCTAGATCCTCGGGCCAATCAATGCTCATAATGCGCCAGTCGCCTGATTCGGCGCGCCAACTCCAGCGTTGGGCTCCAGAAATCCAAGATTCAGAGTAAAGTGTCTGATTGGAGACATTTCCATCTAAAGGTCTGGCGGTTATATCGACGGGCGCTATATATGGCACATTAGTTACGATTGGTAGAGTCCACTGATGCAAGGGAGATGACCAGATATTGTGTGCAAAGCTTCTGATTACCAAGCCATGTTGGTAAAGTCCGGGTTCAGCATCTAAAGGAACATTCACTGTGAAATTGTAAGTTGTGGTTGAGTTGGGTGAAACTGTCCAAAAGGGAGGGGCACCTTCTCCTGTTGGACGAGGGCTGATCCAATCGTCAGAAACTGGACCAAACGCCGTCCAATCCCACTCTATGCTGACATTATCCAAGCCCGAGGATGAGACGTCTCTTCTTGATACACCCAAGAATAGACCATCTTCCATATCATCGAAGGGCAAACCCACTCGGAACTCTGCTTGAGGACCATGATGATACCATGTTCCATAAGCATCAAATTCGGATGATTCGGTCCAATCTTCCTCATCAACCATCGAATCATTATCTTCATCTCCAACCCATATCCCATCGCCATCATCATCGCTCCAACGATAGAGTGTGAGTTCGATACGTTCGTTGGATGAACGATCTAAATTTCCATCGAATGCCGCATATTCGATCACTGCTCTAGCCCTTACAAGATTAGTTTGAAGCGGCAATTGGTAGGTTGTATTGTTAACATGAATTGGAATCAGCAAGTCTGGCCGATTTCCTTGATATCCATCCCATGTATTGTTGTCCCCACCTTCACTTCCATTCCCAATACTGTTCCACTGACCCACTTCGTGAGCCAGTGCTTGGTGTTTAACAGGGAAAATAACGAAATCAAGCGAACTGTTTCCGTGATTTGTTAATTCGAGGGGGACGGTTTGAGATTCCCCCCTATGAATCACGTTGATGTTAGCATCTCGATGTTCTCCCTGGAAAGTGCCAGTCATCCATTGACTAGGAGTAACTGACCAAGTCCCATTGTCACCATCAAGGGTTGCTGTCGCGCGGCTTGCATTGAACCAGCCTCCACCCTGAACGAAGGGATCGTAACCTCGGTCATCGGCTGTTGCGAGTACGAAATCTCGGAAGGGTTGGGACATGGGGTAATCGCCATTGGTCTCGAACCAAGCCTGTTCCACTACAGCCAACAGACCGGCTGTGATCGGTGTGGCGAGGCTCGTGCCGCCCCATGTAGTCGTGGCCGAATTGCCGTTGTTTCGCAGATTCAGCGGGATATCCCCAGTGGCTGACCAACCCACGGCGACAATGTCGGGGTCCATCCTTCCAACGATATTGGGACCTCGGTTATTCCATGGTGCACTCTGACCCCACAATTGGTTTGTGGAACTGGAGAATGCGCCGACTGAGAAGATACCTTGGGAGGCTCCGGGAACTGCGACTGTTCCGTAGCCGTGCCCACCATTGCCGAGTGCAACAGCGTAGTGAGTTTGATTGTTGTAAACTCGTGTCAGCCAATCGAGGTATAATGAGTAGGAATCGGCTCCTGAGTCATCTATCGAAGAGTAACCAAAGGAGAAGGAGCCGATATGCGGCTGGTCATCCCAAGTCTCTGGATTTCCGTCGTTCCCTTCAGCTATCCAGCGCCAGCCGTCGAGCGAGTGCCCGCCAGAGTAATGGTTGCCGATACTCGCAATCGTTGCATTGGGCGCCATGCCCAACACAACCCCATTATTCACTTGCGCCTGCGCTGCTACTGCACTGGCGCAAAGCGTTCCGTGCGAGCCGGAATCAAGCATGAAAAGAGTCAGATTTCCAGCACCCGCGATGCGATTTGAATAGCCGTGGCGCGCAGCGTAAGTCTCAGCATAGGGCACTCCGTTGATACCATCCGAAACCCAGTAGAGTAGGCCGGCTGAGACATCGCGAATACCGTCACCATCTTCGTCGAGTCCTGCGGTCTCATTGCCCTTACTCATCTGCTCATCATCGCTAAAGTTTCCATTACGGTTGACATCAGGGATTACCAAATCGTATTCACCACTGCGAATCGAATCGATCAGCAGCAGCGGCACATCACCACCCATCTGATTGCGAAGGGTTGAATCGGGGTGCTGACCGAGGTGATAGATGCCAGAAATAGACGCAGGAAGGCCGGATACATTGTGCCCGGAAGTGTCGAGAATACCATTAGAGTCGTTGTCCCAATCAAGAGTCGAAGTGTCAGCATACCAAGTGTTTCTTGAGGGATAAGAATCGCCGTGAACAAGCCAGTAGTACATCGAATTATGGTCGAACATCATAGGCCAGCCATCGTGATTTTTTCCATCCGAAATTCGCGCTTGAGTGCCATCGAGATCGGGGTGCGCGAAGTCAATTCCAGTATCCGCTACCGCCACAACGATTCCGTCTCCAGCATAACCTCGTTCCCAAGCGTCCACCGCTCCGTGAATTTCGCCTGAACGAACCGATGTCGGAGTTGCGTCAGGGCTGTCTAATGGAGTAATGTCGTATGGTTCGGGTGTACTCTCGGCATCGAGAATTCCGATGATTCCCGGTACGCCCGGCAATTTGTGGAAGAGGCTGGCATCCATCCAGAAGGTTCGGTGATCGATTACACCGTCCGAAGGATCGGTGGCGACTAGTTGTTCGCCAGCTCCGGCAAGCAATTGTTTCTCGACCTGTTCATGTTGGTACTGCCACAGACCTAATTCACGCAATGAGTGAGTGATTACCGTGACTCTAACTTGCTCTTGTCCGTACTCCACTCGTTGCCAAAGGCTAGGTTCAATCCACGGGTTCGGATTGACTTGTAGGGAGGGAGGAATCTGCAATTCCGGACCTTCAGGAGCAGATTCCGGAATCGTTGGCATCGCCTCTTGGTACTCAGCACCAGCGATGCCGAATGACATCGTAGATGTCAGCATCAGTATAACCATCGACAAAGCAAGATGCTGGCGCATGGCTCCTGTGGTACATTCAACTCTATTGTAGGCTGCGGCTTCTCGGCCCGTCAAGTCCAAAGCGGGTATGTGAGACCGCACGGTCATAGTCCCGTAGTGTAGTGGTCCATCATCTCGGGTTTTGGTCCCGGGGACCCTGGTTCAAATCCGGGCGGGACTACCAACTTGTGAACCTGAGTTCGCTCATTCTTCAATTGCTTCTGGTGAGCGAGCAAGATCCCGAGTGATATTCTTCTGGTGACTCTCAAGAGTCCCCCCTCCAATCTCGAGCAGTTTCGCATCACGCCAAAGACGCTCGACTGTGTATTCGCCGACATAGCCGTATCCGCCCATCACCTGAATGGCCCGGTCAGCGATATTCTTCGCAGCTGTAGTCCCGAACAATTTCACACCATCAGTATCCAAGCGGTTTCCCGATTTTGCAAGGTCAGTGTTTCGTGCGGTATCATAGACATAAGCTCGCATTGCACGATACTCAGCCCATGATTCTCCTATGTGTCGCTGAATCTGACCAAAGTCACGAATCTCGTGTCCAAATGCCTCGCGCTCGCTCGCATACTGGTTCATCGCAGCCAGTGAGCGCCTCGCAATTCCAAGACCCATCGCTGCCAATCCAATCCGCTCAAGTTCCAAATTGCGCATCATGTGAATCATTGACTCGCCGGGCGCACCGACGACATTCTCAGCAGGAACCACGCAGTCGTCGAAAACCAATTCAGCAGTATTCGATGCCCTCATGCCAGTCTTATCGTATATTTTCTGACCGACCGAAAAACCAGCCATGCCCTTTTCGACAAGGAAGGTCGTAACCTCCGCACGACCCTTGGCATCGGTTCCAGTTCGTGCGTATAGCCAGCAGATGTCAGCAGGAGTTCCGTCCTCATCGATCGAACCATTTGTAATCCACATTTTGCGTCCATTGATGACCCAATCACCATCTGAATTCTGATCAGCAGTCGTCTGCATGCCGAGCACATCAGTCCCGTAGCCGGGCTCGCTCATTGCCATACAGCCGACCCATTCGCCACTGCAAACCTTAGGTAGAATTCGGGACTTTTGTGCCGCGTTGCCGTTGTGAGCGAGATTGTTGACCATGAGTTGGGCATGAGCAAGGTAAGCGAGGCAAAAACCAGGGTCTGAGTAACTCAATTCCTCGTTGACAATAGCCACAGCAGTCGCGTCCATCCCAGAGCCACCGTACTCCTCCGACACCGAAATGCCTAGCAATCCATACTCACCTAGCTTGCGAAACAAGTCGAGGTTGAACTTCTCCTCACGGTCGTACTCGAGAGCTTGCGGTTCGACCTCTTCTCGAACGAAATCACGAATCATCTCGCGAAGCATTCGATGTTCTTCGGTTGGATTCGCGAGGTCAATCGATTCCCAATCCGCCATGCTTCGGCGAGCGGGGGTCGCCGTATGAGTGTTGGTGAGTGTTTGAGACGACACCTATGGTGTCGATTGCGAATTCAATCAGGGAGTCACTCTGCGTGAGTCTCGAGGGAAGGGAATGACCTCGCGAATATGATCCGATCCAGTTAACCAAGTGCAGACTCTATCGATACCCATTCCGAACCCACCGTGTGGCACTCCACCGTAACGACGGATGTCGACATAGAATTCGTAGGCCTCGCGGTCATTGCCCTCTTCGTCAATTCTCTCAAGAATCTCGGACTCGGACCAAGTTCGCTCGCCACCTCCGATAATCTCGCCGTATCCCTCGGGGGCCAGCAAGTCGTGACATAGGACATACTTGGGGTCGTCAGGGTCTGGGCGATGGTAGAACGGCTTGGCGACACGAGGGTAGTGTGTCAGGAAGTGTGGGACGTCGAAATCGGCAGTGAGAACCTTCTCCTTAGAATAGTCCAAATCCTGCCCCCACTCGATTTCAACCCCCATCCCTTGTAGAGTCTCAACAGCCTCGTCATACCTCATTCTAGGGTAAGGATTGTCAGCATAATTAGCAACCAAATCAAGATCTCTCCCTATGCTAGATAACTCCGCTTCGTTCTCATCTAATAGGCTGCGAGCGATGTGGCGAACGACACCTTCCCCATGCCCCATGATGTCATCGTTTGATGACCATGCCATTTCCATTTCAGCATGCCAAAATTCGGTAAGATGACGGCGAGTTCGGCTCTTCTCAGCACGGAAAGATGGTGCAATTGTGTAGAGTCTCTCGAGTGCTGGCATCGCCGCCTCAGCATAGAGTTGCCACGACTGAGTGAGGTATGCCTTGCGTCCGAAATACGGGACTTCGAAAAGGGTGCTTCCTCCTTCGACCGCACCGGCCACAAAGTTCGGTGCTTGATATTCAGTGAAGTCAAGGTCGCGGAAATAGGAGTGAATTGCGCCGAAAACCGTAGAGCGTATTTTCAGCATCGTCGTCATTCTGCCTGTTCTGAGGTATAGATGACGGTTGTCGAGAAGGAACTCTGTCTCGCCTCCATCTGCCTGTTCCATCGCAGATTCAGTAATCGGGAATGGTCGGTCTGGATTGACGGGACCGACGATTGTCAAGCTTGAGACCTGGACTTCATGCCCGTGCTCTCGGTCGGTTGCTTGGACTGTCCCGTGAACGATAACGCTCGACTCGATTAGAGCCTCCTTCATTGCCTCGAATTGCTCGTCGCCAACAGCGTCTCGCTTGACGACGCATTGGAGGGTGCCAGTGGAGTCTCGTAAGACAACGAATCTGATCTTATTCGAGCCTCGGGACCGGTGAACCCATCCCTTCAGCTCTACTTCCGCGCCGTCGTGTTGGCCGGCTCGAATATCACCTATCCAAGTGTCCTTAGCCATACTAACCCCGCCCCTTGGGCGGGGCTTCCACATATCAACCGAAGCCTTCATCGAGATGTAGTTATGATTGATTTGGCGGGTCTGACGGGGTTCGAACCCGCGACCGCCCGGTTAAGAGCCGGGTGCTCTACCTGACTAAGCTACAGACCCAGCCCGCCGACTTGGCACCCCTCTTTAATCGGAACGGTCGAGCTGTATTCTCAGCCCAGTCGTCCGCTCTCGTTGAGCAGTGTTACAACGCCACCTGATGCAGCCATCACAACAGCATCACAGATGCCAACAAAAAGGCCAACTTCGACCACACCAGCGATGTCAAGAAGGTCGCTCTCAAGGGATCGAGGATTGCTGATTGATGCTCCGAATGAACAGTCAAGAATGTAGCCGCCATTGTCAGTCACAAAGGGGTCATCGCCACCTCGTCTTGACACCTGTCCGGGGCACATTTCTTCGACCCTTTGACGAGTACGTTCCCACTCGAAAGGCAAAACCTCGATTGGTAAGTCAAATGCACCCAGCAAGTCAACCTGTTTGCGGTCGTCTGCGACTACTACCATGCCGTTCGCAGACTGAGCAACAATCTTCTCTCGTGTCAGAGCGCCCCCGCCGCCTTTGATCAATGCGAAAGCAGAGTCAAACTCGTCTGCGCCATCGATGACGAGGTCGAGAACTCCAGCCTCAGAAAGTGGCACCAAAGGGATGCCCAAAGATTCAGCCAATTCACGAGTCGCTTCACTCGTTGGGACACCGACAACAGACAAGCCTTCCTCGGCCATTCTACGGCCAATCTCAAGCACAGTATAGCGAACGGTGGAGCCTGTGCCGAGACCCAATTTCATGCCGTCGCGAACAAAATCGCAAGCGGCAATTCCTGCCTCACGCTTCAGCGCCTCGACGTCGCTCACGCCCATTGCCAGCCGAGCGACGGCCATGATGCTTACCCTGAGCAATCTGTCTCGCCGAGCCCCTCAAGCCAGTGGAATAGCAGCACCGTTGGGTTCATCCGTCGAAGCCATGCGGAATAGTTGAGGGAGCAGGAGGGTCGCTGACAGTGTACGACACTGAGGAAAGTCCCCTCTCCAATATGCGAGCGGTCCGGTTCAAGCCGGAGGTCCGGGAGGGCCGGCTCTGCAATAGAAACGAACCGCGCCAGGCGTACGATGATCCCGTAAGGGTGAGGTTTCCTGATCGCGGCTGGAACGAGCAACCCCGCTGGAGCAAGTCCAAGCAGGTCCGTAGTGCATTAACAGGACCGGGTAGGATGCATAGTTGAATGCGACCAGCCGAAAGGTGAACAGAAAGGGGCTTACTCCCTGCACCCTCACTTTGGAGAAGCAGAGCGTAAGCTCTCTTCTGCTTTCAAAAACCACAGATTTCAGTCAAAGATTGTGGCTTCGAGCACTGCTGATGCTTCAACTGAACCAGAGTCTTCGTAATCGAGCCAAGGCCCTTGCCCCATCAATCTCGAGCGCATCTCGTGCCAAGCAACGATGAAGCTCGGCAAGAGGATGCTCGAAGTCAGCAGGGCAAGTATCAGCAGCGACATCATCAAGACGAAGAAATTCTGCAGACCTGGAATCGCCACAAATAGGCCTGCAGCAAGACCTGCACAAGTCGTTGCGGTGGTTTCGAAGATTGTTTGTCCAGTACGAGCAACCGACTTGACAATACCAGCGGGCGTCTCACCCTCGTCTTTGATTCGATCCACAATGTGAATAGAATCATCAACTCCGATACCAAAGACGATTGTACCAATCATCGCTGTGAAGAAATTGACATTCACATCACCCTGTCGCATCAGCAACGGTTGCCAAAGCACCACTGCCGCAACCGCTGCCATGGTGAATATCGCAAGGCGCGGCGAACGGAATAAAATCATCATCGTGAACAACAGAATAACCATCGTCGCGATGGTAGTCTTGCTCTGTGCCTTCTGGATTCCAGCATTAATGTCGATACTGACCGGTAGTCCACCAGTCAGTTTCGAATTGACGACACCTTCGATGCCAAGAGCATAGCAAGTCATCGCATCTTCACAATTTCCATCTCCATCCAAATGGTTGTCGATGGCATCACGGAGGGGGGTGGCATCTTGGAGGTTGATGTAGGGTTGAGTGACGTAGACGAGGGTCTTTGTTTCGCACGGTGTTTGCCATTGGCAAACGTCTTGGTCGGCATTCATCAGCATACTTCGAATCTCGGGACTCAAAGTGTCGAAAGCGATGTTCACCATATCCTCTCTGCTACTTGCCGCATAGGCCCAGCACTCCGGTCGCAAAGGATTAGTTGATTCATCCCAACACTCGTCATGTAGGAGCTCCCAGAGGCTCCTATCATAGACCTCGAGGCCGGAAATATTGACATCGACGTGAACTGCTTTGAGGACGTTCACGAGGCTGATACTCGAGGTCTGTGGGACATTGTTGATTTTGCGTTCCTGCATATGGTCAATCGCGTCAAGAATTGGTAAATCACGGATTGGCGAGGTCGAGTTTTGCGGCCCCCTCATTTCCGCATCGACGATGAACATGTTAGTTTGGCCTCCCTGGAAAATGAAGCTGTATTCACGTAGAGCATCATAACTAGAGAGGCCGGGAGGAACTTCTTCGGAGGACCCAGTGAGTGGCTTGCCCATCTCATCCTCGAGAATGACTACACCACCTGCTGTTACTATCATCGTTACGAGGAGGACTACAAGCGTGGCTTTGACAGGTAATTCACCTATCTTCTGCCATATTTGTGACTCGATTGCAAGAAGGATGGTGCCTCCGATGAAGGAACCGAAGAAGATGGCATTTCCGGTGGTTGTGGTGTCGAAGGCGATGAGTGCTGCGGCCGCTACACCACCGATGATGACCGAGAATATGGCGGTTTGAATCATCGGCATTTCGAGACCGTGCTCGACCTTGCGATAACGGAATAGATGAACTAGAGCCGGGACCATGATCATCGAAAGAAGGAAGGTAATGGCAATACCCATCAGAAGAGTGACTCCAACCGTGCGCATCGGATGGATTGGCACAAGAGATTGCCAAGTCAGGACACTGAATCCAATGATTGTGGTAATCGCTGAAAGGAAGATTGCGTGGCCAGTGGTCTGTGCTGCTCGCACGGTTGCGGTCAGGCTGAGAACAGGATCCCAAGGGTCAATGTTAGCGGTCGAGAAACCGTCTCGTTCCCGCTTCCATGATTCTTCGAGACGTTCCTCTAGTATTTCCTGACGATTCTCTTCTATTCGATTCGTCAGGTGTAAGGCATAATCAACGCCTAAACCGACAAGGATTGGCCCTGCAGAGATAATCATTGGAGTCAATGTGATGTCGAAAATTACAGTAAATCCGAAGGTAATTGCTAAACTCATTGCAATAGGTAAGCCACAGATGATTATGACCTTCGGGTTACGATGCAGAATCATCATCGTGATGCAGACTAATAGTCCACTTATCGGAAGCATCGTATTAACGAGTTCGAGGTAAATCGCGTCCGAGACGTCATGGACTACAGGCGTCAGACCAGTCACAGTAATCGCCTGTCGATCCGGCCGTGAATCCGCAATTGATTCGGCCTCAGAAATCAGTCGCTGATTGACTCCGATGCACTTGCTACGCGGCTCGTTTGGATTCTGTTTTGTACAGAGAGCATGGATCTCGGTACTGATTGAAGAAGACATCAATTCGTCGTATTGGCGGTAACATAACTCGCAGGTGCCCGGATCCGTTTCTTCGAAAATGAGGCGCTTGGCGTAAGAGATGAAGGCCTTGTGATCCTGAATTTGGCCGTCAGGGTTCTCATCGGTAATTCCCTTCGGGTCATCGCGAGAGATATACTGACTTGTACCCTCCATTTCGAATTTGAGACCGATTATGATGACTCCAGTATCCCATATTCCATCGCCGTCATTATCGTAGATACCATCGCCATTCTCGTCCAGTAAAGGATGGTCCTGCGTATCCATCACAAAAGAAGAGAGAAGCCCCTCGGTCTGGTCGACAAGGTTGTCCACACGATCTTGGTCATCGGGTATTGAGTATCCGTTATAGGGATTAAATTGGGCTGCCGTGCACTCCTCACGCTGTCCTGTAGGCAACCCGTATTTCTCGAAAGCACAGGTGAATCGGGCGCTTGAGGAATTTGCTTCTTTGAGAATCTGCGAGGGAGAAAGAACCCAAATCACTCCGTCGATATCGCCGCGATCGTCTTTGTGCTCATCTAGACCGGCTTGATAACCGCTGAGCTCTCGATTATTGTCATCGCTTTCCAACCAAGACATCTGCTGCAGAATTTCGACGCTGGTGATATTCTCTGAACCGCGACAATTCGGTGGAGATTCACCTGCCGAACATTTCCTATCAATCGCATTGTCGGTTTGGAAATACAGAATCATGATGTCGGTGGCCCATTGATTTCTGACCTGCTTGAGCAGGTCGGTCGATTCGGCATCATCGGGCAGATAAATTTCGACGTCTCCATTGATTTGGTGTTGAAAATCCAAGGAATGCTGACCAACCAACGCCGTCGCCAGTAAAAGCAGAGCGACGATTATTCCTGGGCTTCGTAAAATCGCTGAATACCAGAACTCAGCTAACCTTTGTCCAAGTGCATGACCACGTTTGGCACCAGCGTTCAATAATTGATCGATATAGTCGGCCGCATCACCCAAAGGCGATGCGTCAACGGTGCCAATGACCTTCTGCCCAGCCTCTCGGAGAGGCTGTAATTTCTCGAAAAAGCGCTCCCAGAAGATCGCCTCATCATCGCGTTCGTCATCGGACACGATGCGTGTGCCCCCACCGAGGCCCCATGAAGCAATCGCTAGGGCGCTCGGTGGGAAGCGGGTTCAGCATCAGTTCTCGGAGAACTGGCTGACTGTGGTGACGCTCTGCTGTCCATCTAGGACACGGCGCAGAGCGGCCATACTGATCACCAACGGCACGTAGGCCGTACCGTCGGCGGTTGTGTATGTGTGGCAATTGCCAAACGCCTCTTGGTGCAGACTGATCTTCAGCGCACCTCCAGCTCGGCTTTGCCGGGCCCACCCAACGAGGGTGGTGTTCTGTTCATTCTCGGGCTTTTCTTTCTTGCTTGATGTCTTTGGCATATTTGTTACCTCCAAGTCAGCGTCGAACCGAAGCCCAAGATATCAATGGGGCAGAAGAGAGTAATCGGAAACTGAAACTGAAGCCTTGCGCGCGCATCAGCCGAAGGCAGCGAGCGCGGAACCCATAGCCGAACGCCTGAAAGTGAATGAAGAGGCCGAGGGGCCGATTGACATGGCTCGCAGGCGCAGGCGAATCGAACCTCAAGGCAAGGATGAAGATGTACGATTGATGGCTGGACTAATCACGGCTGGAGTGATTTCCATCGTCTTGGTAGCGTCGATGTTCATCGCCCCACCAGCCAATGTAGGACCAGAAGAAGGCTCGCTAGCGCCGGATTTCATCGCTTCCGCGTACACAGGAGGCGCGTGGGAAGAAGTACGTCTGAGTGAAATTTACGATGGTCGCTTAGTCTACATCAATTTCCTCGATACTGACTGCCCATACTGCTGGGAGGAGGGTGAGGAACTCTCTAACATGCACGAGGCATTCCGCGAAGATGTCATCTTCATCAATGTCATGGTTTCTCTTGAGATAGTCGGTCACGACAGTAGTCGAGAAGAAGTCCAAGCCTTCCGCGACAAGACGCCTTTCGGCGATAACGAGAACAATGGCGATGGATGCTATTCAGGTCGCAAGAATTGCGCTGAGAGGCCGGGAGAAGCACACACCTGGATGTATGTCGATGACCTCACAAACTCAATCGCTGGAGATTGGGAGTTGCCTGGAACTCCATTCAGCGTAATTCTCGATGGCGAAGGAACTGTCGTCTGGAATCAGGCTCAGAGCGATAATCACCCACCTGGGGAAGAGGTTGGCAACGCTCTGGTCCGCCTGCTCGGAGGTGAGTGAATGGCGAGCGTATTCACAGACCCAGTCTTGTTGTTCTTCGTAGCGGCTCTACTCGGCTCGTCTTTCCTATTCGTAAATGGAAAATCGAAAGACGGTGCAGAAGGAACTCTCAGAATGCTTGATGGAAGTCTCGCATTTACGATTACAGGAATCCTTTCGGCAGGTTGGACTTGGGTGATATACAACGATATGGTTCGAAACCCATTGGGTGGAGAATTTTGTGCCACTGAGGGCCTTGTGCAGTGTGGTTCAGTGATTGGAGACCCCCGTTATAACAACCTATTCGGGATGTCGTGGGGTTCTTTGGGACTGGCTGCTTTTGCTGCATTATTCTTCCTAATTCTCTGCATACGCATGGATATGCACGCAAAGTGGGTCAGCAAATATGTCAACTACGCTTGGTGGATGGGTCTTGCAGGTGTTCCCTTCCTGTTCATACTCATCGGTATCGAGGTGGTTGTGGTGAAGCATATCTGCCCATTTTGCACAGTTGCCCACCTCGCCTTAATCGGTTATCTGGTAACTGTCTGGATGCTGCGCGAACGGCGCGAAAACAGCGCTTGGCATTGATTTACAATCTGTCTAAACCAACTACAGGACTGAGCGCCAGAGTAATCTGGTAATAGTGCTGAATTAGTACCAAGGCACTTGATGCAAGAGATGTCTTTTCGGCGAATGTCTCAAAGTGGAAGTCAAGGTGGCGCGACCATGGAACTAGTCACAGGGGGAGCTGGATTCATCGGTTCGCACCTAGTCGATGCATTGGTCGCACAAGGTAAGAGTGTGCGCGTGCTGGATAATTTCTCGAGTGGGCGCGAAGAATTTCTTGCGCACCACAATGGTCGCTCAGGAGTCGAAGTCGTCAAGGCGGATCTCCTCGACTTCGACGCGGTAAAGGCTGCAATGGAAGGTATCGAGACCGTCCATCACTTGGCCGCGAACCCTGACATCAGACTCGGTACCGAAGTCACTGATACAGACCTGAGACAGGGCACAGTGGCTACTTACAATGTGCTAGAGGCCATGCGACACGCTGGTGTCGAGCGCATCTCTTTCTCGTCCTCGAGCGCGATATATGGTGAGGCGAACGTCATGCCTACACCCGAGACCTACGGGCCTGTCAAACCGATTTCGCTCTACGGCGCGAGTAAACTCGCAAGTGAAGCACTAATCACAGCCTGGTGCGGCACCTTCGGAGCCAAGGCGTGGATTCATCGCTTCGCCAATATCGTCGGTCCGCGCGGAACTCATGGAGTCATCTTTGATTTCATTCACAAACTCAAGCGCGATCCGAGTCGCCTCGAGGTTCTTGGTAACGGCCTGCAAGAGAAGTCCTACATGTCGGCCGAAGATTGTGTTCGAGCAATGGTTCATCTCGTCGATCAAGTCGACGAGTCGGTCAACCTCTACAATCTCGGCACCGGCGATACTTGCTCAGTTCGCAGAATCGCCGAAATCGTTGTCGAGGAATCTGGCTTCGACAACGTATCGATAGAATACACAGGAGGAGACCGAGGCTGGGCAGGGGATGTGCCCAAGACCAGCCTCGAAGTCGGATATCTATTCTCAACAGGTTTCGTGCCGAAAATGCACTCAGAAGATGCTGTTCGGCACACGGCGCGAGTTCTCATCCAAGAAATCGGCTTGTGAGTAGGCTCGAAGCCGACTCACACGCCTCGGATTCATAACTAATCGGCTGGACGAGCGCGCATGAGCAAGCGCTGGTATCAGGAGAATCGGCGCGACCCATGGCGTCGCCAAGCCAAATCAAAAGGCTACCGCGCGCGCTCAGCATACAAACTCAAGCAAATCCAGGAGAAGTTCGAAGTTATCCGAGAAGGAGACGCTATTCTCGACCTCGGATGCCACCCCGGAGGTTGGACACAAGTGAGTGTTGAGGAATCCGGTGAGGAAGGACAAATCATCGGCGTCGACCTGAAATCAACTTCTCCGGTAGAAGGAGCGAGTGTTATTCAAGGAAATATCACTCATCCTGAGACCATTGAACGCATCATAGAGTTACTTGACGGACGCGAATTGAACGTGGTTCTCTCCGATATTTCTCCAAAGCTCACTGGTCGTTATGACACGGATCAAGCGATTTCACTTGAACTCTCGACGATGACTCTCGATGTCGCCATGGACATGCTTGTTCCTGGCGGCTCGTTCGTGACTAAAATTTTCCAAGGCGTTGGAATTGAAGGATTAATTCAAGCTGCAAAAGGCCGGTTTAGTAATGTTCAGAGATTCGCGCCAATGGCGAGTCGAAATTCTTCGTCAGAGACTTATCTTGTTTGCCGTAATAGGCTCCCTGTGCCACGAAAGTCCGCACGAGGAATGAGCGCTTTCGCGCAAGTGCAGGAGCATCTGACCGCTCTTGGTGTAAATGTCGATGATCCCGATGAGGGTGGCGATGAGGATATCGCAAT
>JAQXEV010000075.1 GCA_029250665.1 Candidatus Thalassarchaeaceae archaeon | reverse complement strand
ATCTCGACGATGTAGGTGATGCTAACCGAATCAGTTGTGAAGACATTGATTCCACAGGTAGCCTCCATCGAAATGGTGACATTCTCTTGCATGTTTGCGAATTCCATGTGGAAATCGCCAGTTTCATCCATCGGCACAGCGAGTCGACTCTCTTCGATATCACCGTCGCTCCAATCGAAGATACAGGTTTCCACTGAGCTATGGGTTAGATTCCCTGAGAGAATCGCGTCGCCACCATGCTGGATATTGGTCACGATGGTGTCGAGGACAATCTCGGTGATGCCCTCTTCAGGGTAAGTGATTGAGAATTCAGTGAACCATCGCGTCTCTTGGTCCAGAATATCCTTGGCGAATACCTTGAGCGCATGATCTCCGACTCCTAACTGGCTGATGTCGACGATCAGTTTTCCATCTTCATCAAGGAATGAATTGGAAACTCTATCGCCGTCCAGAGTGACGTCTAGGTCAATATCTTCGAGTTGCTCGTCATCTATCGTGATGGTGATTGTGCTGACATCACCGATTACGAAGTTTCCAGGTTCTTCGCCAGAGATTATTGGTGGTTGGTCGGGTTGTACTCCTTCAATATCGAAGTATAATATGCCTACCATGACGCTTCCAATCATCAAAGCCGCGAGGAAGATACTACGCACCTGTTCGGACTCCATGTGCCTTGCTCAGTTCATCGACTGTAAAAAGGCAACTTGCATAATGTTCTCGTGCATCATAGATGCACGGATAGCGCGCTTTGCGGGTCACTCTACAGCGAGGTTCTGCAGGTCCTCAACAAATCCGTCGAGATCCCACGAAGTTCCAGTCCAAGCGATTCGCTTGCGAAGTTGTTTGTCGAGAATGAAAGTTACAGTTGAATGACCCACTTCGTATTCGCCGAGCGAATCTCCGTGTGGGTCATTTTGCTCGGCCTCCGCCGAGCCTTCTGCGACGCACATCAGAGCGTCGCCATCCGGTCTCTCATAGCCCTCATCGCACATGCAATGAGCGCCCGAGCCATCTCCCATCACCCAGCCGTGTCCATTACAATCGACGCCGACCGGGAGTAGAGAAGCGTTGGCTCCGTCGGCCACCCAAGCGAGATGGTCATCGTGGCTTGCCATCCCGTCAAGATATCCTTCTATTGCGAGTTCCCAAGCCCACGATGATTTATTCCAACTCATCAGAGTCCATGAGGTATCGCTGGATAATTCGACCTCGACAGAAGCCCTCGCCTCTTCGTCAAGGTCCCCAACGGTCGCACCGATTGATAATTCAGAATTAAGATGGTCAATGACCGTCGTATTATTTTCAGCATCGAGGATAATCACTCGATTCATTGCTCCTTCTGGAGGCGTGCTGGCCTCGATGTGAGCATTGTCGACTATGATGTTCCAAGAGCTGTACACGCTGACAAGAGTGCTCGTTCGCTCGGCTGTCAGATGAGTCCAATCATAGCCCATCGCCTCAGTCCACTCTGAAAGTCGAGCGACCGTATCGCGAGCCGGATCTATCGTTATCGACAAGAAAACAACATCATCACTCGCGCTACCCAGATTCTCCTGTGCCCAAGCCATATTGGCGGATATAGCCAAACAGATATCTGGGCACGTGGTATAGATAAAAGCGACAACTACGACCTTTCCTTCGAGGTCGGAGAGGGTGAATTCCTCGCCATTTTGATCGAGCAAAGTGAAGTCTGGAGCATCAGGTGGTTCTCGGTATTCTATACCATTGTATTCGATTTCATCATCGACTCCACCCAGGCATCCTGAAAGCCATCCAGAAAGCAGTAATGACACTAACAACAGAGCAATCGGGCGGCGCATTTTCATTCTTCCAGAAGTGTGCGGATGTCGTCTAAGACCATCTCCGCATTCCAGTCGGTATCGCCCCACCAGACGCGTTGGTTGAGTTGTTTATCGACAATGATTGTGCCCGTTGTATGGTCGACCCAATAGCTGAGTGGATGATGCTTGACCGTGACATCCCCTTCCTCAGATTGCTGAGTCTCAAGTCCACACCCCTCGTCGTCTACTTCCTCGCCCTCCGGCGTGTCAGCGCATAGGTCGAATCCGTCTGCCACGCCGTCTGCATCTTGATCAGAATCGTAGGTGGCAAGACCAACATCGAAATTGACCCAGACGGGCTGAAGTTCATCGAGGCTGCCTGTTAGATGTGGCCAGTGCAAGCCTCGGTCATCCGCGTATTCCTTGAGCACCGTCGAGTTGTCGGTCCAAGGGTCGACAGTGATTGAGAGGATGGCTACATTTTCGCCGTAATCATCACCAAGTTCGGAAGCGACATAGTGTAGATTGGCGCTTACAATGGGGCAGATGTCGGGGCAACGAGTGAAGAGGAAGGCGATGACGATGACCTTTCCTTCTAGGTCACTGAGCTGATAGGGTTCGCCGTTCTCATCGAAAAGCACGAAATCTTCCACAGCAACAATCGGCTCAATTTCCTCTCCGTAAAACGGGCTTTCTTCTTGGCCTAAGCAGCCAGCGAACAGTAAGCTTGCAGTGACTAGTATGGCGCTCAGTGCCTTAGTTCGTTGAATCATTCTTCCTCACCCCTCTCAATCGATTCCTTCGTTCCATTGACATTTTTGAGTATCCACAGGCAAGCGGCTGCGCCGAAAGCGAGGATGGCTCCACTGAGTAGAACACTTTGCATGTCAGTTTCTTCATCGGCTGAATCAGCTGGCTCTTGACCACCACCGGGCAGAACAAAACCACCGTCCGGCGGTCCAGTCTCGGTGTGATTGTCGGAGAGAACCTCGACAAGCACCGTCATCCAGTGAGTATCGTTCTGAGAGATTTGAATCTCGATTAAGCGAGGATCCCAAACCTCGGGGTCGAGCCAAAGGTAGCATTCGTCATCGGTACTCATCGAATCGCTTGGTCCCGCTTCACAAACCCAATCAGCAACTCCGTCGGAGTTATTGTCAAGCGTCAGAGTGCGGTTGTGATTGACCACATTGTAGAAGACGAGAGTATCGTTTTGCTGTACTCCGGCTTCGTCAGGATCTACCGATGAGTTGCGCATGATGAATGAAAATGAGTTGGCGCCGTGCGCAGATGCAACAGGGGCTAACAATAGCACGGCGACAATTGCGAAGGCGAGTCGCTTCCGCAATTGATTCACCTCATTCGTCAGTAGCCTCGGCCTCGGCCGACCAAAGAGCAGGATAGTGGTAGCGTGGATCGTAGTCCTCATCGAACTGAACCACGTAGACTCCACTAACCATCTCAGAGATCATAACGAAGCCTCGCGGATCGTATTGCAGACCCCAATCGAATGGAATCATGCACGAGGCCCAGCAATCAGCCATATCGTAGCCGAGTTCGCTTGCTGGATCATCTATCCAAGTAGGTCCTGCAGGAAGATAGTAGCCGAGAGTATGAGTCGGAGCGAGTTCAGAAATCGCTTGGAATCCTCGCTCAGGTTCTGGGTAACCATTCTCCCAGACGAGCTCTTCCCAAACGTGTCCATGGTCGGTTATCCATGAGCCTGCGTGGTAGTGAGTCCAGTAGACGTGGCCGTTGGGGCCGGTGTCACCATTGTGGGGGCTGAAGATGTATCCGCCAGGGATGTAGTGCTGCGGGTGGCTGCTACCGTTTGCCAGAGTTCCTTCGCCAGGTAGTCTCCATTTTGAGACTAGGAAAGGCTTGGTCGGGTCGGTCGTATCGATGGTCCAGATGTAGCCGGTGTGATTGGCGTTTGAGCCGTATTCTGGTGCGATGTAGGTGTAGTGTCGCCAATTGACTCCGTGGTTTGCGTCGTCTGGTCCGCTACCGCACTCCTCGGGCCAATCCTCCATAGGCACGAACTCGCTAATTCCTGAGCAGATGAGGTGATCCATCGGAACCGCGTAGTGGATGTTGTCATTGCCTTGGTTCGAATCCAACCACTCATCGGGGTCCATATTTGCATGGCCTCCACCGTCGGGACCGTACCAACCGTCGTCTGCACTAGGGCAGCCGAGCCAGCGACCAACTTCAGGTGGCCATGAAATTCCTAACGGGTCTGCTACCGATGGCGGGTTTGAGACATCAACAAGGCGCAATCCCGCTCCCCAATAGGAGATTACCAGCATCTTTTGCTTGGTAATTGGGTGTATGAAGAATACATTGTCGTGGTTGAAGATTGAACCTCCGCAGGTGGTGTAAGGTTCGGGAGTGTATCCGCCCCAACGAATGATTTCACGACTCGAATTCTGCTGTTCGTTATTCTGGTTGGGGAGCCAGGATTCGAGTCCTAATGGGACATAGAAGACCTGAGTTCCCTTGTAGAAAGTTCCGCTGCTTCCCTCGACCATCTCAGGGTATGGGTCGGCTCCGAAGAGGAATAGGCTGCACTCTTCACGAGGGTCGATGGCGCCATCCCAATCGCAGTAAACGTGGAGATCTTGATTGTGGAATCCTGCTGGTGGATTGTTCCATTCGGCGACCTTGACCGGGCTGGTTTTGTCGCCGACGTAGATGACGTCGAGGCGGTTAGTGCCACTATTCGCATCGTCGTCATTAGGAATCGGGTCAAGTTCGCTATTGGTCAGTTCGTGATTAATCAACACCCAGTTATTGTCTGGAGTGACCTTGATGTCGATGATTCGAGCAATCTCGGCGTAGTAGGTGGAGAGGAGGCGGATATTGTTTGGTTCTGAAATATCAAGGATTTCGAATTGATTGTAACTTGAGACGTAAGCGAAGCATCCCCCACTTCCGTCAGCATAGATTTCACAATCCTCGTTGAAATTTCCCTCGATGGAAATTTCGGAATTATCTCCGGGCGTCGGAGAGGTATTCTTGAATTCTTCAAGACAAGGACGCCCCATTGTATCATCGAACTCCGCTGGCGGCTTGACATTACCATCACAGTTGAGATTGTGATAATCAATCAGTTTGGCGTTTGGTGTAGATAGGCGGTGAGCCAACAGATCGCTGTGCGAGTGGTTCGCGTCTTCAATCTCCATTACTGGATCGACCCATTCCCAATCGTCGTCACTATCACCGTTTGGAGCGAAGACGCCGATGCAACCACTGAGTGGTGCTGCAAGCATCAGGAATGTCATCAGGAGAAGTGGAATAGAAGACAATCGGGACATGGTCACACCTATGGCAGCACCCTTGCCGTCGGCATCAACCAATTCAATGCAACGGTGTTAAGCGCCCTCTATAGAGGGCGTCAAATAAACAACGAAATTTTCGAAATAGTGTTTTCACTCTCTCAGACAGCGAGAGGCTTGCCGTATGGTACATCGATGTCGAGTTGGACGATGTAGAGTCCGGTTGTAATGCAAGAGAGGTAGGTGTAACCCTCGTGGTACTCGGCCGCCCAAAGGAACGGTGTCCAGCCAAAGTCGTAGTACGAACTGTCTAGAGGTTCTCCGTCGACACCGTGAGGCAAATGGTAACCAACTGTCGCCTCCATGTGGGCAACGGAGCGATTCATCTCCTCACCTATACCGAGAGCCATCAGGGTCTCGATATCAACAACCCACAGCCCGGAGTGATAACTTGACAGGTAGATGCGCCCATCCCATGCGCCGCCGTAGCTATGGTCAGGTAGCCCCGGTAATCCGGTTTGGAAGATCTGTGTATCGGCGTTGTGTGGGCTGAATAGCAACCATTCATCACCGCTAGGGATGAAGTGGTCTTCAGCGAATGGAATCTCCCAACCATGAATGATTTTTGGCAGGAAGGTAGCCTTTCCATTCACCACTTCGTAATCAGTGGTGTCGAGAAGGTATCCCATGCCCGTGCCTATCTCAGTTGAGAGCACCTCAGTGGCTAGGAAAGTCAGGTGCATCTTACCGATTGGATAGCCGAGGTGGCTAGCATCTACCATATCGTCGACGGGCTCAGCGTAGTGGATGTACGAGGCTCTTCCTCCATTCTCGTTACTCGTACATCCGCAATCCATCTCGCCATCACCGTCGAGGTCGGCAAACTCCATCCAAGCCCCAACCTCGGGCGCTCTCCAGGTGCAACCGGCTTGGGAGCCGCCTGAGAGTCGGCACAACGAGCCGTACCAAAGGTACTGCTCGAGGCTATTTTGCGGGTGCGGGACATCACTGGTATCGAAGATCCGTAGTCCCGCTTCCCAGTAAGCCCCGTAGATGTAGGTCTGTCTAAAGCGAGGGTCATTCTGATCCTCCCCTGGCCATGTCTGTACGGTCATGTCGTGGATGTAAATCCAACCTCCGAGAGTCGTTTCCCAACTGACTTCAGCTTCCCCTACCTTGACTATACGAGGCAGATCGCCATACCCAGCAAAATTCAGGTGTGCGATGGTTATGCCTCCACAGGCATCGCCCTGACCGACATCGCACTGTTCGTAATCTGGATTTGCGACGAAGATGTACCATTCACCATCTATCATGTGTGTGTAGAGATTGTGTGGGCCACTGGGGTGGTCCACATCATACCATGAATCGACCCAGGAAGGGTCGGATTTGTCGGTCACGTCAACCAGAGTGACTGTGACTTGAGCTGGGTCTTCCCAATTGCCAACATTAGGGTCGGCCGCGCCAGGATCGACCAATTGATTCTGAACAATCACATATTCGCGGCCGTTGTATTCGAGATACTTGACATCCAAAACCTGTGTATTTGGGTCTACGTAGACACCGGTGACTGTAGTGTTTGCAGGATTCGTGACATCGACGATGTGCATCTCTGACCATCCTGCAATGTAGGCGTAGGTATTCCCATCCGGCGAGTCGGCGACTTGGATTTCTGCATTACCAGGAGCCGTCAATTCGTTGAATGAAACCGGTTGAATGTTGTCGGTGAAAAGTACGTGCTGACTGGCGTTACGGTGGTCGTGCCCCTCATCTTGCATCAATGGGTCGACCATTCCCGAGGTGTCATCTGAGTCTAGTGAGTCGTTTGAACCGAGCATCATGACTGCGGCTCCACCAATCAGTAGAGTCACGGCTAATCCTGCCGCGATCAGCATCCGCTCGGTGTCCATCGCTCGGTTCCACCGTCCGAGTCATGTTGAAGTCTTTGCCGCGCTGCGAATGGACGTGGCTACTGCCCGACTGCTCATGCTCACGCTGTTCCTTGGGCTTCTCGCTTCACCGTTGGTTTTGGCTCACGACCAGAAGGAATACACGGTTATTTTGGGCTCCGAGGGGGCGAGACCTGATTCGATTGCGGCTAATGTTCTGGTCGAGACCGACTCGATTTTCTTTAGGAATCATGATTCAAGAGATGAGGCGAGGCACCGCGTTCTCGTCGATGCAGATGACGACGGTGCCTTCGAAGGGATTGACGATTTCGATACTGGTTGGATGGTTACTTCTTGCGAGCTGAATGAAACTGGACACAAGGTCGATGAGAATTGCCAAACGGCAGCCATGGTCTTGCTCGCCCCTGAAAGTGGCTTGTTACCCGGAAATGTCTCGATGATGCATCAGGTTGAGTTCGAGGGTGAACTGACTGAGACTCCATTCTACGCCCTTTACTCGGTCGATGATCATACCATGCCGACTGGGCCGGTTAACTCCGGGTCAGATGCAGAGGCCGATTCGGGCTCTGATGATTCGATTCTGCGGGCTGTCATCATCTCTGCTGGAGCGATTGCCCTCGTACTCGTCTCCCGACTCACCACCCCTTCTAGGGATGAGTGAAGGCTCGCACTTCGACGGTTCAACTCAAGAACCCCTGCCCGGTCGCCACGCTCACGGGGCGCTTAGATCAGCCTGGAAGATCGTCTGGTTTGCAACCAGAAGGCCGGGGGTTCAAATCCCCCAGCGTCCACCATCAAGAGTCCATTGGCGGAGCAAGTTGGTTGAGGATCTTCAGTAGGCCACGTAATGTGACTTCGCTGATTCCTGCTACCTTGCACACCTCGCTTTGAGTGCGAGTAGACTCACTCTCCTGAGATGCTCGATAGAGGATGACTCCAGCGATTCCAGAAGGCTTCTTGCCTTGCCAGGATAGGTCCTGTCCGACAATCTTCCACATATCGCGAGCGGCGCCGAGAACGGTTGGAGGCAATTGTAGGTCAGAGTGGAACTTCTCGAAGTATTCCTCTGGGCCGGTGATGTGGTGCGTGCCGAGGTTGCGCGCAACTAATCGAATGGTCCGCTTGAGTTCCTTCTGCTCAACCTCGCTACGCATGTCAAATGCAGCAGCGATATCATCGATTTTGCGAGGGAGCTTGGCCTCGCGTGCAGCTATGTAAACACACGCAGCTGTAACGCCGCGAATACTACGTCCTGTGACCAGTCCTCGCTCGACCGCGTGACGGTATAGGGATGCGGCCTGTTGTTCAATCTGAGGTGTCAAGCCTCCACGGTCGCGGATGAATTGCATTGCCGAAGTCAAGTTTCGTGCTCGTGAATCACGAGTCTTCGAGCGTTGGTCGATACGCTGACGTCGGCGCCAGTCACGAGCCGCCTTTCCACTCATACCGTGGCGCTTGGCAGCACCAGAGGTCAAGTCGATTCGACTGATTTCACTTGAAAGTCCCTTGTCCGAGAGAGTGAGTGTTGTCGGAGCTCCAACCCTACTGCGGTCAGCACCATTTGAGTGGTTGACCCATTCAGCACCAGGGTCGATCATATTCTGTGCAGCGACGAAGCCACAAACTGCGCAACTTGTTTCTCCGCGTCGAACATCTGTGTCCCATTCGTCGCTGCCGCAAACCTCGCACGAACCCGAGACTGCCTCGGTATTGCGCGCTTGCGAGGGGCGGACCCCTGCTACGAACGGTTTCTTCCTCTTAGTGTCCTTCAAAGTACTCTTCTCCTTACCGGCTTGGCTCTTAGTGTGTCGTTCATTCATATTAACCAGTAGTTGTATAGTGGAGCGCGTACTATATAATACTTCCGTTGAGATGTTTGCTCAAATTCCTCGTATAATCGCTTCACGTCTCCGATAATGCCGAAGCGAGAGATTCTTGCACTGCTCACCGTCAGAGAGAGCCGTGTCAGACGGTGAAGTGATGCGAACAGCATTGTATGATTGCCATGTCGAAGCCGGTGCGAAGCTCGTAGATTTCCACGGCTTCGAACTTCCCATATGGTATTCATCAATCCAAGAAGAACATCTTGCCTGCCGTTCCGCTGCAGGGATGTTCGACGTTTCGCACATGGGTTTGTTCTCATTCGAAGGCACCGGAGTTGGAGAATGGCTCCAGAGTATTTCAACGCAGAGTGTTTCTTCCTTTGTTCCTGGACGTTGCGGTTACACGCATTTTCTCGATCACGAAGGCTGTATCATAGACGACATGATCTTTGCTGTGAAATCCGAAGAATGCATCCTCGGGGTACCAAACGCCTCTATGATATCTACAATGTGGGACTGGTTCAGGGGGTTGCTTCCCGATGATGGTTCGGTTACCCTCGTCGACTTGTCGGCCGATACGAGTATCATCGCTTTGCAAGGTCCAGCCTCGGCTGAAATCTTGGGTTCGATTCTGGGTGATGTGAATCGTATTGGGCGATTCAAGTGTCAGGAGATTTCTACGAATGGCGCCGGCGTGACCGGTTGGATTCAGGGTACTGGCTACACTGGCGAACGCGGTGCAGAGATTTTCGTACCGAATGATCAGGCACCGCTTCTTTGGCAGGCCCTCCTCGTTGCTGGCGAGGAGCACGGATTGGTTCCAGTCGGCCTTGGTGCTCGTGATACTCTTCGGCTTGAGAAGGGGTATCTCCTCTCTGGGCAAGATTTCCTGTGGCCGGGCCTTGGTTTGGATGCAGGTGATTTGCTTCCTGAGGGTTTCCTCGCGCGCGACTCTGCTGAGACCGCAGTTCCGTTTGGATTGGACATGGAACACGAATTTGTTGGCCGCGAGCGTGTGGTCGCCTCGCTTGAATCAGGTGCTCGTTGGCACGGCCTCCGATGCCTCGAACGTGGCCCAGCCCCTCGTTTGGGACATGCAGTGAAGAGTTCGGATGCCGACGAAGCTACGATTTCAGGATACGTCACCAGCGGCTGTCCATCTCCCTCTCTCAATCGCACTGGAATCGCGATGGCTTACCTCAATGGAGTCGAAGTCGGTGATGAGGTTTGGATTCAATCCAGCCCTCGTCGGAGGGTCCGAGCCGAAGTGGTTAGACCCCCGTTCGTATGAGTTGAGAGTCTCTATGAGTGCCAAACAGCCAACACCCCAAGCCTCCCAGCGCCGGCGTAATCCTCTTGACCCAGCATTCGGAGCATGTAGCGAGGCCGGCCCATGAGTGCGAGATTTGAAGCAGTTGCTCTGAAGAAATTGCAAGAGATTATGCAGGCCAAAGGAATCAGTGCTGAAGCCGTTTTCGCAAAGTATGACATCAATGGAGATGGTTCTCTAGATGTCGCTGAATTCAACTCCGCAATTTCGTCGATCACTGGTCAAAATGCACCGGAAGCGATAGTCCGCGCAGTATTTTCAGCGCTCGACTCAGACGGTAACGCGTCCCTCGATATTTCTGAATTATTGGCTTTAGTCGAAGGTGGCCAGTCTGCTCACGTCACAGGAGAGGTAAACGGAGCGGAGATTTCGGGCCATTCGAATTCGGATTACAATGGATTGTATCACAAGCAAGGCGGCTTAATTAACGACTATCCTTGGTTCAAAAAGCCGAATGGCCAGGTCCTCTTTCACTACGACGGAGGTGATGGAGGGGCTCGTTCATGGAGCCTTCATTCATCCCCTGTTGATGGTAGCAAAGACCTCTACGACGGAGGCTGGACAAGGCCGCCATCATCGGGTGAAATTCCCTTTGGAACACGAAGATGGGTTGGAGTTGGAATGCTCACTATCAGTGCTGTTGGCGAGCGTTCCACGCCGAGCGCACGTGAGGCTGAAGGCGAAGACACCAGCGAGATTCGAATCGAATTGCAGAAGGGGAAATATCCTTCTTACGAGCGAATCAAGGTCGATTTCACAAGCCCTCTTCTAACAGACGACGCTTGGCTAGGAATAGTTCCTGCAGATGTTAGCCATGGCGAAGAATCGGTTAATCGGCAAGGCCGTATATCTCACGTTTTGATGGGCGGACAGACTATCGGAACACACACTTTCGATAATCCAGGTCCGGGTGATTGGACGATCCGATTGAACGACTCATCCGATTCTGGTCAAGAACTCGCATATGTCGAATTCACTGTCGAAGCCGCTACAGTACCACAAGTTGCTGAAGTCGCTTCTCCATCGATTGATTTCATGAAGGATGGAACTGTTCTCGATGCCGACTTTGCAAAGGAACTGGAAAATCTTGTTGCGAACCCTGAATCTACAATAGAATCGGTTCGCGCTCAAGCAGATGTGATGGCGGAAGAGAAGATCAACGAATTGCCTTTCCTCTTCCGCTCACCTGCGAGTAGGATGTGGGATTCAAATGCCGACTCAATCCTCGCGAAAATCCGCGCAAATTTACCTCCACCCGAGGACTTCGCAAAGGCTGCCGCCGTCGCAGGAGCGGTTGGTGTGGGCGCTGCGGCAGTAGCAGCACAAGCTGGCATGCAAGCACAATCTCCGCAGGAAGCGATAGTCGGTGCGGTTGTTGACACAGTCATCAACCAAACAGCCGGTGCGGTGCTGGAAAGCGTCGCCCCCGTTGCCGAAGCACCGCCAGCTGAACCAGAAACAACTTCAGAACCCGAACCTGTTGCGACCCCTGCTCCAGAACTTGAAACGGCCGCTACTGCGGCAGTCGACTCTGGCGGCCTCGACCTCGAAGATGTCACCCGCCGCCTAACAGAGGCTCGATTCCTCAATGACCAAATCGCCGTGGTCGCCTCAACCGAGGGTCTGACGACCTCTGCCGCAGTCCATATCAACAGCCTCGAGCGAACTTTCTCGATAGGCATCGACGATGCTTACCGCGGCGGTCAGACAATTATCGGCAGTATCGATGGTGTCGGTGAGGTAGAAATCCACCTCAAGGCAGACGCCGACACAAGCAGTTACACCCATCACCACACCGAGACTTTCACAGTCTCCGTCCACAAGTGGAACGGAATCCGTAAGCGTATCGAACTGAACGCGCAATAATCTAGCCGCGGCTGTTCAATGACCGGCAAACTCGAATGCTTCGCCGAGCATTTCTTCGAGACTAATCTGTGGCGAGAATCCAAGTCGCATCTCAAGATCTCGTGCATCGACGACTCCGAAGACTTCCTGTGACTCATCTTGCCCGAGTTCCAATTCGCAACCTGATTTTTGATTGAAGATTCCGCCAAGTTCATTCATACTGATCGCTTTACCTGACCCAACAGCCATGCTCTCGCGAGTTAACGGAGGATTCTCAAGGACGGCACCGATGACTGCAGCAAGATCCTGGACGTGAACAAAATCCTTCACTCCGCTCCCGTCCCCTGGCACATTCACCCATCCCATCATGCATTCTTGCGCCCATTTGTGCAACAATCCGTTTGCCTCAGAGCCATCGATGTGAACACCTTGAACATTCGAGGCACGGATGATACTCACTGGGCGCTCGGCTTGTGCACGCTCAAGGGCCATTTCTTCCATCCAAAGCTGGCCCTCGGCTGCCACGTCTCGTGGTGCAAGAGTGGAATCATTGCCGTAATACGGCTCGTCTGGTTCCCACTGAGGATGAACTCTCAGAGTTCCAACGATAATCAGATGCAGCCCGCCGTGCCTGTCGACCGCGTCGAGAATCGGTCGCGAATGCTCGCGCATTCGCAGCAATGTTTCGCGGTCGTCTCTACCCAGCGTTGAATCAACTGGTTTGGAATTGATATGGACTATCGCTGTGCAGGAAGTCAATAACGCATCTAGTACAATCGTATCTTCCAATGCCTCGGGAGGCACGGGGACAGCCGAATCACCAAGCATCTCGATGATGTATGGAGCGACGAAGTGGTCAGGGGCACTCACGGCGACCTTCATTAGAATACCAATCCTGACCTTCTCCATCAACCTAAGAGTGTGTCGGTTGGAGGTGTTTGATTCGCTCATCGAACCTTTCAAGCACTCTCCGCAATACAGTGGCTCTGCCTTTGGGTATGAGGGGCTCGTGGATGGACCAATTACCAAATCTTGGAAGGGAGCCGGAAATGCTCTCTGTGATGGGTTTCGAGACGATCAATGACTTGTTCTCGGACATACCTGATGGTGTGCGTCGGACGGGTGGACTTCCGCTGCGTGGCCCACAGTCAGAGGAGGAAATCTGGGCCGATGCTCAGCGTTTGCTTGGCGCGAATATCGATTTGGACTCGCGCCCGTCTTTTCTTTCAGCCGGCTTGGCTCGAAACTTCGTTCCGACGATGGTCGGTATGCTGGCTACGCGCGGGGAGTTTCTCACCGCTTACACTCCCTACCAACCAGAGGTGTCTCAGGGTATGCTGCAGGCGATGTGGGAGTTTCAGACGATGGTTTCTGAGCTCGTCGGTTTACCAGTTGCTAACGTTTCGATGTATGATGCGAG
>JAQXEV010000074.1 GCA_029250665.1 Candidatus Thalassarchaeaceae archaeon | reverse complement strand
AGTCCATGGACGCAAGCGAGTGCCAAAACCTCCGGCTAACACTACTACGTCCATGGCATACCGGGTTCAATTCTGACTTTCAGCACTTCGTATCCCCGATGGCCTCCACACCTCACAGGCGCATCGTTGAAAGACGGGTGTATGGTCGCCGGCATGTCGGCATGAACATTCACGAGTACCAAGGAAAGCAACTGTTCCGTGAGGCGGGCGTAAAGGTACTCGACGGAGTCCACTGTCGAAGCGTCGAAGATGCCCTCGCTGCCTACGATTCACTTGACTCGAAAGTGGTGGCTGTGAAAAGCCAAATCCACGCAGGAGGGCGCGGAAAAGGCAACCTCTACTGTCCAACTGACGGTACTCTGTTGATGGAGGGGGGTGTGAAAATTGCCTTCTCACGCGAGGATGTAGAGACCTACGCCCGCGGCATCCTCGGCCATATCCTTGTGACAAAGCAGACGGGACCTGCCGGTAAATTGGTCAGCAATGTGTATGTCGAGACCGGCTGCGCCATCGCTCACGAATACTACCTGGCTCTCTTAGTCGATCGCGAGGCAAAATCGGTTCTGATTATGGCCTCGACCGAAGGCGGAATGGACATTGAAGAGGTTGCTGAAAATACACCTGAAGCGATTCACAAGGTTTGGGTCGATCCATCAGCAGGTTTGCTCGGCTTTCAGAAGCGCAACCTCGGCATGTCTCTTGGACTCTCAGGGGCTGCCCTGAAAGACTTCTTTCGCATGATTGGCAGCCTGTACGAGCTATTCATCGCAAATGATTGCTCGATGGTTGAAATCAATCCCCTCGTGCGAACCGAGGACGACGAAATCGTCGCCCTCGATGCAAAAATCGGTTTCGATGAGAACGCAACCTTCCGCCACAAAAATTGGGCTGAACTACGCGATCTCGCCGAGGAGGAGCCGACCGAGACTAGGGCCCATGAGGCGGGACTATCCTATGTCAAGCTGGATGGAGACATCGGTTGTCTGGTCAATGGCGCGGGGCTCGCAATGGCTACGATGGATGTCATCAAACTCTACGGTGGCGAGCCCGCTAACTTCCTCGACATCGGCGGCGGCGCTGACGATGCAAAGGTGCAAGAAGCCTTCGAAATCATACTTGAGGACCCGAATGTGAAGGGTATTCTCGTCAATATCTTCGGTGGAATCCAACGTTGCGACGTTGTCGCCAAGGCTGTTCTAGCCGTCTCTGAGAATATGGGACTTGAGGTCCCACTTGTGATTCGATTGTCGGGGACGATGTACGAAGAGGGGCGGGCAATTATCGATGCCTCGGACCTCGACTGCACCTCAGTTGAAACATTGGCCGAAGGTGCAGAAGCCATCGTCAGTCTGATTGGAGGTGGTCAGTGATGGCTATCTGGATCGCTGAAGAATCCAAACTTCTCATCCAAGGTATCACCGGAAGTCAAGGTCACTTCCACGGTGAAAAAATGGTGGAATACGGCACCGATGTTGTCGGTGGTGTGACTCCTGGAAAAGGCGGTCGGACAATCGAATTGGCTGACCGTGAGGTTCCCGTTTTCAACGGTATGTTAGAGGCAATCAACGCCACCGACGCCGATGCCTCGGTGATTTACGTCCCGCCTCCATTTGCAGCGGAGGCAATCATGGAGGCGGCAGACGCCTTCGACCGCATCAAGGGTGAAGGTGTCATTGTCTGCATCACAGAAGGAATCCCAATCCTCGATATGGTCAGAGCTGTATCTTACGTTAATGACCGTCCTGGTATTCGACTCATCGGACCAAATTGCCCAGGAATAATCACCCCTGGTGATGGAGGAGGATGCAAGATAGGAATCATGCCCGGTCACATTCACGCCAAGGGCCGTATCGGAGTGGTTTCGAAGTCAGGAACCCTGACTTACGAGGCTGTGGCACAGACGATGAGTATCGGTGAAGGGCAATCGACCTGCATTGGTATCGGTGGAGATCCAGTCAATGGCACCGGATTCATTGATTGTCTCTCGGCTTTCGAAGCCGACGAGCAGACCGTCGCGGTAGTCATGATTGGTGAGATTGGCGGTACTGCGGAAGAAGATGCAGCAGCTTGGGCTGCTGCTAACATGAGCAAACCAATCATCGGATTCGTCGCCGGCTCGACCGCACCTCCAGGTAAGCGGATGGGACATGCCGGAGCGATTATCTCCGGTGGCAAAGGCACAGCTGCCGAGAAATTTGCTGCTTTTGAGGCGGCTGGAATCCATATCGCACGTGACCCTTCAGAGATAGGAGCGGTCCTCAAGGTCGCTCTCGAACAAGCCGGTCTTCTCTGAAGACCGACTCCTCGCCCCATCGTATCGCACAGAGTCTTAGACCGG
>JAQXEV010000106.1 GCA_029250665.1 Candidatus Thalassarchaeaceae archaeon | reverse complement strand
GCCGGCTTGAGCGATAGCGATGGCCATGCGAGATTCTGTCACCGTGTCCATCGCCGCAGACATGATTGGGATGTTGAGACCGATGGTGTTGGTCAGCTTCGTCTTGAGGTCGACTTCGGCTGGAAGAACAGCCGACTCAGCGGGCAACAGAAGGACATCGTCGAAGGTCAAAGCCTCGGGTATGGTGTTGCTCGCCATTAGAGATGGCCCATGCCGGCCGTATATGAACGATTCGCGAAGTCCGAATTGGATATGAATCGGCATCGATTCTACAGCTTTCACTTCAATTGATACAACCTCTCAAGCGAGGGTTTCAAGAAGGGTTGTCGGCCGCCCGCGGCCGGAGGAATATGCATGCGAGCGCGCACCGTACTCGGTTGGAGAGAATGGATTGGCCTTCCAGAGTTGGAAGACGGGGCTACATTGGCAAAGATGGATACTGGTGCATGGTCAAATACACTCCACGCCGAAGAGATTAGCCTCACCAATAACGGCATGGAGCATATCGTCAGGTTCCGCCTCACCAAGAATGGAAACTGGATCGAGCGCCCGCTCCATGAGTGGCGTAGAGTGCGTGACACCGGTGGTCACGACACCCTGCGCCCAGTCATTAGAACCACACTCGAAGTCGCGGGCGAGGATCACGATATCCAAATTTGCTTGCAAGATCGTTCACGAATGCGTCACAGAATTATTCTCGGTCGACGCTTCCTCAAAGAATTCGTAATAGATCCCTCTGAAGAATGTCTTCACCCTAAACAGAGAACAGTTCCTCGAATTAGAAAAATCTTTGATTGATAATGGATAACAAAACTTCATCCATATCCTCTCCTTCGTAACTTCATGAGCGAAGGTCTACCTGCCTCAATATTCATGGTCAACACAGAAGATGTACCTGGAAAAAAAATCGTCAAAACAATGGGAGTTGTTAGTGGCTCGACGGTTAGAGCAAAGCACGTAGGAAAAGACATTTTTGCAGGTTTGAAAAATATTGTAGGTGGAGAATTAAAGGCTTACACAGAACTTCTTGGAGAATCAAGAGATGAAGCCGTTCAGAGAATGTTGCAAGAGGCTGTTGGAAGAGGAGCCAATGCAGTTGTAAATGTCAGAATGGCTACAAGTGCAATCACACCAGGTGCTGCTGAAATTCTTGCTTATGGAACAGCAGTTCTCGTAGAGTGAGGCGGTTAAAATGGAAGCTTGGGAAGCCCTCGGCCTCTTGTTTGTGTTCCTTGCATTAGCCCTTGCTCTTTTTGGACCAGTTTCATTCCTTGTCTCAATGATTTTCAGTCGCCGTAATCATAGGAAAATGATTGACAATGTGATGGAAAGAGCCTCTACTACTGTAGATGAATACGGTAGAGATCCTCTAACAAATATGAAAACTCCATTGAGAAATAATGAGATAACTCAAGCAAAGATGATTCAAGCAAATTTTGTTGTAGGTCCAGGTTGGTGGAACCAATGGATAGCTGGTTGGCACTCACTAATAGGTGGAAATATCACTTCTTTCGATGATGTTTTGATGCTGGCCCGTCAAGAAGTTCTCCAGTCACTTAGAGACAAGGCATCAGAAGATGGCTTCGATGAAGTAGTAAATGTTAGACTTGAGAGTGCACGACTAACTTACCTTGCAAAGAAGTCTAACAAATATATCGAAATTTTTGCCTATGGTACCGCAATAAAATACGCATGAGAATGATTGAGAAGTCAATCAATTCTGCTTACCTTCGATAGCAGCCAACAGTATCCCGCCTGCCAGTACGACCCTCGGGTCGAAGCCACCGCTTTGAGCACCTGTCACGGTCAGCCGTTGAACGATTGGATTCATCTTCTGAGT
>JAQXEV010000087.1 GCA_029250665.1 Candidatus Thalassarchaeaceae archaeon | reverse complement strand
GCTAGGCATGACGGTAGAATGGTCGGATAATGAAGGGCAGAGTTGGAGTCCGCCGACTGTCGCCACTGGAACTTCGATACAAGATCACCAGACAATTGCTTCCGCTCCCTATCCTGCTCCTCTACACCCCACAACCTGGGTTTTCTGTATCAACGGGAATTGGCAATCGCCCCTCTGCTCTTCGAGTTTTGACGGTGGCATAACTTGGACTCAGCAAGTTCCCGGAACTCCACTAAACTGCAACAGTGGAGGGTTAACAGGTCACATGATTGGGGCTAATGATGGAAATTTGTATCGGGGGAATCCTGGATGTGATGGGGAGGGATACTCGATTTATCGAACTCGAGATGGGGGCTTGACTTGGACTGAACATCCGCTGCCCACAGAAACAACTGGTACTGCGGATACTTGGAACTTTGAGGAAGCTCAAGTTCATCCTGATGAGGAAAACAATTTGCATGCAATGTGGATGGGAATCGATAACATGCCTTACTACTCATACTCCAGAGATGAGGGAGACACTTGGTCGGATCCGTTGATGGTTGCTCCGCCTACTAACCTCGTAGGAACAGGTTTCCCCGCTATCTCAGCGGGGGGAGAAGGTAGAGTTGCTCTCGCCTACTTGGGAGATTCCGGAAACAATACTTGGAATGGGTACATCTCAATGATCACTGATGCGTTCTCGGATAATCCATTGATCACAACAGTTCAGGTGAATGAATTTGGAGACCCTCTCGACACAACCGCTGACTGTGGTTACAATAGGTGTGGTGGGTTTGGTGATTTCATTGATATTCTCGTCGACCAGCATGGTCGGCCTTGGTTTGGCCTCTCACACAATATCGTCGATGAAGGAATCTTCGGAACGATTGCTATTGGCCCGAGTCTTCGTGGCCCACTCGCACCTCTCCCTGAAATGCCACTCGGGGGCTCCTCGACATTGCTCAGTGACCCAAGCGGCGGCAATTCGACTGCTCAGAGTTGAGTGAATAGGGTCCAAGCTTGGTAGGCATAGCCTACAGCGAATCCTAACATCAGCACGCCGCAGACACCGAGTGCTGCTCTGTAACCGCGCTCAGAGAATTGTCCGCGGGCGCGGTCGAATGTGTAGGCAATAATCGCCTTGACTAGCATGATGGTGAAGAGGAAGGTTAGCGCATAGGCAATCGGTGCTAGGGGTTCGGTGGCGGCAGCGGAAGCCATGAGGGGGCCACCAATGAGGAACCAGAACACATACACATGCGGGTTCAGTAGATTGGTGATTACACCGCGTCTAAAAGAGCCCGTCGGCAGGGGGGCATCTTCGTCGTAAGTAGGTGGATCGATGCCAAAGCATTCGAGGCCCATTTTGAACAGAAACGCAGCACCGAGGGCTGAAATGAGCAATAAAGCGAGCGGATTAGTCGCAAACCAAGCGGCGGCGAATAGACTGACGATGACAAGTGGGCCATCTGTGAAAATCGGAGCCGCCGCAGTCCACAGACCCGCGCGAAGACCCCCTGAAAGAGTCTCGCGGATCACCATCGTCAACAGCGGCCCAGGCTTGATTCCCTCGACTACTCCGAGTGTTGCTCCTGCAACAGCGAGGCCGAGTATCAAATCGAGTTGCATGGGATCAATCGAACTAACGGGTGGCTATAGCAATCTTGGCTAACAGGTGGAGAATCTCCAAATATAGCCAGATGAGAGTTACCATCAATCCGAATGCGGCTCTCCATTCGAGCTCTTTAGGAGAACCTGAAAGAACACCTCGCTCGATGAAATCAAAATCTGCTGCCAAACAAAAAGCGGCGATGCCGATTACGAATACTGAGAATGCAATTCCAATAGGACCTGCTCCATGGATGTAAGGAATTTCAAAACCGAAAAGAAGGCCTATGAATGAAATTAAGTAAACCAACAGAATTCCTAACAGAGCCGACCTTACGGCAATCGCAGTATTTCGGTCCCAGTGTATCAAGCCAAATCTGTAAAGAGTAATCATCGCCCCTAAAATGCAGAATGTGAGAAGCGCTGCAACTATTCCAATTCCTGCCATACCATCAATTGATTCGTAAAACCAAGTTATGCCTCCGAGAGCCATTCCCTCAAATGCTGCATAAATGCAAATTAGAATCGGG
>JAQXEV010000086.1 GCA_029250665.1 Candidatus Thalassarchaeaceae archaeon | reverse complement strand
TGCAGCTACGAAGAGTTTCAAATCCATTCTTCCGGCACCAGCAATCCAGGCTAGAGCCTTGTATGGAATCGGAGAAACAGCGGCGATGAAAATGCCCGCGACGCCGTATCGCTCAACCAGAATGTTGAGGCGGGCGATGGTTGAATCGGATACTAATCGCTCGAGCACCCACCCTCCAGCGTGCATCCCGATGGCATAACCAATCAGTGCTCCGATTACACTGGACATTGTCGCGACGAAGACGATAGTCGCGACGACAGCGCCGCTGTCGGCATCAAGAATCATGGTCCATACGAGTGGGTCTGGGGGAACCGGTTGCAGGGCTGCCTCGCTGGCTGAAAGTAGAGCCAATCCGAGGTAGCCTAGGCCATCAGCCCACTCGACAGCCGAATCAACTATCTCCTGCGGTACGATGTCCTGCACAGTTGCTTCCTCCGTCCATTTCGGGATGAAGGTTGCCGCCCGCTGCCAAGCCCCGAGCCGCTACCCCACCCCTGATAGGCCAGCGCGCTCAGCCGGCTTTGTGACCGGAGCACGCGTCCTCGACACCTCCGCCCTCATCGGTTGGCCATTGCCCGAACTCTCCGGAGGTTTGGTAGTCGCCGCGCAAGAGGATGAGTTGCGGCGGATTTCGCCCGATAGGGCTGCGATCATTGATGGGCTTGGATTGGTATTTACTGAGCCGAGCGGCGATTCGCTGGAATCGGCTGCTACAGCCGCTCGCGAGAGTGGGGATATGAGCGGACTGTCGGGCATCGACCTCGCCTTGGTGGCACTAGCCCTCGAAAAGTCGGCGATTCTCGTTACAGATGATTATCGGATGCAGAATATTGCTACCGCGATTGGAATCGAATGGCAGGCGGTCGGTGAGACTGGAATTACAGATGTTTGGACTTGGGAACTCAGGTGCCTTGGTTGTGGTGTTGAGCAGCCCACTCCAAATTCACCAAATCAACGCCGCAGAGATTACGGAGAGTGCCCCGATTGCGGCGCAGCACTACGATTGAAGAAAAAGCAATGAGAGAATCAATAGTTTGATTATTCACTCTCATCGGTGTCAGGCTCAGCAGCGACATCTTCAGTAACACCGCCGCGATCCATGTCGGCCTCAGCCGATGAAGGAGATGTAACCTCGGACATTCCAGCCTGGAATTCTCCCTTTGCTTGACCCATATTTCGGGCGAGTTCGGGAATCCTCTTTGCCCCAAAGAGGAAGATTGCCAGAATACCGATGATGACTAGTTCAGTCGTGCCAAATGCCATGTCGCTCGCATCGAGGTGTGGCCACCCTCACTCAAAGGCTTCGGCACAGAAGCCACCGAGGGAGCGAATAAGCCTCAACCACCAGAAACCGGTGGTAGAAATGCCACTTCTGAGGCATCAGCCAAGGGTGCATCCATATCGGGCCCAATATCGTCGTTCACAGCCACTCGCAGACCACTGTCGAGAAGGGGGGTTAGTCGAAATCGGTCCATTAGGTCCCGAACGCTCGATCCTTGAAGCAGGGCAACTTCGATCTCGCGCTCGCCCATCCTCTCAGCAAGTGGGCCGAAGAATAGCATCTTCACCTTAATCGCGAGGTCCGTCGCGGCATCTTCGGCCATGCTGAACCCAAAGTACCGAAGGCAATGAATCCAACCCTTTGCGAGTCAGTTCGCACTTTCGTCGCACGCAGAATCTAAACGCGTAGCGAGTTGCAATAGAAGACATGCCTGAGGTCAGAGCCGTTGCATTCGACTGTGATGGAGTCCTCGCCGACAATGATTCCTCATGGCAGAATATCCACGACCATTTCGGCACCGAGAATTCTGAAATGCTCGCCAAGTTCCTTCGCAAGGAAATCACCGACGAGGAGTTCGTCGCCGACGACCTTCGGATGTGGCGTGAAGTTCAGCCCGAAATTCATCGCGACGAAATCATGCGCTGCTATTCTGGAATCAAATTGATGCCGGGCGCGCGTGAAGTCGTCGGAGAACTACAAGCGCGAGGCATCCTTGTCGCCATCGTTTCATCAGGAGTTGATCTGCTAATCGGCTCAATCGCTCAGATGCTTAAGGTCGACGATTGGGCAGCAAATGGATTCGAATGGGACGACAAAGGTTGGCTCGTCGGCGCTAAGCCAACCGTCGTTGATTCTCACGATAAGGGTGCAATGGTCGAGAAACTTGCTCATATCAACGGAATCGACCCTGCTCACATCGTCTCGGTGGGCGATTCCGGTCCAGACCTCTCAATGATGATTCCCGGCTCACGCTTTGTCGGCTTCAATCCAGCCTCGAACCGCGGAGCCGACGCATTCGTCGCAGCCGAAGTGCCCATCGTAGAAGGCAAGGACCTGCGAGATATATGGCAGCCAATCTTCGGAGAGCCTTTTCCATCCAACTGATTCAGTTTAGATTGTTGAGCGACTATCACGCGAATGGAATCGAAGCCGATTCATGCGTATGCAAATTAATCACAGTCAAAATACAAGGCTTCGGCTGGAATCCTAGCATGCGCTGGTAATCAGTCTGATCTTGCCAAGTAGATGAGTGAACCATTGTTGTGCCTTTGTGATTACCGACAAAGTGCCCATGAACGTGCCCCGTGACGAAAATGTCGGGCACCTGCTGAATCACCATCCGGTCCTCAGGCTCAGGCGAGAGTGGAGTCTTGCCACCCCAAGAGGGAGCGAGGTGCCGCCTCTCGAGCATCGCTCGCATGGCCATCTCGGGTTGTGAGTAAGTCACTGAGCGAAGTCCGGCAACGAAGTCGTCGATACTCTTGCCGTGATACGAGAGGATGCGGACACCGTGCAAACTGAATTCACACGGATTTCCAACAAAAACGGTGTCCGAGTAATCCTGCTGAACCTCAGGATCCAACGCAGGTTGTGGCTCCGCGGGCCGGACAGCATCGTGGTTTCCGGGGAGTATGACCACATCTACCCAGTCGGGGAGGCCTTCGAGGAGGCGTGCGAGTTCACCATATTGCGCAAATAGATCGGTAATCGCAAGATGACGCTCTTGACCAGGATAGATTCCGACTCCGTCGACCCCGTCTCCACTCAGCACGAAATACTTCACAGTCTTCGCTAGAGGGTCGGTATTGAACCACTGAATCATCTTCTCCCACTGCGGTCCTAGAAAGGTCTTCGAACCCACATGAACATCTGAAAGGAACGCCGCTGAAACCGCTCGATCCGCGCTAGCGGTCGCCTTCGAATGCTGCTTCATCGGAGGGAGGTGGATGTTTGATGCCATGAAGCGCGGGCTTCTCTCTCCGAGAAGGAAATGCCCGCTGATTCCGACTACATCGTCGTTCATCAGACCGTCCACCGCTGGATGCAAGGGGGCTGTTCCGGTGGGTGGTCTGAGAGAGCACTGAATGCTCTGAGTATCGTCCTCAAGGACGAAGCTGAGATTGCCGGAGCGAGCCCATCGGGATTCGGAAGCGAGTCCAACTAGAGTAATTTCGTAATCTTTCGATGTGTGCCGTTGTCTGTTTCTCCACGCCTCAGCAATACTGACTGGGCGGCGTGGCAAGGCACCACCTGTAATCATTAGATTGCGGATTTGTTTCAGACGATCGGAGAAGAAAGAACGTATGTCGGTCATCTTGCCCTCCGTCTTCGAAGCGCCGGTGATATCGAAGTGAATCTCGATTTCAGCATCGACATCTCGGGCTTGCATTGGGAAGTCTTCCAATCGGTAGTGTTCAAGGCCGTGCGGACGAGGTGGAGGGGCTGGCTGGCTCGAGGAGACTGGAGCGATTGTTCGACCGATGACCTCGCCGGTCTCAGGGCGAGCCAGCGTGGCTTGCAGAGTTTGGCTAATCGGAGAGACAAGTGGAGTTGGCGCGCTGGCTTCGATGGTTTCCTCGGTCGGGACGAATGCTAGCAATTCGTCGATAGTCTGACCGGTCAGAAGTCGTGTCTCGCTGGAGGCCGCAGCCTCGATGAGTGGAGATAGACTAGGAAGAGACTCGATCTTGTTCTTCGCCTCTTGACCCATGACGATGAGACCTGCGGCAGCGAGAGTACGACTCCTTTCTGCCCAAGTCTCACTGGTCATCCGATGCAGGTCATATCGGACCGCTCATGATGATATCGCCCGTTCCGGCTCATAGAGCCGAGTCGAGAGAGGATTACTCATCCCAATCTGTCAATGAGGCAAGATCGACTCTCTTAATCTCTGCAGCGACTGTGTTGGTCTCATCATCAGCCCAAGACAGACTTCCCACCCATTGTTCGGATTTCGGGTCCATGCTCGATGTGTCAACCTGCTGGCCATTCTCCTCTCGGCTTTCCAACTCAGCCAGACGCGCATCGTCTGCATCAACTCTGTCAAGGAGTTCGAGAGTCAGACGTAGCGCGAAGGATACGAATGATTTCTTGTTGTCCAATCTATCGTTCTCACCAAAATCACGGCGGCGAACGAGGAATTGATCACCCGCGGTAACAGCAACGTGAACTAATCCTACCTCCTTGTTCAAGGTTGCACCACTCGGTCCGGCTATGCCGGTGATAGCGACAGATACCTCGGCATCGGAGCGATGGCGAGCACCACGCGCCATCTGTAGAGCAACCTGGTGCGAGACAGCGCCCGCCTCGCCCTTGTCGAAAGCGTTCTTTTCGACACCTAATTCGCGCATTTTTGCTTCGTTATTGTAGACAACCCAACCTTGTTCGAACCAATTGGTCGCGCCGGAGATATCAGTGAAGGTGGAAGCGAGCAGTCCGCCGGTACAAGACTCAGCAGTAGCAACGCTCCAGCCCCGCTTCCGGAGTCTCCGGCTCAGCCGCGAGGCGAGCGCGGCAGTCTCTTCGACCACATTTGCTCGCTCGCCTTGTCCTTCTTGATTCTTTCACAAGCCCAAAGCCGAGTTTTTCGAGCGATTCTAGAACCGAATGTAATCGAAATTTGGATTGAAAATGAATCGTCCCACAAAATCGAAGATTAACATCGATTGTGTTAGATTTGGTGGGCCCGACCGGAATTGAACCGGTGATCTTCGCTTTGTAAGAGCGACGTCATAACCCCTAGACCACGAGCCCTGAGACAGAACGCGGGCGCGACGCGTTCAAATGATTGGCGGTCGAATACTCTGCTTGTGGTGAGTCGTTGAACCCCTTGCAAGACCTGTTGGAGCGGCTGCGAAAAAGCGGTGTTCCAATAGACCCCGAGGTCGAAGAAGCGATGCAGCAAGTGTATGTTGGATCGTTTACCGATTTCGACTTAGATGCGTTTTGGCATGATCGCCCTGTGCCTTTTTTGGTTACAGAATTTGATGCTACAAAGATGATTTCCGCCCCTCACATGGTTGCTACACTGCTTCATCACCTAGAACTGCGACTTGGACAACACGTCCTTCTTATCGGGTCGAAGGGGGGTTATCTTGCCGCTCTCATCGATTATATGGTTGGAGAGAGCGGGATGGTTACTGTTGTCGAGCCACACGCGGCTGTACTTGAGCACACGTCCGAGCGGCTCGAATTTCATGACTCAAAGGGTTTGATTCGAGCGCTACCTGTGGAGGCGCTCGACGACACGGACGAACTCGCACAGCGAGTCGACCGCGTGCTGATTACTGGAGCTGTGAAGGAGATTCCACTGACTGTTGCTGGGATGGTCGAAGAAGGTGGGTTCGTACTCGGACCGTTCGGTGGACCAATCCAGCAGATCCTTCTCAAGCGTGAGCGCCAGGGGGATGACTGGTTGGACACCGAATTAGGAAATGTGGTGTTCGGGCCGATGGATCTTTCTGAGGACGAGCGCGGACCGCTCGACCCACACTCGCTCGCTGACCATATCGAAGACGCAATCAACATCATCGTCGAACTCGTGGAGATCGACGATGAAACAGTTTCGAGGATTGAGGAATTGGTGGAGTCTCTGCGAGGGATGCCTACAGACATCCCGCCTCTCGACGAGGATGCGACGGAGGATGACCTCGTCGAACATCCCGTGTTTGAATTGTTGATGGCAGAGATGGAATGGTTACAGCCGATGTGGCCGTTATTCGGGCAACTACTCGACCTCGACCTCGATTCACCCGGTGATTGGGACGATGATGAGCCGCCGATGGTTGGCGGACACGAAGACCTCATTCCTTGAGCCAAGGGGTTTGAATTCGAATCGAGTCACAGGGTTTGCACGGGCGGAGCGTTCATCTCAACCTCATTGGTGCCGAGGGCGATGAGTGTCAGACCTGCGCTGGCGAAGTTGAATCACTCAGATGTGCGCCAGCGCCGTCGAGCGGTTCGGCATTTGTTCGAGCTCGATGATGCTGAGGCCCTCGGTGGATTCGTAAAGTTGCTAGGGGATTCCGACCCCTGGTTCCGAGAGAAGGCGATGGAAGCAATCGATCGTTGGGCAGCGAGTAAGGACCTCGATCTAATTGAGAGGCTCGCTGCTTCGCCACAGGACTCGCGACGCTTGCTAGCCGCTCGCATCGCCAATCGTGCCAATAAGGCGGGATTGGTTGTCCTCACTGGACTTTGCTCGGATGATGACCCGAGCATTCGATTGGCGGCTTGGCAGTCACGAATGGAACTGGATGAGGGGTCGGTGACTACTGGGCTTGAGTCTACTGACAGAGCGGTTCGCAAGTCCGCAGTCGGACGATTATCACTAAGAGGAGAAGTCGATGGGGATTTACTTCTAAGACTTCTGAATGATGATTCCGAATCCGTTCGTAACGCAACTATCGGAATCATAGAAGGGAGCGATACACCCCTCTCAGAAAATCTGAGTGCCCGCCTCGGCGAACTCGGCGGTTCCTCATCCGGAGAGACAAAGGCGCGAATCGCTGCCCTACTCATCGCCGACTCTCCTGAATCACTGAACGATTGGATTAGCGACTCTGATACAGCATTCGTCAGTCGCTTCGCCAAGACCCTGCGCCAAGCGGATTGGGCATCCATCGACGGATTGCCAACCCAACTCCAAGCCGAGGCCTCGGAATCATTACTCGAGAGAATTCTCAGGGGAGAGCGGAACGCAGAAGCAGCCGCTCTGCGCGATTCCCTACTCTCCGATGAGTCAAGAAGTCCCGAACTCCGCTCTAGGCTCATCGAGGACATGATTGGGCGACCCGTCCCTGATTCCACACTTGTAATCGTAAAATCGCTCACGAATTCCGAAGATGGGCTAATCGCTTCCTCTGCGAATAACCTACTAAGCGAACTATCCGCTTGAACAGAATATGTTCAAGTTTCGAAAGCCGGTTGCCTCAACCGAGACAAAGGTACGGCAATCGGCGGCAAGTGATCAGAAAGACGATGCCGACTCGTCTTAGGGCGCATCAATTTCCCTGACAAAGCGGCATCGACAACATCCTGCTTAGAGATAGAATCGCGCCCCGAATTAGGCCAAAGGTCAAGCTCGATTGCGTCATCCTCAAGATAGTCGATCAAAACACACGGAACGCATTGCAAATCGATGCGCTGCGCGACTTGGTAGCGGTGGTGTCCGTCGAGGATAGTTCCAGTTGTTCTGTCGAGGAGGAGAGGTTTGGTGTAAGCATTCCAGCGATGTGTCATACGCTCTAATTGGTCGACCTTGCGTTCGATGACTTGCTCGTGCGGGCGAAGCACTTCCAACGGCACCAACTCTACCTCCATGCCCATCGCAAAAGGACTTCACGAATATGTCTGATGCTTGCCCAAAGCATCTTCGTTGGTCGTCAAACCTGTGTTGTGCCCCGACGGATTGATGGACAAGCGGCGTGAAGACGGCCCATGGCCGACCTGCTGAGCCGACTGGGTGCCGCCGACCGGTGGGTGCTCGAACGCTTGTGTTCGGAGGGTGATGCATGGGTTGTCGGCGGCTGGGTTCGAGATTCTCTGTCTGGCCTCAATCCGGGCGAGATGGATATTGCTACAACGCTTCGACCAGCACAAATTGCTGAGTTATTTGCTCGGACGGTGCCTGTTGGTGCTGCTTTCGGCACCGTCCTAGTGCTTCCTGATGATGGAGTTTGGCAAGCTGGTTCTGATGCACAGGTTGGGCCCTCATGGGAAGTGACAACCCTGCGCAGCGATGGCACCTATGGTGATGGTCGCCGACCCGACGAAGTTGAGTTCGGCGACGATATTGTCGAAGATTTGGCACGCCGAGATTTCACAATCAATGCGATGGCGATGGATCCACGGACTGGTGAGGTAATCGACCCGTTCGGCGGACGTGATGACCTCGAGGCTGCGATTATTAGAGCGGTTGGCGATGCTAATGAGCGAATTGGTGAAGATGGACTGCGTATCATGCGAGCCTTCCGCTTCCTCGATGCTGGTGAGGACGGAGCGAGGAAACTGGATGGAGACCTCGAGACTGCGATTCGTGAGAGTCTCTCGATGCTTGAGAAGGTATCATCCGAGCGAAAATGGGCTGAGTTGGCGCGCGTCATGCAAGGACGGATGCGCGCCGAGGTTCTGGCTCGTATGGCTGATGCGGGGTTGCTCTCGGCTGTTTTGGACGAGACTCCCATTCGGATAGATGGACCTTTTTCGGGAGTTCCAGCCGTCGACTTGGCTATTCTATGCAGAGGGGATTCACGCTCGGGCGTGGACCTTGCCGCTCACCTGAAGATACTCTTGCGCCTGTCTAATGACGAGACTCGGACAATCACATTCTTACACGACCTGCAGAATGACGACCTCGTCGCAGAAAACACCGTGCTGCGCCGCTACAATGCGGCACTCTCAGATCAAATGAAAGCCGAGACAGCAGCTTATTTCGGGCCCGCTGGAGAGACTTATGCTGAGGCTGCAGCCTCAATTCCACCGCCGCGTGCAGGGAATCGCCCGCTCGTCGGCGGTGAGGCGCTGATGCAGGCGACCGGACTAGAAGCGGGGCCTAGACTCGGTCGCCTCAAGGGCTGGCTTCATCGCCGTCAAATCGAGGATGACTTGGCGACTGCCGAAGAGGTCCTATCCTTGCTTGAATCAATTGATTGGCAGGAAGGTGAGCCTGAATCATGGCCCGCTCTCACTTGGCCCTGATTCGACAATCATAACTCGTTCAGGTACTCGATGTACTCGCCGGCATCAAGGAATTGATCCTCATCGAATTCGTGAGGCTTAACGATGAGGAACCATCCATCAGCGTATGCATCATCATTGGCTAGGTCGGCATTATCTTCGACCTCTCCATTGAGTTCCAGCACCTTGCAAGGGAATGGTGTATTGATCAGAATCCTATCAGATATGGTACGGATGGTGACCAGTAACTCGCCGATTCCGATTTCGTCGCCGGCGGAAGGGGTTGCTGGAGGAGTCTCGCCGTCATCCACGTCGCTGGGTACACCCTCGTCGTTAAGCAGGAATTCGCTGGCATCCTGCGGGTGAGGCAAAATGACGCGAACTATGTCTCCAGAATCGGCACGGATGAATTCAGACATACCTATCTTCACCGTGCCTTCCTTCTCATCTAGAAGCTGAAGCCAAAGGTGTTCCAGCGTGTAGCGGCGGTCGTGGGCGACTCCAAATTCGAAGTAATCGGACTCAGACATGGTTATCTCCGGTGGCCCCGCTTTTGGCCTCAGATTTGAATTATTCGTTCATTAGTGGAGAAATTAGGGTCTGGCTGCGATGTATTAACAACGGGGCCGCACTCGGTGGTGCGAGGAATCGAGATGGACTTCGAGGAAACCGAGGAACAAGGGATGATCCGTGAGATGGTGAGAGACTTCGCCGAGGACGTTTTAGCGCCGACGTGTCTCGAACGTGACCGGGCTCAGAAGCCACCGATAGATGAGTGGAAGGCGTTTTGTGAATATGGGCTGCAAGGCGTTACGATTCCTGAAGAATTTGGCGGAAATCCGGTTGATGACATCTCTGAAGCGATAATTGTCGAAGAATTGGCACGCGTTGACCCCTCGTTCTCCGTCATGTTCTGCGTACACGTCGGACTCTGCTCCAAGACTATCGCGCTGCACGGCAATGATGACCAGAAGCAGCGCTACTTGACTCGCTTGGCAGCGGGTGAAATCGGTGCCTACTCATTGTCTGAGGCTGGCGCCGGCACCGACGCGGCGGCCCTTGGCTGCCGCGCCAAGTTGAGCGATGATGGTTCGCACTGGATTCTCAACGGCGAAAAGATGTGGGTGACCAACGGTGCGAGTGCGGATATCTACGTGCTGTTTGCGAAGGATGTTGATCATCCGGATTATGGAGTCAAGAAGCACGGTGGGACAACCGCTTTCATCGTCGATTCGAGCATGGAAGGATTCAGTGTTGGAAAGAAGGAAGACAAGCTCGGAATTCGCTCTTCGGATACCTGTGTGCTGCTTCTTGATGATTGCAAAGTGCCGGCTGAGAATGTGTTGAAGGAGTCCGGAAAGGGATTCCCTATCGCGATGAACGCATTGGACAACTCGCGAATCGGGATTGCCGCTCAGGCTCTCGGTATCGCTCAGGGCGCTTACGAATCGGCGCTGAATTACGCGCACGAGCGTGTCGCTTTCGGAAAGCCGATTGCTCATCACCAAACTATTGGTAATTATCTAGCCGACATGGCAACACAGACTGAGGCGGCCAGACTCTTGGTGTACAAGGCCGCCTGGGCCAAGCAGCGACACTACGAAGACGGTGCTCCACGGCACTCTAAGGAGGCCAGTATGGCCAAGTTATTCGCTGGAGACACGGCAATGTGGGTCGCGGAGCGCGCGGTGCAAATTCTCGGTGGATACGGTTACACGACCGATTTCCCAGTCGAACGCTTCTTCCGCGATGCTAAGATTACTCAAATCTATGAAGGAACCCAAGAAGTTCAAAGAATCGTCATCAATAGAGCCATATCGCCCTGAATTCTTCAGCGACTTCGGCACTGTAAGTCGAGTGCTCAGATCTAGGGCGCGAAATATGCGTACCTTCGCTGCCCCTCAAGGACACCTTCGCCGCCAACAGCGACCAGCGCGAACTCGTCGACCGGCTCGACAACAGATTCCTTCTGCGAGCCACGGTGAAGCCGCTCGTAGACATCCTTGTCCAGCGGCGTGCGAGTGGATAGACGATCAAAGAGTGAAAAGCGGCTCGAGATTTCCTTCCAGCCTGGTTGAACGATGCCCTCGAACACCTTGGCCTTAGCACCCGAGCCATAGCCGCAAAGTCCGACGCGCTTACCTTCCATATCGACCCCATCAAGATAGTCGCTTTCCATCGTAGACATCAGAGCGAGGAATATCGATCCTGTGTACTGGTTTCCAATCAAGCTCGAAGCACGCTGAGTTTTCTCGATTCGGCGCTCAGAAAACTCGCGGAAAGCCTCCGTCTTCGATATTAGCCGACGATACTTGTCGTTAGCCCTCTCAAATTCCTCAATCCCCTCTGGCGTGTCTTCGTAGTCCTCCGGGAAGGGTTCAGATCCAATCTCAGCGACAATCTCGTCCCACATTGGTAAGTGGCGCCTGTCGTGGCGGAAAACGTCGGGGAACATGCGCTTGCCTTGGAAGGCGTATGGTAAGTGGACGATGATGCGGTTCCACTGTTCAGTGAGAATTTCATCATTTTCGGGGTCATAGCGACCAGAGTTGATTGCTGTCTGACGGAAATTGATGAAGGCGGTCTTCACCGATTCGGAGTAGCAGCGATTAGAGAACTGTCCATCGAAGACCGGCGTATCCTTGTGAATCTTCAATGTGTGAGATTCGAACATGATGTTGTCTTTCTTTGACGACTTGGGGAGAATAGCAAGAATTCGCTCGACAAGTCCTTCCTTCTTCGGCTCACCGGCTTCTTCGGCAAGTTCGAGGACATTCTCGACGACAGTCTTCAACTCAACCTCGCGACGAGGCTTGAAGAAGTCGTGAACAGGCATTGTCGATACTCCCCAATTGTCAGGGATCTCAAGGAGGCGCGGGTTGTGACGGATTAGAACCGCACCTCCGCCCGCTCCCTGCGTGTATTCGCCAGATGAACCAAGGTCGTACTTCGCATTGTCAGCGAAGACGACGATTCCAATCCGATCCTGTTCCTCGCCCCCGCGGGCGACCCAATCGAGGGTGTTGTGCATCGCATCGACAGCGCCGATGCAGGCGAAGGTCAGGTCGACGACGTCGCAATTGCGGAAGCAATCCTTGCCGTAGGTATCGTCGTATCGCTGCTCAAGCATGTCCATGATGTAGGTCGCTGTTGGCTTTGCGCCATCGAGAGCTGATTCAGTGCCCAAGTAGATGCGACCAATCTTGTTTGGGTCGAGGTTGTTGCGGTTGATGAGGCGCGCACATGCGTTCGCGCCCATCGTAGCAGTATCCTCGTGAGCATCAGGGATTGCCATTGCAGTTAGACCGAGTCCCTTGTTCAATTTGCCGAAATCCGCTCCGCGGAATTCTGCGAAATCCTTCATGTCGAAGTAAAGCTTCGGAAAGTGAATCGCGATATCATCGATTCCGACGCCTGCCATGGTACAGTCTCCTGTGTTCCGCCGCCGTGAGGGGAGGGTTATGATACCTGTGGCTGTTTTTCAGCACTAGATGTCGAACTTAATCGCATTACTGCGAGCCGGTCAATCGATTTACTTCATCAAGAAGGGCACTGTTTTGCTCAAAATGCTCAACAACGGGTGAAAGGACCTCTGCGAGGCCTCTCGCGACAGCCATCTTTGCATCGAATGGGTGGACATCGCCGCTGCCAATAGCGGCGATTAACGAGCCGAGATCAGTCCAGGTACTCGGTTCTCCAAACTCCGGCTTCGGCTCGACCCTCAACTCTCCCTTGTAAGGCAGAACGATGTGTTCGGCGATTTCGTAAACGGGAGAATCAGAGTTGCCAACCTCAAGGAAGGCCTTTCGGAACTTTTTCTCGATTTTCTTAGGAGTGTCGTGGACGAAAATCGCATTGTTTGGATCGGACTTCGACATTTTGTGGTCGAAAGAATCCATCCGACCTCCACCCTTTCCTTTCAGCCCCGAAAGCATCGGTGTGTGAATGCAGGTCGCCTTGGTCCAACCATTGCGGTCGGCGACCTCTCGCATGTACATGTGCGCCTTGCGTTGATCCATGCCACCAAAGGCGATATCGATATCCAATTCAAAGATGTCCGCCGCCTGCATTGGTGGGTAGAAGAAAGCGGCGAGATCGTCGTCTGAGGAATCCTCACTGCGTCCCATGATGCTGAATGTACGACGTGCGCGATTCAGGCTCATTCCCTTTGAGCAACGCAAGACTCGTTCCCAGTAAACGCCTGAATCCATCACTTCGCTAGCACTGATGAAGCGAAGTTGGCCGCGTCCATCCCCCTCTTCAGGGAAATCGAGGAGAACTCGGAAGACTTCGGTCATATATTCACCCGCGATACCAATCTTTTCCATATCTCGGCCGAACTTGTCATTGACCCAAGCGTGCCAATCTGCCAGCAATATCAGGACATTCACTCCCTCTGCGAGCATATTGCGGATTGTTTCGGCAAGGATAACCCATCCAAGATGCGCCTTGCCGCTCGGCTCGAGACCGATGTAAGCTCGAATTACATCGTCGCCGCCGTGGCTTTCCCCTCCCGCGAGGATTCCTGCCACATGCTCGACACCGACGATTTCCTCGACATTTGCGAACATCCTCTCGACGACCGTGCGAACCTCTGCATCGAGGCCATCGGGCGCGTCGGCGGGACTCATTCAGACCACTCAGGCACTCAGCAGTTTGTTGAGTTTCTCGCCACGACCGGCTGCGCGAGTATTGTCTTCGTCCGCCAGCGCAGCTTCGATCTCAGCGATTAGAGACTCGACCTGAGCGATGATATCATCGCTCAGATTATCTGTCATATTCATGAAATGACGTGCGGAAGAAATCGCTGACTTCGCCTTAGTGGCCTTTTTTGCCCATTCCTTCGCCTTATCGCCTCGCTGCTTGGAATTGTATCCAGTCGCTTCATCGAGGAAAGTTGTCCAGCGCTTGCGTGTGTCGCGTGCACGGACCATTGCGTCAGCATCGTCGAAATTTGGCGGGACATTCGTCACATCGATGATGAGAGCGCCCTTTTCAGAAAAATGACCAATAATCGAAGTCATGATGTCGTGAGACGCATTGAATGCATTTTCTCCATCGGCTTCAACATTCTCAAAATATCTCCCCGCCAGAGCGGATAACCCTCCATCTGCAGTTATCTGTTTGACGAACCCGCGCTTGACCTCGAATCTCTCCATAAGGCACCGCGAGGTGCAACCCGTCTTGAATCCTGCCGCAGGAGACTGCTGGGTCGTTCGCTATCCCACACGCCTAAACCGAGCCCCACAGTGCGCCCCTCATGCGCGCAAGTTCGAGGAGTCTCGTCGCTGTGCTCCTCGTCGTCTTGCTGGCTGCACCCAGCATATTCGCAGCGTCGGCGGTCGAACTGGGTGCGGGCATCTCTCTGTCAGACGAGGACCTCGGCCTCAACGGAGTTGTCATCGATGGAGATGGTGAGACTGCTCTGGTTTTCGGATCGGATGGATATGTTCGAGCCCTCGATGCGCAAGACCCCACGCAGCAGATAGATTTGGTCTGGCCAGGCAACGAAGAAATCCTCTATGCTGATTTCCATCCTGGAGATCAGACCGCCCTCCTCGTCGGTACGGACGGTCTGGTGCTTCGCTACGCTAAGCAGGACCAATCGCTTGAACGCGCAGCAGCGGCAGTGAACCTAGAGTATGCAGACATGACCACAGTAGCGTGGAATACAGGAGGTTCATGGGCCTATGTTGGCACCGCTGAGGGGCAACTCTTGAGGCTTAGGGCTGACGCTGATGGCGGTGCGGAAATCCACTCTCTAGCCGGTGGAGGTTCGAGCGCAATTATGGCAATGGATTGCCATGATACCATCATGATGTGCGTCGTTGCGGCAGCCATGGAAGGAATCGGAATTATCGAGCGGGACCATACTTTCACTTGGGTTGGAGGTACGGGCTATCCTTGGACGGGAATCGATTGTCCGACCGGCGATTCCGCATACTGTGTCGCAGTCGCCGACAATCAAGTGATAGCACTCATCGAACTGAATCCTTCAGACATCAGCCGGTCCATTCCAAGCGTCAGCCGGCTGCCTGACGTCGATTCTTACTTTGTCGGAATCGAAGCCCAGCACGGGGACCGGACTCTCATCGCAACTACGCCGGCGGGCCTGATCGAACACGACATCAGTCTGAACTCATCATATCCTTGGCTCGAGCATGATGACATCAACGACCTGAACCTCTCCAGCGACCGAATCGTTGGGACTTGGTCAACGGGCGAAGATTCGGGCTGGATTGTCAGCCGGCGCGGATATCTAACTCCATTTTCAGGACCCAATGCGGGATCAACAGGATTGCTATACATTTGGATCGCGATAGCAATCCCTGTGGCAACCGGCTTAGTGGTTCTGAGTCTGGTTCTCTCGTCTTCTAAGAGAATGCAAGATTGGACCACCGAGAAGATTGGTAGTTCAGATGAGAAACGCCACCTCGCAAACCGCAAAGCCAGGCAACACCGCAAGCGGAAGTGACCTCGCCAACAAGGTAGTTCATCTCAATTGCGACGTTGAGCCGCGCCTACGGCGCGCTAACAGGCTCTTAACGGCCAGATACCGGCATATCGGCAACCTTCATGTGGGATTGGCTGCGCGACGAGCCTGAAACCCATGCCATACGAAGCCCTTGACTTCTACGATGTGGATTCTCTACTGACCGATGAGGAGCGCATGGTTCGCGACATGGTTCGCGACTTCGTCGACGAGGAAGTTCTCCCAAAGATAGAGCAAGCCTGCCGCGACGGCGTCTTTCCAGATGAGTGGCGAGTGACGCTTGGTGAGATGGGCGTTCTCGGGGCACCGCTCGAAGGTTATGGCTGCCCTGGACTATCATACACAGCCTACGGAGTCATCTGCCGCGAGCTGGAACGAGGTGACAGTGGCCTGAGGTCCTTTGCAAGTGTGCAGGGGAGTTTGGCAATGTACCCAATTTGGGACTTCGGAAGCGAAGAGCAGAAGCAGCACTACCTACCGAAAATGGCGAGCGGCGAGTGGGTCGGTTGCTTCGGACTCACCGAACCTGATTACGGCTCAAACCCCGGCGATATGATCACCAAGGCCGAGGACAAGGGCGACCACTACCTCTTGAACGGCGCAAAAATGTGGATTACAAACGGGACAATTGCACAAGTTGCGGTCGTCTGGGCAAAACTCGACGGCGAGATTCGAGGATTCATCGTCGAGAAGGACGACGAGGGATTCAGCGCGCCCGAGATGAAGGGGAAGCACTCGTTGAAGGCGAGTGTGACGAGCGAGCTCGTCTTCCAAGATTGCAAGATTCCAAAGGATCGACTCCTACCAGGGGTCAAGGGACTTCGTGGGCCTTTTTCGTGCCTCAATAACGCCCGCTTTGGGATCTCTTGGGGTGCGGTCGGCGCGGCTCAAGCCTGCTTCGATTCGGCCCGGGATTACTCCCTGGAAAGGATCCAATTCACCCATCCAATCGCTAGTTACCAATTGGTTCAGAACAAACTCGCTTGGATGCTACGCGAAATCACCAAGGCGCAATTACTCGCCTTCCATTTGGGTCAGAAGAAGGATGCTGGAACTTGGATTCCTGAACATATCTCTCTGGCGAAGATGAACAATGTCGACATCGCATTAGAGATCGCTCGCGAGGCTCGCGATATACACGGCGCGAATGGAATTCTCGATGAGTATTGCATCATGCGACACATGGCGAACCTCGAATCGGTCAAGACCTACGAAGGCACACACGATATTCACAACCTGATTCTCGGGCGGCACATCACGGGCATCCAAGCCTTCACTCGTGAACTCTGATTCTCAAAGTCACTACTACGCATATTCATAGAGGGAGGGGATAATATGACAAAAACAACGAAGACAAAAATCATCTCATTCTTATTGATAATATCTGGAATACTTGTACTCATTACTGGGATTATCATGGTACAAACTGGATTTGCAACCTTTGAGAATACCGAGCCTAGAGTTGGACTCTACATTGGAGGTATTTTTACAATAATTGGAGGCGTTTTCTCGACAGTTGGTGGGATAATATATCTTAACTTCGATGGTTTGAAAAAGAAGTTTCTTCGTACGGCTGGCAAGGTTGCTGATGCCTATGAAGAAGAGAGAAAACAAGAGAAAGTGTAATTCTATTCTTCTACTTCTGTACCCCTGTATTTCGTATGCATAAACCAGGGTATCCCTTCTTGATGGCACTAATACCGCAGGAGTGGAGGCCGACTTCGATGAGACCGATGCCGTCGAAGTAGGGATGTATTTCAAGGCCCAAGCCACGTTCAAGAACTGCTCACCATCATCCGGAACGAACATCCCATTCTTCATCTACGTGGATGGGGGCGCTTGGACTTATCACCTGCTATCATTGCGCCAAACAGAAGTGGGGACGGACGTCCTCTTCGACCCATAGAGAAAGGTTCACGAGGCCCCCCTCATTACACTCATGCAATTTTCTCTACTATCGGAAATCTCCGTATCATAGGGGCGGATCATCACAGATGCGTAATAGAGGGTCCTTCCCATCGACCCACGGTTGCTTTGTGACGGATGCGTAATCCTGGGTTCTGCCTTCAGACCCATCCGAAGATGGAATACTCAATCGTGATTCCAGTCGTTCCTGTGTTCATTAAATACACCACGAAGTGGTCATGCGTATCCAAAACGGGACATTTGAGGAATGGGATATCCTCGCCTTGGTAGTAATCATCGAGGCTCCAAACTTCGGGATCATGGCAGGAAGCCTCGGGCGTAGAAACGGGACCGGAGGCCCAGCTACTGGAAATACCGTTTTTCGACAAGCCCTTCGATGGGTGCACTAGGGGGGAGTCCCACCCTACGTTGTTGACTCGAATCATATTGCTGTAGTCCAACCACAAAACGTCCAAAGATGCGGGTCTGTGGAAGCTCTTCCCCTCGACGATTTCCACTTCCAATGCCAGTAGTTCGTACTCCAGGCCCCCCGCGTTCCTTGCATCGCATTCGGGCAATTCAATATCGCAATTAGACCAAGTCCCATATTCCCTACCAGACCAATCGTGGGTCTCATTGCCGCCTCTTGCCTCGATAGCATCCTCCAGGGTCTCGTAGCGTAAGTTGCCGTCTGAGTCAGTATATCCTTGATCGAAGGCCTCTTTGGCCCAAGTTTCGCGGCTATCCTCGAAGACATAAACTAACGCCTGCGCAGCCCCGCCCGGTTCGATCGTAACCGTCCGGTTCTCAATGAGGTGCTTGTCCAAGTCGGAGCTGGCGCAGCCGGCAAATGGGACGAGCAGCATCAGGAGTGACAGGAGGAAGGCACTCTTCTTCATGGACGGGGGCATTCATGTGTGGAAATAAAACCTTAGATTGCCATAGGCATCATCTTCCCACCCTGGTGTATGCATACGTCATAAT
>JAQXEV010000051.1 GCA_029250665.1 Candidatus Thalassarchaeaceae archaeon | reverse complement strand
TACTGATGATTTCTCACGTCCGGCTAAAGCAGCGCCGAGCAATGCAATCAGTTGAATGAACAGCGAAGGGGCAGGCAAAAACCCGCTTGCACTAGAGTCGATCTTCACGACACTATCATCGATTGGCTCCTCAACCCATTGAGAAACATCGATGACACGCTTTTGGTAGTGAATCGACCAAACGCCATCATCGACGAGCGTCAGATTAGCCGCATCGAGAATGACGCTCGTCTCATTAGTCGCATTCACTCCAAACAAAGTGGAATGCCACAGCAATTCTCCTGCCGAATCAGAATAATGAAACGTGGCATTCGAAGTAGTCGCGCGACCTAAATTTGTCACCTCTGCGCGAACTTCATCTCCATCCACTACAATACTCTCGATGACTAACCGAGCGCGCCAGTACCAAACATTGGAGATTAGGTAGCGCATGACATCAAGCTCCTCACCCAACCGGTCAGATAGTTCTTCGACAGTCCCCAGCAAAAATTGTTCATCATCGGTTTCGAAGGTAAAAGTCGGGTATCCCATGACTCCGTAACCGTAGTCGCGACTCGTTCCACAATTCGGGTAAAGCCCCTGGTTTGCATTACGAATTGGAATGTCGGAGATGTTCTCATGGACATCGTCGCGAATGAAATGGAAGAGTTCCCAATCCGAAGGCTGTTCGGGCCATTTACCCCAAGGATAGAGCATAATCCAGACACCCGTATGCATGGTGATGTAGAGGTCAGCATCGGGAACAACCTCGTTCATGTAAATCGAATTCGCATGAGTTTCGGATTCACTGAATGCACTACTTCCCGGCTGCGTCGTCGGGCAGGTATTCCAGTAGTGATCATAGTTCCTATTGAGGTCGACTTGGTTGACATTCCAGCGAGTATCGAAATCGTTGCCGTCAGCGTTTAGCATGATGAGAATGTGCATTTCCGTCGTTGCAAGAACGTCGATTACTTCCTGTTCTCCAGCCGCCCATCCTTCGATGTAATACTCAGCGACAAGGAAGGCCAACTCGGTTCCCAGATGCTCATTGCCGTGGTGACCTCCGTCGATGTAGACCACGTCTTTCTGGGTTCCATCGGGTTTGGTTTCTTGACTCCAGTCTGAGATGCGCAGCATCCAGAGACTTCTGCCCATCTCGGTTTGGCCAGCGACGATTAGATCGACGATGTCGGGATGATCGTCGGCCCAGTCGTTAACATCCAGTGTTAGCGTTGCGTACGAGTGGTACCAGTGCTCTTGGATGATGTCTGGCTGACCCACTTGCGCTGCTACCATTGGAGATGCTGACGCAATGGCTAGGGCAGCGATTACTGCGAGCACTGCCGAGCGGCGCATAGCGCCGCTGTGGGGGTGATTTGATTCAAGGGTTCGCACTTCGCGAGAGCGAATAGCGACACTTTCAGGGCCGATTAGCGATGTGCGCGGCGAGGATTTTAGTCGCAATAAGAGCCGCGTTGAACTGAGTAATTCGGTCTTCACCCGGTGCGATTTCATTGACGTCAGCGCCGAGAACTTCTGCCTGACTGGCGAAGAGACGCTCGATGATTTCTACAGAGCCCCAATGGGTCAGGCCACCGGGAACTGGTGTTCCAGTGTCCGGTACGAGCGCTCCGTCTAGCCCATCGATATCGAAGGTCAGCCAGACTGGCCCAGTCAATCCATCTATGCGTGCGAGCAGGGTTTTCCAGCCGGAATTTCCGTTGGACGGACTGAATAGGTCGCGTGCATAGAATGTCTCGACGCGATCATCGGCCGCGGCGAATTCAGCTTCATCGCGGCAAAGCGCTCGAATGCCAATCTGCAGTAATCCACCCACACCTGCATCCAACGCGCGCCGCGCAGCAGTGCCGTGGCTGAAACGCTCACCATTCAGCGAATCTCGCAGGTCGGCATGCGCGTCGACCTGCACGAGGGTCAGGTCTGAGAGGTCACCAGAGAGAGCGGGGTGATTAGCCAGAGCCTCGACAAGGGGCGGCAGCAGCCCATGTTCTCCACCGAGAACGACAGGGAATGCCGCCCCATCGAACCAAGGTCCGAGATAATCACGAATCGAAGCCAATTGTTCGAGGAGTGTGCCTGCATCTGAGTTCCAAGCCGTCGCAGTGTGGAAAGCAAGACCACAAGGCAGCTCCGAATCCAGAATATGATCATACAACTCGACCTGCGAACTGGCCTCTATGGCAGACGCAGGGCCATGCTCGGTCCCCTCCCCCCAACTAGTCGTCATTTCGTAGGGAACCGGAAGAATCACCACATCCCAAGGCCCCTCCTCTGCCTCCTCAAGCCCGAGGAAGGTGAGGGGTACGCCGAGGTCAGAACCAGCCGGGGAACCTCCGTCCATGGTGATGTGCCCCCTCAGGTTTCGATTAACCGCTTCGGGTTGGACCCGCCACTTTGATATGGCTAACAGGAGGCTGATTTTGAGTTGAATCCGTAGGATTCCTAAGAGCCACGAGCGATTGTTGATATAGAACGGGCTGCTCTATTCTACTACGGGGAGTGGATGCGATGGGTTTGACGCTAGCAGAGTTGACGCAGGCCATCCGTCGCAAAGTCGACATAGATATGGAAGTCATCGTTGCCGAGTCGATTGCCGAGCACGCTCTCGGTTTCTTCGGCTTCTCAAACCGCATCATCGACAACGCCCTCGAGCCCACCGACCGAAACCTGTTCTACCAACTTCAGGATTACGACCTGCTGACCACTGAGTCGGAAGAGACAACGCTCTGGGATGGGCGCGAGTGGCGAATTCACTATTGGAAGTTCAAGCCCGAAGCTCGCGACTTTGCTCGCCGCGCTATGTTGGAGGGTGCCAAGGCGGCTGAGGATGAAGACCCCTACGCGGGAATTTACGACGATGTGCCTACCTCCCTCTGGAAAGAGCGGATGACCGACGAGGACGAAGAGGACGATTGGGAAGAGCCCTTGTTCTGATTCGACCGCCTTCGGCGGTCGGGGCTAACCATGCTTGAAATTCGAACGCGACGGCGTAGTCTTCAAACCGGAGCGATAAGGGGTGAGTATGTGCAAGGTCGATTCCAAGCCGCGCTTCTGCTTTCATTGATGCTTCTCGCTCCGATGAGTGGGCTGGCAGGTGCTGACGAAGGAGATCCTGTCCGCTCATGTGAGATTCTTGTCGATTGGGAACACGAATGGTCTGAGGATGAGAACTTTACTTGGACCGAGACGACAGTTCATCGCTACCGAGTAGTCTTCGAACCCGCTTTCGAGAATGGGACCTCGCCTAGCGCGGTTACACTCGATGTGCGACACATGCGCAACGGCGAGGTCATCGCCACCGCGGCGAACTCAAGCTACGTCGTGGCCGGTGGCGAAATCGACGTTGTACTATCAGATGAACCAGAGTTCCTCGATCAGATCTACGTCGAGGTCAGAACCACTGAGGCGACTTGTTGGCGATCGTTGGATATGACAATGTGGAATCAGCCAACCGCTGACCACGAAATCACCCGAGAGACAACATGGAGTCTAGAGAACGATGGGACTGGAGGGTCAAGTCTCCACTTCGAGGGCCGTGGCTGGCAGAAACGCCAGGGCGAAAGTCTCTCCTCGAGCGAACTTGGAAATGGAACTTTGGTGCTGGATGCCGATAATGGCGACGAGAGCATTTACTTGCATCTTGAACTCGATAGAATCTGGATGAATGAAACCTATGAAGGAACTGAAATAACACGCCAAATTTTCGAGATGCACGGCACTGGTGCGCTAGTTTTCCAAAGTAACGAGGAAGGAGAAGGTGTGGACATCGAAGCCAATGTCCACGAAGCATACATCCTCCGTGACTGGGAAAACGGCGTCCTAACCGAGCGAATGGTTCTCGAAGCCACCGGTTCACTATCATTCAATGGTGGCTCGAACAACAGCACCGAAGGTGCTTACGGAGAACTCTCAGTATTCTATCTCGAGACTTGGGATGAAGGTGGTGTTCGTCGGCTCTCAGACACACAGATCGAAGCCAATATGAGCATTAGAATGAACTCTAACGACGAGGCATTCTCCATTGAACTCGACGAATTCCGCCTCCGTGAGAAGTGGCTCGATGGCGTGCGAGAAGAACAGTCTCTCAAAATCAAAGGCGAAGGGGAATTTGGCTTCCTCATTCAGGACAGCCAATTCGAAGTTCAAGTGAACGGCACCGCTGATATTCACATCGAGGAACTCGGCGGTGAAGTCATCGAAGATCGAATAATCGTCGATGGTGAATACACTGGCGATGCCGACGGTTCCTTTGGATTTGTACGATGGATTGAGGAGTCCACAACTCAAGAAAACGCTACTGGCGAAAAATTCGAAGTCGACATGATTCGAAACGAATTCTGGTTCAATATCTCTGGGACTCCAATAGGTCCAATCAGTCAAGAGATTGAAGCCGAGCACAATCTGACATTCGAGTACACGGTCCCCCAAACAGATTGGGAGAACCGAACCATCCGTTATGTCTACGTTGAAGACAATGGAAACACAACGAATGATTACCCTGAGAGGTCCCCTATCCAGTTGGAACCACAACGACCTGAGTATGAGGGCGACATGAACATCACAGGCTTCCGTGAAACTGGAATCGCACCCGATAAATTACAGATTGGCGACAGTTTCCCGACCTCACAAGACGGGGCTGGACCGAGCATCGAAATCATTGGAATTCGCATGGGAATGGCTGATGGCCACGAGGTCGAATTGGCCGAGTGGCAAGATGCTGCGAATGATGAAGGTTTCACGGCTTATGGTACTGTGATTAACGAGGGGATTCTAGCTGGATTACTGCACGAGGTGAACCGAGAAATCAACATCGATTTACCCTTGGAGGGTGAGAATTCAACGGATTATCAAACAGTCAGTGTAGTCGAACACCAGACGCTTGAGAGGGTTCTCTACCCATCGGTTATCACGGCCGCAGGAAACACTCCTCCTGCTTTACTGAGTTTGGCTTTCCGAGAGGGTGCGCTATTCACTGAAGGTGGGGTTGCGCACCTCGAGGCGAGCGTTGACGACGTTGACACGGATGTCGTCGGAGTCATGGTCGACTTGACCGAATTCGGATTGGGATTCGTGACTCTATCCGATACTGGTCTGAATGGGGATGAGGTGATTCATGATTCTGTTTGGACGGCGAGGCTTGAGCATGATGGGCTTGAGTATGGCGTCGCCGAAATTCCGGTGAGGATGGATGATCTTTGGATTGATGTTGAGACTACTGAGTCTCTGGAAGTAACTAATTCACCTCCAAGAATCATATCGCGAGATTACTCTCCTGACTTCGCCTATCGTGGAGATCTAATCGATGCGAGTTTACGCGTCGAGGATGGCCATGGTGTCGAATCGGTCGCTATCGATTTACTGAGTGCCGGTGGGGAATTGACCCAACTGGCTCTCGATACCGAGAGTGGCCGCTGGATTGGTCAATTCACTCTGCCCGATTCGCTGGCACCCGGTCAGCGCTCAATCCCGATTCAGGTCGAAGATTCTGAGGGTGCGAGCGCACTGATTGACGCCGGTGCCGTCATTGAGGTGCTCAACGAGGCGCCGTCGGTGACCAATGTCTCATTCCTAGATGAGGAGGGAGAA
>JAQXEV010000026.1 GCA_029250665.1 Candidatus Thalassarchaeaceae archaeon | reverse complement strand
CCAAGCTTCTGGCATTCTCTCAGAGTATGTCTTGCGCTCCTCAGCCTCGGCTGCCTCGCGGATTTGTGCCTTAACTTCTGGATTAGAAATTGCAACGAATGTCCAAGGTTGTAGGTGAGCCCCTGAAGGTGCGGTACTAGCTGTCTGAATGGCTAATTCAATCAATTCACGCGGAACTTCTCTGTTTGAGAAATGACGAGTTGTTCGACGCGTATCCATCTGCTTGTAGAAGTCACGTGCGCGTGAGAGCATCTCATCTGCGGGCAACTCTTCGAACTCGAGTTGGATGAAGCCCGGTTCCTCGTCGCCCTCGCCCATACATCGGCTCAGTCGCGTCTTGCCATCAATGCTGCCATCCCTATGGCCGCTGCCGCAGCAGGGGCTGCGAAGCCTGGTAGTAAGCTCCCAACACCCTCTACTCCTTGACAGTCAGTCGAAGGCCCACCCCAAGTCTCGTTATCGTACCAGCACTCGGACCAAACCTTCCAGCCGAAGCCGGACTCTGGTACCGAGGCTTGGGAATCATCCTCACTATGCAGGATGTACTTCCAGTTGATGTAGGACGCAGTGTAATCAATATCCACTGTCGCAGTGTAAGTGTCGTTGTCGACAGGTTCCATGTCATTAATTTCGGGAGGGTAGCAGACTCCACTGTTGATACATATCTGGGTAATCCACTGGATCGAAGTCACATTGCTTCCCGAATTCACAGTCACGTACATGTCGAAAACCCCTCCTTCTTGAACCAAAGAGGCGTGGTTGATGTATGCGATTTGGGTTCCTTCGGTAGATGTTGATTCGTTGACACCGCTTTCTCCGGCAGCACTGACTGATAGGGCAAGCATCGCCACAGTCAGCAGGACGAGCAGCTGGCGCATGTTACTGGCGAGATTGAGCGGGCAAATGAAATCGACCGCTGCTCGACTCACTACAGATTCCACTTGCTTGTCAATCGACCTAACTGGTCTCATTCCTTCGATTTCACATGCCTGCGCCAGAGATATACAGCGAAGCCGAAGAGGGCTACAGCCCAACCTGGGATGATTGCGAGAATGGCGATAGTGGCGATAATCCACTCTGGCATGTTTTGGGCTCAGTCATGAGAGGAGATAATCTCACCGAGAGGTTCAGTTCTTTGGGCGCACGACGACGACTTTCTTCTTCGCTGGCTTTGGAAGCATTGTCGCACCGGCTGCCAGCATGCTGGAGAAGCAGAGATTGGTGAAGCAGCCGACATCGACTGTTGCGTAGTCAGAACTCAAGGAAATAATCGGGATTGAGAGAAGGAAGGTGGCGATGCCCAACCCGATTCTCATGATTCGAGGTGACGCCGGTCCTCTTTCAACCTCGCGTAGTTAATCAGGATTCAAGTTGCCATAATTCGTCGCCAACCCAATGGAGGGTGGTGATGGCCTTTCCTTTTTCCATCGCAACCATTTCTTCTCCATTGACCATGGCTATTCCAAGGGCTAGAGGTTTGCCATGAGTCTCGTCACGAACCCAAACCAATTCTCCAGCCTCGACATTTGGATCTGCCATCTGCACGCCAGCTCCCATGCAGTCGGCGCCGTTCATCAGGAAGGGAATGGCGCCGTGATCAACCGCAGCCCATTTTCCACCAGGTTGCCACGCGAGGATACCGCGTAGGGTCGGGAACCACTTGCGTCCATCCTCGGTTTCGACCTGCATCGCCAGAGGTATT
>JAQXEV010000015.1 GCA_029250665.1 Candidatus Thalassarchaeaceae archaeon | reverse complement strand
AAAGGGGCGAGAGTTGGAAGAAGAAATAGTGCTACAATCAGAATTGGCAGTGAAATTCCGGTTCGGGGCGCTTTGCTAATCAAGCGCACTGAACCGTGGTTCATGAGCGCACCTCTATGAGGTGCGATTTAGGGTCTTGGGCGACGGGGGTGTTTGATGCATCATCTTGCCATGTTTATCGAACTCGACGGAAGGAGACTTCGATTCAAATGAATCAGAGGCTCACTGTCTCGATTGCACCGCATGATGGGCAAGCTGTCCTAGCGACATCGTGACCCTCTGGAAGTGTGACTTCGAATCGCTGCTCACACTGGCTGCAATCCTGTTGCACGAGTCGGGATTCGGGCTCGGTTTCTTCCGACTCTTGCTCCTCTACTGAATCTTCAACATCTTCCTGATTGGATTCAATCTCTTCTGGTGACGGCGGAGATGGCAAATCCTCGCTGACCGGTGGAGGAGGGGCCGGAAGATCATCGTCGAGTAGTGAATTTGCATCAGGCTCTTGGGCAGGAGCTGGTGGAGCCGGCAAAGAGTCTGCCAACTCATCTCCAATAACGGCTTCAGGAGACCAAATCTCAGCGTCGGTGCGACCGCCTTCATCATGTGAAAATTCCACCATATCATCTCGGTCAACCGAATCATCCTCGCCAAATTCAGCGAGTAAGTCCGCGGCCGGGCTGGATGGTGCATCTGCGGTAATCGGCCCAGGTGTGCTCATCAAAGCCTCAAGATCAGAATCACCCATCGCCGCATCCGAACTGATAGTCGCCTGTGAATCACTGGCACCCGACATCCCCGTGCCGTACTGTCCAAATGGGGACGTCGTCGACATCGAAGCGGGTTGATCCAGCGTCACTGAGCCAGCACCGAACATCGCTTTCTGCTCCTCTACGGAGAGTTCGCGAGGTTCTTCTTCCTCAGCTTCTGCCTGCTCGGCGAGCAGCGCTTCTAGGCGCGCGTTTGACATTCGGCGCCACGACACCATTCCAACACCACCCACAACGAGTAGAGTCAGCAACACAGCCAACAAAGCGATGATTGTTGGACTCAGCCCTGTGTCGTCGTCAGCAAGAGCGCGTACAGTCACGTAGTAGGTGACTTGGGTCGAAACTCCAGCGTCATTTACAACGGTGCAAATCACTTGGAAAGTTCCTCTATTCTGGAAGTCTTGGATGACCTTTTCACCGCTCGCGTCTATATCATTGTCAGCGATGCCGTCGGCGTCACTATCAATCTCGGCATCGAAGTCCCAGTAAAATTGTATATTCGGCGATTCAGCATCCATCGCCTCGGCGTGGAATTGATGCGGCTCACCCATAATCACTGTCATCTCCACCGTCTGTTCAGGAACAATCGGCGGAGTCGAATCATAAAGATCGATAATTGCAATCTTTTCAGTAACCTGATCCTCCTTATCCGTCACCCTCAACTTGACCTCGTGATCGCCGGGTTCGTAGGATGAATCGAAGCGGAATATGAATGTCTTTCCATCCTGCCAATCCCAATTACTGTAGTAATCGATGACCTCGTCATCGACAAGCCATTCGACTGTTTGAATGCCCCAATTATCCTCGATTGAAGCGGTCAGCAAAAGTTGGTCATCGAAATCCTTGCGAATCGTATCGGTAGCCGAGAGACTCACGCTCGGTGGCGAAATATCCTCAACTGATATGTCGAAATAGACACTGGCGCTTCGGCCATCCTTTGAGACAACGCGCAGACCCACACTGATCTGCGTCGGCTCGTCCCAACTAACCATAATAGAAGTGCCAGCAGTATCGTGGTATCCATCTCCGTTGGTATCCCACTGGAATCCTGTTTCACTATCAATCTGATTCGAAAGATTCGGCGTTTCGGATGCGTCGAGGAGAACCTCGGCGCCAACATCGATTGTACTCAGCGTTGAGGAATTAGTAATCGTTGGATTGAGTACTGGAATCAAATCCATCACCACGGTAGTCGCGACATAGCCCGTTCCCGCGCCGCCACCAGAGGGACCTGCGCGATTGTCGACAACGAGGAAGAGATCCTCGCCCGCGTACTCGGATGTGACCGACCAAGCGAGGGTTCGCTCTTCAGAAACCAGTAACATGTCAGTCTCATCGATTCTAGTCGCGGCTGTTCCACCTTGCTGGTAAAGATCGAGTTGAGATTGAGTCATGAGGAAAATATCAGGATGCCCCTCCATCGTTGTCGCAAAGAAATTAATTTGAGTCCCTTCATCAAGCATCAAAGGACCTGCGAGTACCGAGTGACCCCCTGTTTCGAGGCGAACGATTGTGTCAACCACACCGAAGACTGGTGAATCGACTTCTTCGACATCAAGAATCACTGTAGCCAGAGATCCACCTTGAGCTCCATTACCTTGGTCCTGCGGATGTGCCATATTGTCGAGCACGAGATACCAACGAGTATCGCCACGATCGTCGGGCGTAGTCCAATGCCAAGTTCCCTCTCCGGTAAATGACTCGAATACAGACTCGCCCTGCCAAACTGTTTCATGGCGATAATTTTGTTCGTTTTGATAGACAGAAATCGAGCTTGCAGAGAATAGCAGCAAGTCAACATCTGTATTCGCGTTGACATCGAAGGAAAGCGTGTCTCCTGGAGATAGGACTCCCAAATCAACTCTGACGCAGGCTCCATCGTCGATATCCCAGTTAGCAGGGAGCATATCCAAGTCGGCTGGTGTGCAGGAGATTACACCCTTGCTCGCGGCATCGATAACTGGTGCTGCCGCGGTCAAGAGAACGAGGACCATCATCACGGCGGATATGCGACGCATCGCGTATGGGTTCACGCCTACCTTTTGAATCGTATCGCAATCACGTTCGGTTGAATCTCACGATGAGTTGAGGAAAATCCGTGAATTCAGTCGTCTTTCGGAATAGGTGTTGGAGGAAACCATCGGAGGACTATGACATCGCCGACAGACCTCACCCAATTCCATGGAATCGCCACGTGAACTCGGCCTTCGACGAGGTCGGCTGGTGGGTCGGCAACGAAGATGTGAGTACAGCGCCAAGAGTCGGTTTCGATGACCGTATCGTGGACGGTTCCGAGTAGGCGACCATCCGGTAGGATGACCGGTAGTTCTCGAATCGCACTGACTTCGCTCTCGACCATCGAAGGCTGCCGCACTCGGGGATGAAATCAACTTGTTCCCGAGGATGCTTACTTTCCTAGGTTCTTGTTGGCCTTCAAGGAAGGGCGGAGCTTCTCAGCGCCCTTGCCCTTGTTGAAGAGACCGCGTCCGCGCTTGCCAGCGCTGGTCTTTCCGCGCTCAGCGCGGCCGCGGTGGCTATTGCCCTCAGCAATCCAGCCGAGTTGCTTGTCTGACTTGATAGCCGGGTGGTGTGGATCAATCATGATGACTTCGTAGAACTTGTTCTTGCCGTCCTCGCCGACCCAGTAGGAGTTGAGGACTTCGAGGTTAGGGTAGCGCTTGCTGGTTCTCTCCTCAGCCATGCGCTGAATGGATTTGGCCATGGTGATCTTCTTGATACCTGCCTTGGACGGCTTGCGCTTCATGTGGATCTTACCCTTGCGCAGTCCTCCACGTCGTACGCGTGTGCGGACTACAGTAACGCCTTGCTTCGACTTGTAGCCGAGGCGGCGGGCTGCATCGAGACGAGTTGGACGATCGACGCGCTGGAATACAGGCTCACGGCGCCATCCTGCCATACGGTTGCGGCGGTATGCTGCGGGAATGTTCTCCTTCGGTTGCTTCCAAACCGAACCAAGGTGCTTCATGACTCCCATATCTGACCCTCCAAGCATCCCGCCGACCTGACTCCCCTTTATGAGCCTACTCTAATGAGTAGAGG
>JAQXEV010000096.1 GCA_029250665.1 Candidatus Thalassarchaeaceae archaeon | reverse complement strand
TGATGCAGGCGATGCTGGAGACGAGATGGGACTCAATCTGCCGACGGGTGATATTAGCGACCTATCCAGCGAGATGCCTGCCGATACCGAGCCTGTGATCACCTATGTGGGTGAGACTGGGGTGCAGACAATGACCCTCGAGTACACCAACGATACCGGGCACACCACCTCCATCGTCATCTTGATTGACGACAACGAGGATCTCATGTCCTACGATATCTCCACCGATAACGGCTCTGCCAGCTCTTCAATCAGTTACACAGTGATGTGGGGAGACTCCGTAGTCATCGAGGTCGATGACACTCTACCAAGGACCTCGATACCAATCAATTTCCACATTGAGGGTATGCCCGAGGACAACTGGGACGATGGCGATGATGGCGACGATGATGAAAACGACGTCTCTTGGCAGGATTACTGGAGCGGCTATTGTGAGTGGAATGGAAACTCAGGCGACGAGGAAACCGTTTGGTGGTGTAAGGAATCACAAGATGATGAAGACTGGGATACTTGGTGGTATTACTGTGAGGACCACGAGGATGACGGCTGGCACTGCACTGACGACTTCGGACAAAGCGAGTCCTACGAGTGGGAATCTGGAGGAGATGAGTGGTCGGGATCAGACGATGAAGGCGACGAAGTCGTTTTCGTCTGCGATGATGGCCAAGAGATTTCTTTCGACTGGGTTAACGATGGATACCCTGACTGCTACGATGAGTCCGATGAGGCAACTTACGAAGAGGGAGAGGGCGGCGAACCCAATTTCGTCGATATTCTAGATTGCACGCCCTTCGTTGAATCTAGCGCAGTCGGAGACGAGAACCCGTCCGAGTTGTGGGATGAGACCAACCTCGACATGACCGAGTGCGACGGCGAGGCATCAGAGTACTACACTGACTACGTGATTGGTGATACTCCAGACACATCTCCGTATTACCTCACAGTATGGTTTTCTGAGGAGGGCTGGTCGGAGATGACCGGCGACTCCACTGGCGAAATGTGCGAGGAATACGATGGCTCCTACGATGCTGACAACGATGTCTGTTCGATGGTGCACGAGCTTGTACGAAACGACACTCACATACTTTACCCCGAGGGCGATTGGGACGCTAATAATGACGACCCAGATGGCGAAATGTGTGAGGAATACGAAGGCTCCTATGATGCAGATGAGGATGTTTGCTGGTTTGCCGACGCAGAGATTGTAGACGCCGACGGAGGGGCTCTTGTCATCGACTGGGGCGATGGAGACGAGTTTTCATTCTATCAGTACGACTCTACTACCGGAAGTGGAGTTCTCATCGAAATTAGTTATGATACATTCATTTGCGACAACGGAGAACCAATCGATGACGACGGTGAATACGATAACGGCTGGGAGGAGTGCGAGGATGGCTCAGACGAGCCAGGTCAAGGAGAAGAGACCTCAGAGTTCGAATGCATGGATGGGACTGTAATCCCGTTCTCATGGGTCAATGACTGGGAAGAGGACTGCCCAGACGGCTCTGATGAGCATTGGTACTACCAAGACGATGGCGGCGATGAAGGCGACGATGGCCCCCCGACTCCCGAAGAGGCCATGTATGACGTAGACGCCGATGGTGACGGCTACATGAGCTTCCAGGAGTTCCGGGACGCCTGGGAATCCGATCCAGAAAATCCCGAACTCGATTCGGAAGAGGTTGCAACTCTGTTCGATGATTGCGACTATGATGACAACGACCTGATTGACATCGATGAGATGCAGTGCTTCGTAGACGGTATCGTAGACATGCTACCCGATGGTGGCGATGACGATTATTCTGCCGACGAAGCCTTCGAATGGATGAACACTGACGGTGACGGGCAGGTCACTCCCTCTGAGTGGGCCGACTTCGCCAACTCTACTGGTGACATTATCGATGAAGATAACTTCAACGGTCTCGTTTACATGATGGACATGTACGACTACGATGACAGCGACGGCCTCGACATCTACGAGTTCGCTGAAATGTGGGATGAAATCAACAACGATGACGAAGGTGACGATGGCGACGACGAACCATTCCGAGTCACCATGATGGTCATGGGCCAGACTCTGAACGCTCCTATCTCGGACTTCGAGGTCAGGTTCCTTTTCGATTGCGGTGAGCCTGACGAGGAGGGCAACGAGCCCCCAAGCTCGAACTGCACGGTCGCCGCCTCGAATGGACTTACTGATGGCTCAGCTACGGTCGATCCCGCACTCACTGAGTACGTATTCACCTATGAGTACCTAGACTACGACGGTGATGGCTTGATTTCAGACATGGACACCTTGGTCATTGACAATCTCTGGCCAGACGTCCGGGTCGAACTGTACGACACTTGGGCCGACCAGTACACTTCCGAATCATTCGCAACTGCTGAGATGCTACCTGGCTTCGGCGCGCTGATGGTAACGATTGGTTTGCTAGGCGCTGCTATGGCAGGTCGCAGAGATTGAACTGGTAATGAAAACCCCCTTTCGAGTTCCGTAGGAACTCGCCCGCGAGGACCGACGGGTTGATGGCCCAGTCAATCTCTGCCTTGTTCGTGACCGCGGCAGCTTTGCCTGATGAGTCCGAGAAGGACAGCCTCGACAGAGAGCTGGACCTCATCAGGGCTCGCCGTGAGGGAGACAAGCGCTTCTTTCGCGGCGCCTTCGAGGATTACACTCTCGTCGCCGGTTTAATCATCGGTACGATATTCTTTGGCGGCGTCTTCGTGATGTCCTCTGGATGGATTGCCGCCGATTCGATTGTAGTCGACAAGACCCTCTCTTCCACACCACTTGACCCCGGTGAGGAATGTGTTGACCGAGAGGGTCAAGTTTGGTTCAACATCTTCTTCTCGGCCGATGATCATCTGCTGAAGGCCGAGTCCTACAATGTCGATCCCGATGCTCAGACAGTCATAGGAATCGTATTCGAGATGTCCAATCTTTCGGAACAGGTCCATCTGAAAGGAGGATTAGGCGACCAACAATTGGCATTTGATCCATCCGAGCTTGAAGACGGGCATTACAACACCACCGTTCTCATTTGGAAAGTGATTACTGATGACGAAATTGAATCTCTAGACCAATCTGAATTGGCCGCGCTTATTGGATTAGACGACGACCCAATCGGTTACAAAGAGGTTGAAATTGAGATTTCTTCTCATTCGAGTGGCCCGTTCAGTTCTGATATCAAGCAACGGGTCGAGGTTTACGATGTCGACCCTCGTTCATGTTGGAGCATCGAGGGCCTCGGTGAATGGGGTTGGATCATGATGGGTGCTGAGTGGGTCGGCGGCCGTGAGGCAGCGATGCTAACGGGCGGCAACGCCGGCATCCCTGCTTGGTGGATGGCGATGGTCTCCCTGGGAATGTCCTTGTTTTTCCTATGTGTCCAATATCCATTGATGCACAAGATGTACCACAGAGATTCAGACGACTTACTCACCAAAGATCAGCTTCGTCGTCTGATTCATCGAACTCTCGGTAAATCTCGAAAACAGCTTCGCATCGACATCGATTTCGAGCAAATGAAGATGCAGCAGAGGCCGATATCAATCGATATATTGCTCCCTTACACCACCGGTTCAACAACCATCGATCAGCCTGCGGATATCCGCGCCCAATTGAACCGCAGCCTGCTTGAAGAATTCGCTATCTTTGGCGAAATGCGACCACTTCAAATGAAGATTATTTGTGTTGACGACGGAATCCACGAGGCTCACGAAGGAGCTCCTCTCTCCTTCAATCCGGTGAATTCTCCAATTAATCCAATGGAGGATTACTCTGCTTTCTTCGCAGAAATGAGTGCCTATGGATGGCTTGAGGCAGCCGCTCAGACAAGCCTCAATCGTTGGTTCAAAAAGCACGATTTGGTCGATTATGGGACGGCTGTCCTCGCGGATGAGGATGCGGTATTCGTACGGGTGATATACCGTCCAGTGATGCGATTTTCGTATTTTCTGTTCAAGCAGTCCTACCACGATATGCAGGATGACCTCTACTCTCACTTGAGCAGGGACCTAACAGAGCACCTTGGTGGGCGCACGCTTGTTGTCAGTGCGAGGAATGAGAAAGCGACGTTGTCCGACCGAACCATTGCAGGCAGGATAGAACAGAGTGGGCCCGAATTGGAGGGTGAGGCACTAGTCGCCAAACAAGGTGGAATCACAGGTGCTTTACTGCAGAATCCATTCATGGGCGATATTTTGTCGAGCGTCGAATATGTAGCTCACAAAAATCAGACGCGGATCGAAAAATATGGCTTTTGGTTTCTGATTATTTTCGTTTGGATTCCATTCATGGCAAGCGGCGTACTGGTAGGTGCGATGCTCGGTTTGGTTGCACGGATACCCTTCCAACGAGTGCTGGTCGCTTGCCTATTCGGCGGAACTGCGGCTTCGTTGACTTGGGCATATACTGCACGGGGTATTATCGAATTCATGGAAAGGTATCATGCAGAGGCGTTCATTCCATTCGTGATATTGCTCGCTGTTGCCTTCACGATAATGCATGTTAGGAAGAATAAGCGGAAGCGTCGTGAGGAATTGTTCCGCAGTTCGATGGCTTTCTTTGCCGGTGCCGCAGATTGATTAGGTGAGGCCACCAGCGATTGAACCACGTAGTGGTTCAGATGGCGGTCACCTTGCTTACAATCAATGATATGAAGCGGTATTACGAGATGGTCTCTGGGACCGTCAAGGCTCTTGATGGAGTTGATTTAGAGGTTAAGGAAGGAGAACGAATTATTCTCCTAGGTCCCTCTGGCTCGGGCAAGACGACGCTACTGAATTGCGTAGCGGCTCTTGACAATCCGACGGAGGGCACGTACTCATTCGAGGGTATCTCAGTGCCCCGAGATGCGCCGGAAAAGATGACAACTTTCCGACGCGATAATATCGGATATGTCTTCCAATTCTTCAATCTCCTGCAGGATCTGACCGTGCTTGAGAATATTCTGCTAATTCAGGAATTATCTGGTGGCAGGGATGAGAAGCGTGCTAGGGAATTGCTTGCTCTAGTCGGTCTCGAAGATGAGGTCAACCGCTTCCCTACCGAAATCAGTGGAGGTCAGCAGCAGCGGGTGGCGATCGCTCGTAGTCTTGCCAAGAGTCCCAAGCTACTGCTGGGAGACGAATTGACCGGTAATCTCGATTCTAAGACTTCAGCCATGGTGATGGAAGTCCTCGTGAAGGCTTGTGAGGCAGAGGGAATAACGACAATTTTTGTTACCCACGATGAGTCTCTGGCGAAGTACGCGACACGAGTGATTCGTCTCGATAGTGGCAAAGTTATCTCCGACGAGAAAGTATGAGGTGGCCGAATGAAACTCCTGTTGACTAAGAGATTGGCTCGCAGTTTGTGGCGTACGAAGTTACGTCTTTTTGCTGTGGTTTTGATCATCATGGTCGGTGTATTCGCTGGAATCTCTTTCGGTCATTATGCTCACACTGCGACGACCATGCACGACGATATTTACAGCGATTCGGAAAGCGGAACCAATCTCGGAGATGTATGGGTAGAAAATCCAAGATCGGTTTGGACTTCGACGCAATCGTCGAATCTTTGTGAAGAGATTTCGACTCAATGGCCCGATTCGGAATTGGTAATGATGGATTGCGAACCTCGACTTGTGCTCGATGGTTTACTATTCCACAGTGAGGAAGACGGTGCTGAGAGGCTCGTTCCAGCAATTTGGCACGGAATCGATGAGGGATATGTGGACCGGCTTTGGATGCCCGACCACGAGTGTTGTGACGGTCGATTGGCCCAGACTGCTGATGAAATTGTCTTGGATGCACACGCTGTTGAAGGATTGGCTGTCGAAATCGGTGACTCCGTCTTGATTGGAGCCGGTCAAGGAAGTATGGAATTCACCATTGTTGGCTTCGGATACCACCCTCACCACCTCTTCTTCGCCTCACCTGGGACAATTATCCCCGCTGAGTCAGGAAAATTCGTTACTGGTTATCTTACGGCAGAAGGTCTCGAAGCGCTGGCGAACCTAAGCGCTGGTTCAGCAAACCTTCTGCTAATCGATATCGTTGGAACTCCTGATTACGACCTATTATCGACAGATGAGGACGAGGGTGTAGAACTCACTCCAGTCATAGCCTCGCTAACCACAATTACGACCAATATCGACTCGGCTTCAATCGTCTACGACCGCTCGGGAATCGACTCGGTTGAATTCCTCCGAACGGACGCAGAAGGTGCGATGAAGACCTATCCGGTAATCACTGGAATGCTTGTAATCGTCGCTGGAATCACTATCTTCCTCAGTCTGCAGAGGTTGATTCAATCACAGGCGAGAGAGATTGCAATCCTGCGAACTCTTGGAATTCCTCGCTCAGCAATCATGCCTTCATACATCCTCGCGCCGATATTAATCGGCATGGTGGGCTCATTCTACGGAGCCCTTCTTGGAATATTTGTCGGGGCTCCTGGTATGGAGAACATGTACGAAGACATCTTTCAAATCCCTGTTCTTAGTGGAGCGGTATTGACCTCATCTATCATCGAGATTCTCGCAATTACGATGCTTCTAGTTCTCTTCTCAGGAATCCGACCTGCTTGGCAAGCCGCGAATCTCGATCCGCTCTCAGTCTTGCGTGGCGAGCATGAAGTTCGCCTCACCTCGCGAGCCATTCAGCGTATGACTGCGCGACTGCCGACTACAATCGGCCTGACGATTCGTTCTAGCACGCGAAAGCCCGTTCGGCTGGCCTTCACTTTCTTCGCAGTGGGGCTTTCGATGTTGATCCTTGGGTCTATGCTTTTCATGATGGATTCGATGGAGGATATGATGATTGGAAATGTTGAGGAGAATGCGAATTGGGACACTCAGGTCCTAGTTTTCCCTGGCACAGAGGGCAATGTAGTCGAGTGGGCAGAGGCTAATTCGGTTGAGCACGAACTGCTCCTGATGTTCCCTGCAAACCTCGTTGATGACCCTCGCCAAATGACGGCATACGGCTTGGATGAATTCGCTGATTCTGGTGATGATGCGATGCAAATTCTGAACTTGGCTGAAGGCAGATTACCCGTCGCGGATTCACCGAATCCTGAGGTTCTTATCGATAATGGAATCCAGCATTTCCTCGATTGGCAAGTGGGGCAGACGCAGACGATTTTGTTCGGCTCACTGGCGGTTGAAATCAAGGTTGTCGGAATTACTGAGGGTGACGTGTCTAGGTCTGTGTATTTCCACCGAGAAGACTTAGCTGAGAGGGTTGGTGTCGAAGCTACTTCGGTACTTCTGACCCTGCCTGGAGACCTCGATTCTAAGGATGAACTCGGTCTGATGTCTATTGGTATCATCGAAAAACAAGACATGATTGATTCGATGAATTCGCTGATGGAACAACAACAAGGATTCTTCGTGGCGATTCAGATGCTCGGCATTATCATCGCCTTCGTTGTTCTCTTCAACACTTTAATCATGAATTTGGCCGAGCGAGATTCTGAATTAGCGACTTTAAGAGTTCTCGGCGCTCCTCTGAATCGGATAGGCTCGATGATGCTTGGCGAGCACTTTGCTATCGGGCTGATCGGTGGTGTGCTCGGTGCGATTTTCTCGGTTTTGGGTACAAAATGGCTGATGAGCCAGATGGTGCAATGGGCGTTTTATATGGAGGTCAGCGCCGATCTAGCAATTTCTGTTGGTTTGGCAGGGGTTGTGCTCTTCATCTCGGTGGGGCTGACTCCTCTGGGAATGTGGCGAGTGCGGCAGATGGACTTGGTCGAGAAGGTCAAGGAATTCTCTAATTGATTACTGGTGATTCGATGAGAGTAGTGTCTTGGAATCTAAATGGTATACGAGCAGCAATTCGAAAGGGATTGGATGATTGGATTGAGGAGATAGATGCTGACATTTGGTTGCTGCAAGAAGTTCGGGCTTTGCCCGAGCAATTGCCCACCGATTGGTCGTTGCCGGCTGGGCATGAAGTCGTCTGGCATCCGGCCGAGAAGAAGGGCTACTCAGGCGTTGCTTCGATGTCACGAGTCGGCATCGAAGATACCGGACGGGGAATTGAAACAAACCTCGATCCGAACGATGCTGAAGGGAGAGTTCTGACAACGAAATGCGGCCCTCTTACCTGCATCAATATCTACCTGCCAAATGGTGGTTCTGGGCCAGCAAGACAGGCCTACAAGGATCAGTGGTTAGAGGATTTACTTGTCTGGGCGAAGCAGTACCTCGCCTCACCCGAACCAGTCGTTCTCGTCGGAGATCTCAACATTGCACACACTGAGGACGATATTTGGAATCCGAGCGGGAATCGGATGACATCGGGCTTCCTAGCTCATGAGCGAGAATGGTTCAGCCGCTTCCTCGCAAGCGGCTGGCACGATTTGCATCGAATTCACTTCGGCGAGCGCAAGGGCCCCTACACTTGGTGGTCTAATCGAGGTCAAGCGAGGGCACTCGACAGAGGTTGGCGCATCGATTACGTCCTAGCCAACGATGCTGCATTTGCCGCCTTTGAATCTGCAGAGGTAAATCGGCAAGCGGGCTTAGATTGCTCGGACCACGCTCCACTAATCATTGACTTCAAATTCTAATTTTTGAGGAATATTTGTCTCCGCTCCCTTTGGGAGCGGATAATTATTGCAGTTTTACGAAACGCATCCTTTCAAGTGAGAGAGAGCAGGCGGATTCCCATGGCCGAGACGCAGTCCGAGAGGCTCGCCCGCCTGCTCCCTAACGGACGCGGAGTGTGGATTCCAATGGACCACGGCATTTCCTCATACCCTGAAAAGGGGCTTGAACAGATGGACGAGGTCGTCGATGCCTGCATCGAAGGTGGCGCGGATGCGCTGGTTTTGCAGAAGGGCACGCTCACCCATCACTTTGAGAGAACAGGCTGGAATGGCTTCATCTGCCACGTCTCAGTTTCTACGGTTCATGGCGGTGCGCGCGCTGGAGATAAGATTCGTGTGGCCACCGCTGATGAGTGCTTATTTCGCGGTGCTAGTGGTTGTTCGGCTCAGGTTAATCTTGGCGATGAAGCCGAACCGGAAATGCTCACCGAAATGGGTGAATTGACCGGCGAGGCTTTCGCTCTTGGGATGCCTGTTTTGGGTATGGTTTACCCTCGCGGTGCGAACCTTGTGGTTGCCGATGACGATGTGACCGGAGGAGTTGCACATGCTGCACGAGTGGCTTGGGAACTCGGTTGTGACGTTGTCAAAGTGCCTTGGACGGGTGATGCCGACTCTTTCGCAAAGGTCTGTGCTGCAGTCCCGATTCCTGTGCTAATAGCGGGTGGGCCGGAAGGTGGCTCGTTCGCCGATGTTCTGAGCGTGGTTGAGCAGGCGATTTCTGCCGGTGGCGGCGGAGTTTGCATGGGACGTCAAGTATTCTCATCGGGTAATCCAGCCGCTCGCGTTCGGGCGCTACGTGCAGTGGTTCACGATGGTTTGAGCGCGGCCGAAGCGGCTGCTCTATTGGGGTGATTCGCGTGGAATTATGGCTTGAGGGTGAGGATTCCTCGGGTCTTACTGGTAATGCTGATCGTGTTTGGATTGGTGAGGCTGCTGACGTCGCTGTTGTTCACTTGGATGACCATCGTGGTCAAGATGAGGCTCTTTCTTTGGTCGGGATGGTAGATTGGATTCTGGTTCGATGTTCGGATTGGACGATGATCCCATTGGAGAACATCGTTGCTGCAGCCGCTGGAAGTGGAACTCGCGTGGCTGCTGCGATATCGAAGACTGTTGATTTGAATGGGGCTGCCTTCGCTTTGCAACATGGAGTGGATGCGCTGCTTCTGCCTGCAGATGAGCAATTGTGGGTTGCCGCTGAAGCCGTCGCAGGAGAACGTAACTCACAAGATTCTGAGGAATCGACCGAGACCGTCGAATTGCTTCTCGCCGGTGTGACTTCTATCGAGTCCGGCGGGGTTGGCGAGCGCGTCTGTGTCGATCTTACTGAGCGACTCGCCCTCGGTGAGGGCATGTTAATCGGTTCCTCAGCCAATGCCCTCGTTCTGATTCATGGCGAGACGGTTCCTTCCGAATTTGTCCCCTCTCGCCCGTTCCGTATCAATGCCGGAGCCGTCCATGCTTACTGCCTGATGGCGGATGGCTCAACTCGTTATCTCAGTGAACTCGAAGCTGGCGACGCGGTCGCCATCACCGATTCCAGCGGAGCTATCCGCCCCGCTTCCATCGGGCGACTCAAAATCGAGCGCCGCCCATTCCTTCTCGTTCGCTTTGAGATTGGTGAACGATCCGGACAAGTCCTTGCCCAACAGGCAGAGACTGTCCGATTCATCAATGAAACCGACACACTAAGCGTCACCTCATTAGAGGCTGGTGACCGGATTATGGTTCGTACATCGACCGGCATGCGGCATGTTGGCCGCAAGGTCGCAGGGGAGATGAACGAGCGATGAAGGTCCACGGTATCGGTCATGGATGCGCCGGCATCAGTTTCCTCCACGCAGCCGGTTGTGGCAAAGGATGTGCAGTGCCAATTGACTTGGTAACGACAGTCATGTTGACTGATTCCCCTACACCGATTCCAGAGGACGAATCAGGGCTCTTGGGTCTTCTACTCGAGGGATGGAGTGCCCGTAACCTCTCACTTCCTATCGGAGAACTCGGTTGGGTAGTCAAGTCTGAGATTCCCATTGGGATGGGGCTGAAGTCCAGCACTGCTCTCTTGGTCGCTGCCCAAAGGGCTCTTTGTGATGCGACTCAAACAAATATGAGTGCGGCGATGTGCAACAATCTCCTCTCATCGGTGCAACTTGCCGCTGGAGTAAGCATCACCGAAGCAATTGACGACATCACCGTCTCCTCAGATAGCTCAATCCCGTGGTTAGTCGCTGCGACTGATGTAGCAGATCCACTCTCAGAACCTGTCATTGTTCCAATGAAAGAGGTCTTCATAGTAATCAGGAATCAGCCTAAGGCTGAGGTCAATATTTCTGAGTTCCACGACCGTCGAGACCGCTTCGAAGATGTCGTTAGGATGCTCCGCACAGATAGGCCAATCGAGGCGTTCAGACTCAATGGTCATCTGGTGGCTGAGGCTTTGGGAGATGATGAGGCCACTCATTTGTGTGAAGACCTCGAAATTGAGACCAATTGTCCGGCTGCAATCACGGGTTCTGGGCCTGCAATCGTCGTTTTGGCTGATGCTAATCAGGCCGACAAATTGACGAAATTTCTTGACATGAGAGAATTGAATTGGATTCGAACCCGAATGTCGATTGTTCAAAAGTTTGAGGTAGTGACTTAACCATGGGAATGAGGCTTGGCGACTCGGTTCGTGTGACACTTTTCGGTGAAAGTCACGGTCGTGGTGTTGGAGCTCTCGTCGAGGGGATTCCTGCTGGAACCGAGATCAATATCGACGCATTGAGAGCCGATATTGAGAGGCGTAAGCCGGGTCGAAAGGGATTGAGCACTCGTGCGGAGAGCGATGAATGTGAGATTATTTCAGGAGTTCACGAAGGCAAAGCGACCGGTTGGCCAATTCTGCTTCTGACGTGGAATTCCGATGCCCGTTCAAAGGACTACAACTTCCTCCCAGACCAGCCACGCCCCGGACATGCGGATATGACTGAACAGATTCGTTCAGGCGGTGCCTCCGATCTTCGTGGTGGTGGTTCACAGTCGGCCCGCCTGACCTATGGTTTGGTTTCTGCTGCCAGCCAATTACGTGGTCTACTGAGCGAGGCTGGCTGGAGAGTCGAGGCTCATCTGCATAGTGTTGGAGATCTTGTTGCTGCTCCACTATTCGGGTTGGACCGTGATTCTGTATTGTCCGAAGATTCGACGATGGCTCGGCTCAATTGCCGAGATGAGGCTACGAGTGAGGTGTTCTCTTCACTCATCGAGGAGGTTAGATTGGATCAAGATTCAATTGGCTCAAGCGTCGAGTGTATCATCGAAGGTTTGCCACTCGGGCTAGGAGAGCCATGGTTCGATGGTCTTGAGCCTGCACTCGCGCGAGGTATGATGGCGATTCCTGGTGCGCGCGCCGTTGAATTCTCGCGCGGGACTGAAGCATCTCGAATGCGCGGCTCAGAACACAATGATGCTTGGCATCTCAATGGAGATCAACCTGCGTTGAGTGGGGCGGAAGATGCCAGCGCAGATGGTGCACTGGGCGGCCGTTCAACAGGGGCTCCAATGCGCATTATAGTCCACTTCAAGCCGCCCAGCAGCATCTCTCGCGAGCAATCTACACTTCACCTCCCGAGCGGCGAGCAGAGAGCTCTGAAGGTCCCTGGACGCCACGACCCAGTGCTCGGTCCGCGAGCAGTTCCTGTAGTCGAGTCCATCGCAAGGCTTGTCCTTGCTGACCTCGGGATGATCGGTGGTTACCTCGGAGCAGAGCAGTCCGAGTAATCGATTTGCCTAGTTGTTACGATTTTCTTGCATTTGCTGAATCCGCAGAGGCAGATTAATCGCGAAGGCCGCGGCGACTATTGTAAACACAAATGCGGTACCCATCGCTACACCGTAGACACTGGTCAGTTCAACAGATTCACTCAATCTAGCTGCCTGCACACTATCGAAGATACCAACAATTCCAGGAACGATGAGGTTGATGAGAAGGGTTAGCAGAGCTACCAAAGCCGCAACAATTGGCGTAATTGCCAGCGCTTGGTGATATTGGCGAATGATCTTCCCTTCACCCATAACATAGACCTCGCCGGTACGAATTGAGGTATCGAGCATGGAAAAGCGAATGATGCCACTTGTCAATTCGAAGTACATCACCAAGAAGACCGCGTATGCAATTAACAGAATCTTCTGTAAAATTTCGCCTTCAGGTAGGAAGCTGAATCCGAATTCGACTTTGCTTCCTGCGAAGCGCAGAGTGACAACGAGCATGGCGACATAGGACACCAACAATGCTCTTTGATCACGCTGGAAAATTCCGTAGACTCCACCAATCGCACCGATTGCCATGATGAGGATGTGTATGATTCCGCCAATGATTGGAAATCCAATCATGTTGGCGATAGCGAACCAGGCTGTGCCTGAGACTGGAGTGAATGCAAGAGTGAGGAGTGTCAGGGCGAAGAGTATCCCAGCCGAGGAAATCTGAAGCATCGAGACTGTGTTATTTGCAGGGAGGAACTTCGTCGTTGAGACAATCGGTCCTCCAAAGAATGACTCAATCCAAGATGGAACATGGATCTCGGGAATCGCGTCACGGGGAATTTCGGTGCTGGACTTCAGACGTCCAGCGGCTTTCTTTCGGCTTGGAGCTGAAGAGCGGATGACCTTGCTTTCGTAAAGATGCGCAGTGTCGCTTGCTCCATCCGTTTTGATATCGTTTGCCATTTTTCACACCTCCTCAGAATCCTCGTGCTCCCGCAAGAGCGGTCACCAACATCATGTCAGGCTCCCAATCCATCACATTTGCACCAAGAGCTCGTAGTTCGCTAATGAGAATATCACGCTCGGTCTTGAGCACCTCGTATCCAGTGCGATCGAGTCTGCGAGCATCGAATTCGAATTCGAGACTCGATGGTGAGAGAATCGTCACATCGAAGTTTCGAGCCCTCAGGTCTCGCACCGCATCCATTACGGTAGGGTCATCTTCAAGCGGGCTTAGAATGATGATTGGGCTACCTCGATTGATATGCGGCAAAATTCGATTGGTGACAACCTTGAGCGGAGTGTTTCCCTTAGCCATGGCGCCCGCGAGCTTGGTTAGAATCACGTAGAGTTGTTTCTTTCCTGTATCGCGGTCGATAGAGACGATTTCGTCACCATAAGTCACGAGACCGACAGAGTCTCTTCGAGAGAGGAAATACTGAGCCAAACTGGCGGCCGCCCTCGTGCTGTAAACCAGTGAGTTTCTACTCACCGGGCCGGTCTCACTGACCGACCTGCTGTCGATAATCAGAATGATATCGGAGACGGCATCGCGCTCGAATTCGTTGACCATCATTTTTCCTGAGCGAGCCCATGCCTTCCAGTTGACCTTCTTCATTGGGTCTCCTGGGATGTACTCGCGCAGGTTGTAGAAATTCGTTCCTTCACCTGGATTGCGAATGTTGACTGCACCGGTGAAGATCTTCGGAACGCGACTCTTGATGAGTGCGTCCTTGATATCCTCCATCTTGGGGAAGACGAGGAAATCATCGTACAGGTGAATCTCACGCTCGTTGTGGAATAGGCCGAATGCATCCTGTACGCGTACGCAGACAGGTCCAACCGTGTAGAATCCACGGAGAGGGGCCTCGACAGTGTAGGAGATCTCGGTCTCTTTTCGACCTCCGAGTTCCATCAAGACGTAATTCGCACCTTTCTTGATTCGCATGACTTCTGGCACCCTATCTCTGACTTCCAGAACCTTGGAGAGATTTGATCGGTTCTGGATTCTGAGAACAACGTCGATTTCGCCGTCTTCGAAGACCCTCGCTGATGATAGTTTTCGCATGGCGATAATCGATTGTAATTGGATGCCTGCATCGGCTTCCACATCCTCGAGCCGCCTGCCACTAGAAGCGACATCGGCGTGAGTTGTGCGGAAGGCTGCATAGGTTAGGAAAGAGAGCAGAACGACGGCAACTGTGACTAGTTGCTGATTTCTCAGCACCAGCCCGAGCAGGTACAACGCTATCGCCAGCGCGGCGAACATGGCTGATTTCCTGCTCCATGCCATTGGCTCTCACCTCCTTGTGTTGGTCAGTCCTCCGGTCTCACACCGTTGGCACTGGCACCTGTCTTAGGATGTCTGAGATGACTTCGTCATTCTCGAGTCCCTTAATCTGGTGCTCGGGCTTGAGGATCAATCGGTGAGCAACCGCGAGGGTTGCAATCGACTTCACATCGTCCGGTGTGACGAAGTCGCGTCCGCGCATTGCTGCTGCGGCTCGGCTCGTCTTCAGTAGAGCTTGTGAACCACGTGGCGAGGAACCTACGAGGACACGTGGATCTTCACGGGTTCTCGAGACAATCTCGACCATGTACATACGTACAGCTGGGTCGACGTAAACATCCTCGATGGCTTGCTGCATTGCTACCACACGGGCTGGGTCAGTGATGACATCGACTTCGACTGCGTCCTTCTTTCGGGCGATACGTCGAGCGAGGATCTCGTCCTCATCCGCACGGTCTGGGTAACCAACGCTCATCTTGAACATGAATCGGTCAAGTTGGGCTTCTGGTAGTGGGTAGGTACCTTCCTGTTCGACAGGGTTCTGTGTCGCCATTGTAAGGAACGGTGCTGGGAGTTTGTGGGTGACGGTTCCGACGGTCACTTGGTACTCTTGCATGGCTTCGAGCAGAGCCGCTTGCGTCTTAGGTGGCGCACGGTTAATCTCGTCAGACAGGAGCAGGTTGCAGAATATCGGTCCAGGCTTGAAGGTGAATTCTCCCTTCTTCGCATCGTAGATATTCGTTCCAGTGATGTCAGCTGGCAACAGGTCAGGCGTGAATTGTACACGCTTGAAGTCGCAGCCGAGAGCATCGGCGAACGTATTCGTCATTAGGGTCTTTGCAAGGCCGGGGTAATCTTCGAACAGGAGGTTACCGTTGGACAGGATGTTAATCATCACATTGTCGATAACGTGGCTCTTTCCGATGATCACTTTCTGCACCTCGGTGCCGATCGCTTGTCCGATCGCACCGACGGCAGCGAGCTTATCACTCACCTTCTTTGAACCGCCTGCGGCCTTCTTTTTGGTCGCTGCTTTTTCTTCAGTCATTTTTCTCTCTCCATTGTTTTTTTTCATTTCTTACCCCAACGTCGAATCGCCACCATCAGCTGTCGCAATTCTTGGGGAGTGTATTTTCTGCTTTGGCTATATGCCAGTTCGACGAGTCGAGGGTCTCCGATCATCGTCTGGATTTCAGCTGGCGGTTTGATTGCCATCTGGTCTCTAGTTAGGTCGTAATGTACTCTGACCTTAGTGAACAGCGCTTGTTGCACGCGTTTTCGATAGGTGCTTGGGTCCAGTTTCTGAGGGCGTTCCTTGAAACGCGTGAGGTCAAAGACGTGTCTCCAGTTCTCCTTCTCAGGAACTACCATCATAGCTACGAGGAGGAGGAGACCTACATTGAGAACCACCAGCCACTTGAGGAAGGTATTCGAGGTCAGAAGTACAACCGTTCCCATGGCCTCGACGAATGGAGCGGAGATGATTCCAGTAACGTGTCGGCTCTCATCAAAGACGACTTGGAACTGCCCCTTGTCATCTCTAATCGACTTGGCGAGCTTCTTGTTATCGTGCTCCATCATATCGTCGATTAAGAGCGAGAAGTAATCCTCATTGCCTTCCCAATATGTCTCGCGAGTGATATCGAGCCAGCAGTGATCTGTGTGCTGTTCACACGATGAACTCATTTGGTGTTCAACGGCGACATCAAGGCTCCACAATCTGTTTGAGAATGCTTCCTCATCGGAGACAAAGACGATGCTTCCAGTCACCGCCAGCTCACGTGTATTACCTCCAACTAATCCTCCAGAACCTGAGGTGACTTGGTCGAAGGCGGTGATGTTAGGGTAATCGATGCGGATGATGAGTGAGAGGTCACCTGGAGCGGGATTCTTTGGGTCATCCGCTCGGCCGTTGTCCTGCACATCGATGAAGGCGGATGAAGATGCTGTGGCAAGGATACTGACGTCGCGGTGATTTGGATGAGTGGTGTCCCTTGGAAGTGGTTCGTACTTCATTCCAGTAGGAGATCGGAACATCACTGGGAGTCGGCAATTGCGTCGGTTCTCATCAAGCACGTCTGTATCGACGCAGCCCTGCCTGAGGTATGCTGGAGGCATATCATTGACGTCTTCAGAGACGGCAGCCAGACCCCAGACGTTCAACCACGACCCCCGAATCGCCTGGCCATTCTCATATTCAAGCCAGAACTGATTTTCATCGTTAAGAGGAGCGTCGAAGAATGTCACGCCGAATTTCTCAGCGAGGCGGTTAGCATTGGTCCCATCTGCTGCGACGATGACCTTGCCTCCCTTCTGAGTCACGAAGTCGTAAATTGCGTCGGCTTCGGTCTCAGCGATTGGCTTCTCAGGGCCAATGATCATCAGAGCTGTTCGGTGTGGATCCTTCCAGTCATTGACTAGCATCGGAGTCGACATCGTGTTGGCGATGAAGTAGCCCTCATCGTCGGCCATCGATTCGCGCATATCGGTGACTTGGGCTAGAGCGCCCACCTGTCCACTTCCATCATCTGTATACGCTGAATAGTACGTGGCCTTGCCCGCGACGAAGATCATTGGGAGAATAAGGAGGAGAACGAGAGTAGTCGCTAGAGAGCCCACCACGATGTTGGTGAAATTGGCTTCTTCGGATTTCTCACCAGCCATTGTAATTACCTTCTTCTCAACATTAGCGTACGCTGGGCACACCTACGCTTCGACGCGAACCTCATTTCACAGATATATGTTGTTGATTACAGGGCACATTAATAATGGGAAAACCGGACGTCTCGATGCTCATTCTGCACCATCCCAGTGCGGTGAAAACACGCCTAAAGTAGCGGTTCATCCAGCTATTTCAGAAGCGTCGTGAGGAACGTGCGATTAACGCGCCGATTAGGATGCTCAAAACGACGCTAAGACCTGGTGCAGGAAGGTTCGAAGTGACCACTTCGACAGGGTCTGTCGAGTCATCAGGGTCATCAGGATCATTTTGCTGGGTAGGAGGTGGTTCGACATTGACTCTCGTGAAGTCTGTTGAGAGCTGGGCACCATCTGCTCCTTCGGAAGCAATTGTAACCTCGATGCGACAATTCCGCTTTGGATGGCTTTCTGAAACCATCACCTTGAGGTCAGCCGTAGTTGAAGCGCCCTTCTCGATATTTCGAGAAAGAAGAACATCGAGTCCTCCGTCCGTGGTCAGCAGAGGGCAGTCATCGCTGATATCAATCTCTCGAATCTTGTCACGGGCATTGCCTCGATTGGTAACCGTGACCCTCAGAACTGTATCGGTTCCTGCATTGATTGGCCCCACTGCGTCAGCGATATCCACTTTAAGTTGGAAAATCTCAGGAATCTCAAGGTCACCGGTTTTCTCTTGATTCTCAGGAATCACTGCTGGAATTCCACTGCGCTCTTCGAGGTTGGCGCTGATTGTGAATGCATCCTTGGTCATCGCATCGATCGAATATACATCGATGCCAGCGACCATCATTGAAAATGAGGTATTTGCGCCAGGGCCTATGGTCGCTGATTCCGGACCTGAGAATTGAGCATCCCAAGGGACTTCGTATTCGAAAGTCACCTTGATGTTAAACAATCCATCATTGGCCACCCAGAAATTGATTAGTGCGCTTCCCCCAATACTGACGACAAAGGGATTCGAGTCATCTTCCTTGGGGTAATCAATCCCGAGTTCCCAGTTTCCTATCGAAGGTTCTGGCTGAGCAACAACACCTGGGAGCACCGGTAACAGCATCATGGTGATGACGCTAAGAACAATTATTCTCGACTTCATTCACCTCACCTCAGCATCCCTGCACACGCCCTACGCGTTAGGACCTTCACCATCTTTCTCCTATAGGAAGGGGCGTACCACGTGTTTTGAACAGGTTTGACGGCTTTTCGAATTGCTTCGGCCATCGCATTGACGGATTCCTTCCCATTCCAGTCGGCCAAGGCTGATTCGGCTTCTTCTGTATGAAATCCAGGAATCGATTCGAGTCCAGTCGTTGCAACTCTGAGAGCAGCAGGTTTCGCTCCACCATTTTGCTTCCAAAGCACCGCTACGCCAGCTTCTGGGAAATCCCAGGACTCGCGCTGACGCAATTTCTGGTAATCGCCTTGCCACTCACCTGAATCATCAGGTAGGCTCAGGTGAGTGACCAACTCGCCCGGCTGCAGCACATTGCGGGTCATCCCGTCGAGTTGGAAAAATTCGCTGAGTGGCATCGAGCGTTTGCCGTCCGGTGAAGCGAGGTGAATGGTTGCACCTAGGCACATCAGGACTGGAGCGAGATCGGCTTGGTAGGTTGCGACGCAGAGTGTATTCTGGTTTGGTATGACGCGGCAGTCGGCCCCCGTTCCGCAGTCGCATTTGTAGCACCAGTCAATCGATTCTCTCCACTGCTCGGTCTGGTTGAACCAATAGCATCGGGTGTCGAGGCAGATGTTGCCACCGACGGTTCCAGAGCGGCGGATGAGTACACTGGCGATTGAGTCGGCGGCTTTGGCGAGGACTGGGTGTGTGTGTTCTGACTTGACTAGGTCATGCAGTCTGACCATTGCGCCGATATGGTTTGGATTGAGCTCGGTGAGTTCACTGACTTTGGCCAGAGAAATCACGTGTGGTTTGGCGTTGATGTGCCACTTGTAATTGGGCAGCAGGTCAGTGCCGCCAGCGATCCAGTCGAAGTCTTGGCCAGCGTCGGCTAACTCACCTGCTGTGGCGAGAGCCTCCTCGAGGTTCTTGGGCGTGTACAACTCGAATGGTGGTGTGCGCATCAGGCATCACCTCGATGTCGGCGCTCAGTGTGCTTCCAAGCGCTCCCTGCCAACCGTGGTTCCGTTAGGTATTCTTCAGATGGAATCACATTGACCGCCCAGCGCTCGTCTATCTCGTCTGGAGGGATTGTTGGGTCGAGGCCAAAGAGCGCTCCATTGTGGTAGGGCTGGCGGTCATCATCGAGCCTGCGAGTGAGGTCTCGTTCAGCATGCTCGGCAGCGCGCGCGGCGAGAGTATCCTGCAGAGCAGAGTACTCGAGCCGCGGTGTTTCAAGGTCGAGAGGCTCAGAGACTCCATCGGCCTTGCATTTCCTTTCGATCAATCTGTGCATGCGATCGGGCGTGATTGGTAATTCAGCAGTCCTCACGCCCACCGCATCATACACTGCATTACAGACAGCGGGCAGAATTGGTAGAAGCGGACCTTCGCCCGCCTCCTTCGCCCCAAACGGTCCTTCTGGGTCGTTTGACTCAACAATAATCGGTACGACTTCAGGCATCTCGTGGACACTAGGGATCTTGTAATCGAGCAGGTCGGGATTCATCAGATGGCCACTGCGGCCGTAGCGCATTTCCTCGCTGAGAACTTGCCCCATTCCCATGTGGCAGGAGCCGATGATTTGCCCCTTGACTGCGAGTGGGTTGAGGGCCTTACCACAATCGTGGGCAGCCCATACTTTCTCCACCTTTGTTTGCCCGGTTTCTACGTCGACGGACACCTCTGCAACGTAGGCTGAGAATGAATAAGCCGGCGCTAAGCCGGCGGCAGCACCCTTGTGGGTTCGGCCCATCGGTGGCGTTCTGTATGCGCCCGATGCGATGAGTGCTCCTCGGTCTTCCTGTGCTTTGTGGAGCGCCTCAAGGTATGAGATTCCGACCGCGGGGTCATTTTTGGCGAAGATGCGCCTATCTCCAAAGACTAATTTCGCGCGGTCGGCTCCAGTGATTTCTACGGTGGCGTCGAGTAAATCATTGCGTATTTGCATGGCTGCCGAAATAGCCGCGTTTGCATTCATGAAAGTGACACGCGATGAGTAAGAGCCGAGGTCTACGGGTGATGTGTCGGAGTCTCGGGATTTGACTCGAATCATGTCGAGAGGGAGCCCGAGGACTTCGGCAACGGATTGTGCGACGACGGTGTCGGAGCCTTGACCGATGTCCGCAGCGCCGGTATGGACGGTGACACCACCATCCATGTCGATTTTCAGGTGCACAGTCGCATGTGGGAACTTGTTTGGATCCCAATGAATCGGCAGGCCTGAGCCTGAGATGAAGAATCCGCAGCCAATGCCGATTCCTTTGCCCAGTGGCATCTTTCGGAATTTATCGTCCCAGCCACTGGCTTCTTTCACTCGCTCGAGACACTCGCGCATACCGATGCTGGTCACGCGGAAGCCAGTGATTGTCGCCGAGTGAGGTGGTAACAAGTTGGCTAATCTCAGGGTAATTGGATCGACGGCGAGTTTCTCGGAGAGGTCGTCTAACCCCGTCTCAACCGCGCAGCGCGAATTCACAGCACCATGACCGCGCATCGCGCCACTTGCCGGTTTATTCGTCCAGACGCGAGCTCCTGTGTAATGGAATGCTCCAATTTCGTATGGCGCGGTGTGTAGCACTCCGTTGTAATATGTCGTGACGTGACCGAATGAGGCGAACGCCCCACCATCAATCAGAGCATCAGTTTCGATTCCACAGATTCTCCCATCCGAATCCGCGTGCAGATTCATCTCGATACGAGAGGGGTGGCGGCCGCGATTGATCCAGTAGACTTCTTCGCGGTCGAAGCAAATCCGCACCGGCCGCCCAGATTTCCGCGCCAAAATAGCGGCACACATCTCATGCGGAAACGGGTCGGACTTGCCTCCAAACCCACCACCGACAAAGGTGCGGTGAACATTGATCTGATGCATAGGAATTTCGAGTACGTCGGCCAGAGCTCTGTGGACATAGTGAGGGACTTGTTGAGGTGTGTAGAGCGTCAATCGACCCGAGGGGTCCCAGTGAGCAACCACAGCATGAGGCTCAGTAGCAGCGTGATTCACACCCGCAAACAACCAA
>JAQXEV010000072.1 GCA_029250665.1 Candidatus Thalassarchaeaceae archaeon | reverse complement strand
TTTCTTTGGAATCTTTGTTTCCGGCTTTTCATCTTCAGAAGAGATGTTTCCTGCTTTTTCTAGAAGTCCCATATTTTCATTCTCCGTAGATTGTACCCATTTCCTGGAAGACTCCGAATCCGGGGGATTGCACGAATTCCTTTACCATATCGTCTGGAAGTTCGCCTAAAACCCGATTTATCATCAGGAAGAAACTATTGCGATCATCTTCACTCGCCCCCTCAGGATCCGAACCGACCAACTCGAATAGTGGAAAATCATCTGAAGTTACGAAAGATTGAACGAAATCATCAGGCATACCACCAAGAAGGTCATTCACCACTGCAAAGAATTCAGCAAAGTTATCTTCACCAGCTGAATCTTCTTCAAATGATCCTTCTTCGTCTTCTTCTCCATATTCCTCATCGGGTGGAGAAATTAGTTCTACAGTCGGCTTGATATCGCGCATGTCCTGTTGTTGTTTCTTCCGAAGGACGATGATCTCTCGATCAAGTTCAGAACCAAATCGATCGGAAAATCGATCGAGGAGAGTACCAACCTCACCAGTAGCGATTCGATCTATATGACCGTACATCTGATCTCTTTTTTCAGTGGCGAAAGCAGGATTTTCACTCTTTCTTCGTTCCCAAGCTGATTTGAAATCATCGTCTTCAGTCTCGATTGAATCTGATGAAAGGAATGTTTCGTTTTCAGGTAGAAAAATACCGGGCGGTGGTGGAGGAGTGGGCATGGGAGGTATCTCTGGAATTTCCATATCTAGTGATGAAGGGGGCTGTGGTGGTGGGGGGATTGACAGACCCGGAGGTATAGGTGGAAGTGGAAGATCATCATAGGTATCGTCTTCTTCATCCGACATACGCCAGCCTCCTTTCAACTCCGTTCCACTGACCGCCATTATTCAACATTCTGTGGATTGGATATAACAGCAGGCTACTCATTCAGGTAATTGTCGTGCCCAGCCCTTCAAACACAGGAAGGTGCACATGGCATCGTTAACGCTGTATACATCCCCAGTTCCTCCCGAAACCTCCCGATCGCCTAATCTCGCTGTAATGTCGTCGCGTAAGAGTTCAACTCGGGAATCAGCGCCTCCTTTGAGCACGACTGCTTCATCGAGTGGGCGGAATGGATTGGAACCGTCAGGATCGAGTCTTTCGAATGGAATTTCTGTAACTCGAAGCCCACATTTTCCATGTAAGCTACCTAGATGACGAATGACTCGCTTCACATCAACCGTAACGTTCTCATCAGTCTCCCCAGCAGTTCCCAAGACTACGGATCTATCGCCCTTCACAAGATCCCAAAACGCAGGGGTTTCTTTTCCAAATACCAAGAGCGAATGATCGCTTCTCAATCTCTTAATTCGCTCCTCTGATGTGGTTGATTCAGCAAGCGATTTTATTCGTGCCTTACTGACTCCAGATTTCCCTCCTCTTTTTGAGGCTGAATTACCATTTAAAATTCCGTAGAATTCCTCCATTATCGCTGTACCTCCAGACTCCTTCTCAGCGATCATACGCAATTTATCCAATACGCTTTGCATTCCAACTTCAATGCGATCCCTCCAACCACTTTTATCTCCGGATAAAACCGCATTAACTTCCAAACCTTCTCCTCGGATGTAATTGACAATCTCCCTTCTAGCATTAGAATCCATACCCATCAAAGCGGGATCTCTGACATGAATGTGAAATCCTCTGTGGCCTGAAAATGTGAATTGTGCAAACTCTCTCTTCATATTGAATTCGGGTTCTAAAAAGTCATTCCAAAGACTCCATGCCTGTTCATGAATCAATTCTAACATCCCTGGGAAATCTGCATCAGAAACTCCAGGAAGGTGGTCACCGTCAAGGTCGAAAATTAAATCCGCTCCTCTCCAATCCTTGTCAATCATTTTTCGTTCCAATGGGTGTCGATAGTAAGCGGTACTGTGGAAACATGAATGGGGGCCTCTTTGTTGCAAGTATCCAAGAAGCGATTCGTCAGAAGAAAAGCCTCGATGTCTATCAACCGGTTTATCACCCCAATGAATGAACATCCATTCTCGATTTCTCAAGCGAGAAGGAGTCCACAAGTCATCTTTTGAAAGAGACCTGTAAAATCGAGAGAATCGCAGGGCATACCTGCTCCAACCTTCCATCACGAGCACTATACGCAGAGGGAGGCTGATGAACTCAACCCTTTGTCTTCCAGTGATTCCTCGGTAGGATTCTAGAGATTATTCAATCTAGGTCCAGGCCCTGAACTTCCTTTCCTTCAGTGGCAGGTCCTGCTCCGGTCTTTTCGACATAGGCTTCGAAACAAACGTACTCACCATCGAGGATGATTGCTTCAGCGAAGGTCAACGCCTTGCCAGTGACTGCACAAACAGGTCCCAATTGACCTGAGGCGGTGGAGAGTTTCGAAGCGTCGGGCATGACTTGGTGCGCTCGATATTGCTTCTTGATACTTACCTCAGTTCAAATAGAAAGAGCAAAGCGATTTTGAAGTAGTTTCTGTCGCCGGCCAATATGGAGCAAGCCGGAGTACATATTCGGGTCGGGCATTCTCCAGATCCTGATGATGCTTTCATGTTTCATGCCCTGACAACTGGTGCTTTCGAAACACCAGGTAGGACCTACGAACACGTGCTTTTGGACATACAAACTCTGAATGAGAAGGCACTAACCAAGGAATACGAAATCTCAGCTGTAAGCATACATTCCTTCCCACGTATTGTAGACGATTATGTCTTGATGAATTGCGGTGCATCGATGGGCGAGGGCTATGGCCCTATGTTGATTTCTAATTCACCGATGAATGAGACGGATGCGAAGTCATGCAAAATCGCTATTCCCGGGCTCGATACCTCTGCGTATCTCGCGCTAAGACTTGCTTGGGGTGAAGTCGAGGTAGATGTAGTTCCCTTTGACGAAATACTTCCGGCCGTCAAGGCAGGAATCTACGATGTCGGTTTGATTATTCATGAAGGCCAACTCACTTGGAAAGACGAGGGAGTTCATCTCGTTCTGGACCTAGGAGTATGGTGGAATGAGAAGACTGGACTACCACTACCGCTAGGTGGAAATGTGGTAAGGAGAGATCTCGGGGAAGAATTGTGTCTCCAATTATCCCAAGACGTGAAGCGTTCCATCGAACACTCACTTGAGAATCCTGACGCGGCTCTGGAATTTGCTAAATCATGGGGTCGTGGTATCGATGATGATACGAATCGGGAATTTGTTCAGATGTACGTCAACAAAAGAACACTGGATTACGGGCCTGAAGGTCGAGCTGCGATTCGATTATTTTTGAAAGAAGGGCAGCGAATTGGTATGATTGATGCTGGATTGGAAACGGATTCAATCGAATTCATTGGAGTTGAATAAATGACTGAGAATATACCTGAGAGGTCCGAATTCGATTCAGTCGACCCTGCGCCTCCAAGTGAAGACAACAAAGTCGCAACATTACGGAACACGATTTGTAATGAAGATGAGAAGATGTTCCAGCGCATGCGAGCTCTATTTGCTCTGAGAAATATTGGAGGGAAGGATTCGGTAGAGGCACTTGCTGCGGCCTTTGCCTCCAAGTCAGCACTTCTGAAACATGAGATCGCTTATGTCATGGGTCAAATGCAAGATTCACATGCTGTACCACATCTCATCGATAGGTTAGCTGATGCTGATGAAGATGTGATGGTCCGTCACGAAGCAGCAGAAGCACTTGGAGCGATTGGTGATAGAACAGCATTGTCTGTGCTGGAAGAGTATGTCAACGATGATGAAGTCGTTGTTGCGGAATCATGCGAGGTTGCTCTCGACCTTCTTGAATGGGTTGCTAGTAAGCGGTTGGACTACGCAGAATGAGTGGTTACATCGCAACCCATTCTGGGTCAGTAGTCATTCCACAAACATCGTTCAAGAATAATGCGAGACCCTTTTTCGATTCATTATCGAGAACATTTCGTACTTCATTTTCGAAATAATGTGATACTCGATCGAAATCGGCACCTGTAGATTCCGCTGCCGCTGTTATTACTGCCGCCTTATGTTTTTCATCATGGTTGAATTTCGAGTAATTTTCCAAGAGCTCCGAATGGATAATTTTGAGATTCTCTACTGGCGTGTCCCGACGGCAAGCAAATACACCGAAAACCATAGGAAAACCAGTCACTTGCGTCCATTCTCCACCTAGGTCTAGGCAGACTAATTCAGGATGCTCGGATGCTGCAGCGAGGGCTCTGTCACCGATGAGTAAAGCGCCATCACAGCGATCTAGCATGGAGGTAAGATCAGGGCCAGTTTCTATGCATTTAGGATCCAGCCCTCTATGATTCAACAACCACCTCAACAAAACCTTAGAAGTCGAAGAATCAGAAGGAAGTGCTATGTCTCTCATCTTATCTAATTCTCTTGTGCCGAAGAGAATAACAGATCCTACCGCACCCATTCCAACTATACCCAATTCGGGTAGTAACATAAGTTCCTCATGGTGAAGAGCATAGTCAGCTGTAGGAATAGGCGCAGTGATGCAGTCTCTTCGAAGAACGTGCCCAGTCAACCATGCAGGTGGCGCAGGAAGCACGGTCCATTCATCACTCAAACCATGAAACAATGGATCACAATTAGTGAATGCTACACGACCAATTACACTAGTCCAGGACAAATCTACACCTCAAACTTCGATAATTGGCAACACTGTTCGTTCAGTAACTAAAGAAGCGACGGTTTCAAACTCAGAGTACGTAGAATTCCGTTTCACAGGCGTATAACCTGCGTCCTCAATCAAGCGGCAAATGTCGGCTCGGCTGGAATCCAAACGTGTTTTACTTCCAGCTGAATGCATAATTTCCTCATGGCCGACTGTTCCATCGATATCATCTGCACCTGCACTGAGAGCCATCTGAGAGACTGAGTCACCGATGTTCATACGATATGCTTTGATGTGAGGGATATTGTCCAACATTAGTCGAGATACACTGATTACACGTAATATCTCATTAGAACTGGCTAATTGGGCCTCGGGGAGTCTGGTCTTATCACGGAGGAATGGATATGGAACGAAGCATTGGAAGCCACCCGTTTCATCTTGTAATTCTCTAAGAAGAGAAAGATGTTTAATTCGATCTGCCGAAGATTCCACGGTTCCGAATAACATGGTACAATTCGTCGGAATGTGCAATCTATGCGCAGCCCGATGAATGTCGAGATATTCTTGACTTGATTCCTTGCCACGACATATTCGATCGCGAACTGAATCGACGAGAATCTCAGCACCACCTCCTGGAATCGAATCTAATCCGGATTCTTTCAGAGTCTTGATGACTTCACTAAACGACAAATTGGAACGTTCGGCGATGTGTTTGATTTCGATTGCCGTTAACGATTTAATGTGGATGTGAGGGAATCTCTGTTTACACTGTCGATACAGTTCCGCATAATGCTCCACGGTCCAAGTAGGGTGTAAGCCTCCTACGGAATGTACCTCGTCGATATGTTCTGCGAATGGTTCGATTCTGTGCAAATATTCCTTGACCGAGAGCTGATACGCATCTTTGTGACGAGGCCCTTTACGAAAGGCACAGAATCGACAAGCTAAGACACAAATATTTGTGGTATTGACATGGAGGTTTTCGTTGAAGAAAACCTCATCGGAATGTTTTGACCGCTTGACCATCAAAGCAAGAGTGGTCAAACCAGAAAGGGGTGCATCGTCCATCAACAATAGACCAGTTGATTCAGATATTCTGCCATTTGAAGACAGTTCGGAATATGCAGAATACAGAAGTTTGTTTGATCGAATCGACTGTGGGATTGGCATCTCAGCTAATCGCGCAGTCCAATCGATATTGGAATCCTGACCAGAGATTGACTGCATTACGCTCCCTCGTAATCATACCGAGATGATTTCAGATAGTGAATCTATCTCAGAACATAGTAGGCAGAGGAAGCCAGAAATCATCAAAGGCCCATCACTGAACCACGTATCGTGTCAGCGGAGCCGATTCCACTCAGCGAGTTGAATGAACGCGCCAAGAGGTGTCGGCGAGCAATTGTAGACATGGTTCACAAAGCCGGAGCAGGACACCCTGGTGGATCCCTTTCTGCAATCGACCTCTTAGTTGGATTGTATTCAACGCAAATGTCAGTTTCACCGGATGATGCAAACAATGGAGAACGGGATCGCTTCGTTATGAGCAAAGGGCATGCGTCACCTGCAGTTTACTCAATCCTTCACGAAATGGGCTTCCTTTCGCAGTCTGATTTGGATGGATTCCGTACAATGGGGTCAGTCTGTCAGGGCCACGTAGACATGAAGTGGACCAATGGAGTTGATTTCTCAGCTGGCAGCCTAGGCATGGGTTTGTCATTCGGTTTAGGTTGTGCCTTTGCTGCCCGACTAAACGAACAAGAATTCCATACTTGGGTCATGATTGGTGATGGTGAAACTCAGGAAGGGCAAGTTTGGGAAGCCTTCATGGCAGCGAGTTATCATGAAATTCAGAACCTGCACGTAATCGTCGATCGTAATAGAATACAAAACGATGACTTTGTAGATGTACAAATGGAGATCGGAGATATAGCGAGTAAAATAAACTCATTCGGATGGTCTGTGAAAGAAATCGATGGACATGATATGGAACAGGTAGTCGAAGCTCTGAATTGGGCTGCTAATACCCCAGGACCTAATGCAATCGTTGCTCATACTGTGAAAGGCAAAGGAGTCTCATTTATGGAGGATAATCCTGCATTCCATGGAAAAGCACCCAGTGATGAAGAATTGTCCCAAGCAATGGAGGAATTAGCATGAGTGCACCTTCCACCGGTGGCGCGAGTAGGGATGGCTACGGTGCCGCCCTTCTCGAAATAGCAAACGACCCGCGCGTAGTAGTCCTTGAGGCCGATCTTGGAAAATCAACAAAGTCCTGCCTCTTCCGCGCAAAATACCCGGAGAGGACGATATCGCTAGGTATCGCTGAACAGAACATGATGTTAGTAGCAGCTGGACTTGCATCCTGCGGCAAAGTTCCGTTCGCAAGCACATTTGCAATATTCTCTGAACGTGCATTCGAACAAGTACGGAATGGAATAGCGAGACCCGGACTCACTGTCCACATCTGTGGAAGTCACGGTGGCATACACACCGGTACCGACGGATCAAGCGCCCAATCAATCGAAGACCTCGCGTTGTACCGTACAATACCCGGAATGACTGTCATGCACCCATGTGATGACCTATCAGCTCGTCGGCTAACAGCAGCATTACTCAACCATGACTCGCCATCATACACTCGCACAGCTCGTAACAAAACCCCAAGAATGTATAACGAAAATACAGTAAATTCCCTCGAAATAGGAAAAGGGTCTGTTCTCCGAACAGGCAGTAATGTAGCGATAATCGCTAACGGCGTAATGGTCCATAAAGCGATGAATGCAGCAGAAGAGCTCTCAAATCGAGGAATCGATGCGACGGTTGTAGACATGCACACATTGAAACCACTGGATACAAAACTTCTCGATCGTTTATCGAGAGAATGCTCAGGTATCGTCACAGTCGAAGATCATTCGGTGATTGCAGGATTGGGATCAGCAGTTGCCGAACATCTCTCACAGACCAATCCTACCAAAATCAAAATGCTAGGCGTTCAGGATCGTTTCGGCGAGAGTGGCGGTAGTGAAGAATTGTTGGAAATGGTAGGACTTACCACTGAAGCGATCATCGCCGCGAGCGAATCTTTGGTCTGAGAACGAACATTCCGACCACATCACTGCGTTTGATTCAAGAACGACTCATCACGCGAGGCCATCGTGACCCCATTAGACGAAGTCAAGAGACTCCTAGATGGGACTGTTGATCCGGATGCCTTAGAAGCAAATTCAGAACTCTACGATATGGCTGAAACAATCTATGGTAGGGATGCACTAGATCATCTCGGAGTCGAAGCTCCTGAAAGGCCAAGCGATTCAATCGTCCAACCGAATGGAGATTCAAAGCACGAGGTTGAAATGCCCCTACCAAATTTGGCACCCCCTCCAGTTTCTGAAGCTATAGAGGGAAAGCGTTCATGGATTATTTTCTCACTTACATTCATACTATTTGCATTGTTAATGGCGAATCTAGTCGTTGGTTTTGGTTCGATAGTGCCGATTTGTGACTCTCCGGATTCCGAAACCCCTTGTGAGGATCAATTGACTCTCACATCAATTGCTGATTACGAATCTCCGGATTCTTGGACGGAGACCATGACAATCAATACTGTAGACGGAGTTCTTATCGTTCTAAGTGCCGCCTTGATGGCCTACAGCCTCAGAAAGAAATAGGGCTCAATACATCCGAGCTAGATGCTGGCGTCGTGTGGTCATTCGCCCCGTGACGGCGCAGGGACGAGGTTCCGCAAATGGTTCGATACAATCACCGAGGAATGTGAGGCCTGAAGCACGCTCAAGAATCTCTGCGTCGGAATCATTTCCATCAAATGCGAATTCGTAGACCTTACCATCCTCAAGATCACTATTGAGTTGCCAGCCGCCATCCGTCTGAGTAATACCCGGGAATGGAATTACGAAGTGGGACATGTGTGCTGCAGAACGGACACGTAATTCGTTTTCAGTTCTGGTCAAAGCATCAGACACGACATTGATCAATTCACTTGAATCATGGAATTCCTTGCCACCAGTACGCATACTCATTACGAACTGGCCTGATTTGATATCACGAGGACCCAATTCGAGTCGAAGTGGAACGCCCTTGATCTCCCAATCATAGTGCTTCGCGCCTGGCCTAATATCTCGATTGTCGACCTTAACTCGGAACCCGGCCGCCTTCAATTGAGCAGCCATTTCCTCGATAGTTGGGGCGACAGTATGGTCCAAATGTGCTGCGACGGGCATCAGAACAACTTGAATGGGTGCAATTTTTGGTGGAAAAATAAGCCCTGCATCATCCCCATGCATGCCGACAACTGCACCCAACATTCGCTCCGACATCCCGAATGTTGTCTGATGACAAAATTGAGTTTGACCATTAGTATCTTCATACTTCAAATCGAATGCCTTAGCCCACTGATCTTTGTAATGATGGTAAGTAGCCACTTGCAAAGTGCGACCATTCGGCATTACAACATCGACTGCAGTCGAGTACCAAGCACCAGGGAAAGTATCCCACAACGGGCGCTTGGAAACAATTGCTGGAAAGCACAAATCATGCAATAGATTCTGAACAATTTCAGCATCTTGAGTAATCTGTTCATCAGCCCCTGCCTGATCCTTATGAGCGGTATGAGCTTCAAAGAAATGTATCTCCCTAACACGAATGAACGAACGTGTTTGTTTGGTCTCATAACGGAAGGTATTGACAATTTGGAAGGTTTTGAGCGGAAGGTCACCGTGGGAACGAACCCAAAGAGGGAACATTGTGTACATCGGAGTCTCACTAGTAGGCCGCAAAAACATCGGAACATCGAGTTCGTTTTCGCCAGCGTGTTTGACCCAATACACTTCTTTCTTGAAACCACCTTCTTCCTCATCCAAACGAAGTTCCGAAGGATCGACTCCTTCTTCACGTGCTTTCTTCAACAAAGAAACTAATCGATTCTCCTTATCCAATAGATCCTCGGGAACCAACAATGGGAAGTTGTACTCCTCGTGGTCGGTTCTTTCCATCTCCGCGCGCGTGAGAGTGTCAATCAAGGTCATTGCCTTCCAACCGTAGGGCTTCCATACGTCCATGCCCTTGATTGGGTATCTCTTGTCGACAAGGTCAGCAATCTCGACGATCGCCGGGTACCAAGCGTTGAAATCATCCTTAGAGGGGATGCCACGCTTGGCCTTGTCATGCTTCGCCATAGTACGCGTCGCCTGCGAGCGTCGCTTGAATGTGACGCTGTAAGCGGCTTCATTGACCCTTGATGAGACGGTTGATGGCTTCGCACAGTGCACGGTCATCGGAGGCTTCTTCGACAGTGCCATCAGCATGTACGATTCGAGCACGAATCTCATTTGGATCATTCATCTCTTCCATGATATTGGCAATCACTGCATTAACGCCGTAGCGCTCTATCTGGTCACTCGCGCGTTCGATTACCGTAGCGGGTGTGACTCCAGATTCAAGTTTGAATCCGATTCGCGTTGAACCTTCAACAAGAGAGGCAAGTTCCGCTATATGTTTAGGACCAGGTGATAGGTTAAGTGACCAATTATTTACTCCACTGGCCTTCTTTCCATCCTCTGCCTCTGTGTAGTAATCAAGGACGGCTGCAGCGTGAATCCAGACGTTGGGCTGAAACTCATTAGCAACTTGTTGGCATACTCTGAGCATTCCGTCGGGAGTCCCATCACGACGGATGTCTGGTAATTCAAAGGAGGGGTTAGCTGAAGTTTTACCAGCGATACATATGACATTATGACCCATTCGATGGAGATATTCTGCAATCAACCACCCAGTTCTTCCAGACGAAGCATTCTGAATTGCACGAACTGCGTCAATGGGTGCTCGGTTTGCGCCTAGCGTGATTGCCACACTTTTCGAGGAGTCTGAAGTATTGGCTAAATGACAAACTGCCGCAACGATTGCAACAGGGTCAGGCTGCTTCCTCTTCCCTTCCTCAACCTCGTTGACCAAGACTGAACTTCCCTCTGCCACCAAGGCATCGAGAAGTTCCTGAGTCACAGGATCATCGAATAAATCTTGATGCATTGAGGGAACGAAGCACATCCGAGCACCTCTCCCACGCGCCGCAGAAAGGGCCATCATCAGAGGTGAATCCATGATTCCGTGGATGTGCTTCGAAATTGTATTACGAGTAGCAGGAGCAATGAGTATTATGTCATGTCCATCTAATTGTGCCATTTCAGGAGACCAACCTTGGTGCACCTCCACATCAGAAGCCCATGCTACTGCCAGTGGCGTCACTACCTTGGTCGCCTCAGAACTCATTACTACAGTCAACTCAGCCTGATGTCTGCGTAATTCCCTCGCTAGCCGGATAGATTCGACTGCTGCAATGCCACCAGTAATGGCCAACAATACACGCTTTCCAGCCAATGCATCGCTGTGAACAGCAACACCAGTGTCCTTAGTCACGATTCAATCCAAACGGCCGTTGTTCAAGAGTGCGTCGCCGACCGACTGAGTGATGTAGGCGAGGTGATTGGAGCAGTCGTGGACCCCAATCGGTTGGCGGCGATTCATCGTCATCTCTTCATCTTCGGTCTCTTAGATATCGGCATTTTCGTATTGATAATGGCCACATTTGGTAATCTCGGAAACACTCTATTCACTGGATTTGCCCTCGGTATAGCTGGTCTAATTGTGTTTTATACTCTCGTCATCGCATTCGGTTTTCGTCAAAAAAACCCAAGTTCCGACCAAAAATACACGAATATACTTCGTTTACTGGCAATGTTCTTCATGACAGTTGGCGTAGTTCAAGGGTTGTTGTCAATAGCATCAAATCAAATGATTTTACTCATACAATCAGTACTTCTGCTACTATTAGGAAGAGCGACAAATAGGCGAATCAAGACGCTTCGTCACCCCATGTTCGTCCAATGGTTTTCACAAGGCTCCGGATCGTCGTCGGAACTCGCTGGCGAAGAAGTCTATGCTTCCTGCCCACATTGTAGCAGTTTACTCGCCGTAATCCCTACGAGATTATCAATCGAAGACCGCTGTCCTAACTGCGAAGGATTGCTCATCACGAGTTATGAAGAGGAATAATTAGTACCGCTCAAGGGCGGTTGCGATACCCATTCCGCCACCAATGCACATGGTTGCAATAGCCTTCTGACCGCCGGTTCGCTGTAAGAGTGAAGCGGCTTTGCAAGTGATTCGAGCACCAGAGGCACCAAGTGGATGACCAATCGAGATTGCTCCTCCATCGAAATTTACCTTTGACGCATCTATTCCAAGTTCATCGATGCAAGCCAATCCTTGGGATGAGAAGGCTTCGTTCAATTCGAAAACATCGATGTCGTCTATCGACCATCCTGCTCGATCAAGACAGAGGCTAGTTGAGGCAATCGGCCCTAATCCCATGTAATCAGGAGGACACCCTGTAACCGCAGCCGAGACTATGGTTGCAATCGGTTGTAAGCCGTGGGAAAGTGCAAATTCTTCACTGCAAATAATCGAGAAAACAACCCCATCGGTTAGTGGGGAGGATGTAGCCGCAGTAACTGACCCATCTTCTTTGAAGACCGGGCGTAGACTCGCCATCGATTCTAGGTTGGTTGAAGCCCGGATACAGCCATCCTCACCTATCGAATCGCCACCATGAACAATCTCACACAACTCACTATCGAAGTGACCTGATTGCTGTGCAGCAGCAGATTTTTCGTGTGAGGCCAGAGCGAACTCCTCCTGGCGCAGCCGCGAAATCCCATACTTTTCAGCTACATTTTCCGCAGTCATACCCATGTTGATGTAAGCTTCTGGGTATGTCTCCTCTAAACCGGGGTGTGGTGACCAATTGAAGCCGCCCCTTTTGACTCGTGACATAGACTCCATTCCACCGACTAGGAAGCAATCTCCCCAGCCAGCCTGAATGTTTGCAGCAGCCACATGGACTGCTTGCATCGAAGAGCCGCACAAACGATTGAATGTAGCACCAGGGACGGTATCTGGCAATCCTGCGAGGAATGATACGAGCCTTCCAACATTGAATCCCTGTTCTCCCTCTGGATATGCGCAACCGAGGAGGAGATCATCAATTTCATCACCAGCAATCCCGGTGCGCTCAAGCAATGACCGAGCCACCTGTCCGGCCATCTCATCGGGGCGCACATCCTTGAGTGCGCCTTTGTGTGCCCTATGGAATGGGGAACGCATCCAATCGACAATGACTGCCTTCACGCACCAAGCGCCGCGCTCTCGCCCAATAACCGTTGAGTATAGCGCAGCCCCGAGTCATTTGGACTCGACCGGCGGGTTCATGAAAGGGTCACAATTCGCCGGCCCGTATGATACGCGAATGCACCAACCACGGCTTCTATGCTGACGACCATCTTTGCCCTGCATGCAATGCAGAAGGACGCTTCATAATGCGTACTGGAGAGCGTAATAGTCTCGCTCGAAGGCTCGCTCTCGTTCTTCGCCACGCACCTGAAAAGTTCGACCTTGAAATGGATATCAACGGTTGGATCGATGTCAAAGATATCATTCGGCAATTCAAGCAGAGTGGAGGTAAGAGATTCCACTGGCTTCGGCCACACCACTTCCGAGCGATTGTCGAAACTGACCCAAAGGGCCGCTATGAAATTCGTGGTAACACCATCCGTGCTACCTATGGACACACCGTGGAAATTGAACTCGATCTCCCCACAGATAACATTCCTGATGCTCTGTACTTCCCTTGTGATCCAGAACAAACCGAGAACCTGCTAGATGTAGGTATCTCGCCAGGAGGTCGCGCTCATGTCCACCTTTCTGCATCGATTCGCTCAGCAGCAGAGGCGGGTCACGTGCACTTCCCCCTACCCACCATCCTCGAAGTGGATACCGCTCAGATGAATGCAGCCGGCGAAACCATCTGGCACGCTGGAATTACAGTCTATTTGACTGAGAATGTCCCTGCACAATACATCAGCGTCATCGATAATGACGACCCTGAGTACGTTCTAGCACGCGCACGCTGGGTAGAAGAAGAAGAGTGAATTTACTCAATTGGCCTTTCTAAGGTCATTCGAATTTACCGCAAAGCGGACAGAATTCCAAGTCTGCAGCCATTTGAGCATCGCATGAAGAACAGTGTCCATCAGCACTGACGGTAGAGCGTACTTCACCCTCAGTGACCGATCTCACTGGAGATTCACGTACAATGAATGGATCCTCGACGGCCCGATGTTCCTCAAGGGATTGCCTGAAATTGATGCATTCCTGAATCGCACTCTGCAAACGTACCATAGTTCGATGGCGGTCGGTCTTAGACTCGATATTCTCAGCATCAGCCAAGCGGCTCTGCAACCAACGCTGGAATCGATCGAGTTCTCCATCACTCGCCATGAATTCGCGAGGCAACCGAAGGCAATGAAGGTGACCTATCCTAGATATCGCTCAGCCGCATAAGCCAAAGAGGCGAGCCACGTGGCAGGCCTGACGAAGATGGCTCATCTGCTCATCAAATTCGGAGGCGGCTTGATTACCGACAAGTCTGCAATGAAGACAGCCGACGCCGATGTCATCACAAATCTCGCGAACTTGACTCATCAACTCATTTCGCAAGGCCATGCTCTCACAATAGTTCACGGGGCGGGATCATTTGGTCATCTAAAAGCCAAGAAGTGGAGAATCGCTCAAGGTGCTGACGAGGCAATTCTGACCGAACAAATCCTCGCAGTCGATTCAATTCGAGAAGATATGCTCGAACTAGATTCAATTCTCTGCGAAGCCCTTGAACAACAAAACATCGAGATACGAAACCTTCCTCCCTCGCAATGGGCACGTGAAACTGGACCTAATTTCACCGGCTCACTCACGCCAATTACAAATTGCCCAACAGATATCGTCGCAGTCACCTTTGGTGATGTAGTGGACTGCGACCCACCAAAGCGATTCGGAATCCTCTCTGGAGACGATTTGATGGTCCGAATCGCCCAAGAATCAGAATCAATCACACACTGTATATTCCTACTTGGAGACACAGAAGGACTACTCAGTGCACCACCTTCTCACCCCTCAGCAGAACTAATCCCAATTTGGAAGCCAAGTCATGAAATTTCTGGAGATCACGATACTACTCAAGATGTAACTGGAGGGATTTTCCTCAAACTTGAGAGTGCAGCAATGATCGCACAAAATGTCGAACACGTTTGGTTCCTCGATGGAAGGAAAACCGACCGTGTAATACAATTACTCGACGATGGTACTACTCGCGGCACGCGAATCATGCTTTGATACAATCAACCTTCCACTACTGGCCATTCTGATTATATGGGACTCCCATCCCGAGCGGATTGAGAGATATGTCTGATTCAGACCGCGCACTCACCGCGCACGACTCATCCCAAGCTGGGATGATGGCAGAGGCTTGCCTCTGTCTCGATGAGGACGATGCTGTGATTGATACGGCAAGCAAATTACAGACACATCTTGGAGAGGGTATTCGCCACCGTGCTTTCAGTGTGCTGATTTATGATTCAAACGGCCGTCTTCTTGTCCAACAACGTGCCTCTGAGAAAATCACATTTCCAGGAGTCTGGGCTAATTCGTGTTGCAGTCATCCTCTGGACATAGCCGGAGAAAATGGGGATGCGGTCGAGGGAGTAAAAGAGGCTGCACGGCGAAAATTAGAGCAAGAACTTGGCATCCCTCGCTCAGTTACTGACTCGTGGGATTTCAATCATATTGGCCGATTTGAATACAAGTGTCGGTGGAATGCAGAGTGGGTCGAACATGAGATTGATCACGTGATGATTGTGAAGGCTGATTGTGAAGTTGATTTCAACCGAAATGAGATTCAAGCCATCGATTGGTTGGATGATGCTGGATTGAAAGCAATGATGGCGCGACAAGGACGATGGAAGAGCCAATTGGTTGCGCCATGGTTTGAGGCAATATTCGATAATTACCTAGATGGGGGCGATGCAGACATCGATGAAGTAATCTCTAATGCACGCACGGACATAATCAGGTGTGGGGAATTGTCCGTGACGCATCCCTCTGATTCTGCTGCTAATGTCCTAGCCGCTTTGGGAAAACACCGCGACATCGTCGAAGGAGTCATTCAGGAGAATCTTAGAAAGATTCAGCAAAAACGACTGCGAGGCGCTATGTCACACCTTTTCACCGGTGGTGGCAAAAGATTGCGTGCAATTATGCCACGCCTCGTAGGTGATGCTGTTGGGAATGGCCATGAAGGTCATTACACGTTAGGAGCTTGTATCGAAATCATACACAATTTCACTTTGGTTCATGACGATATAATGGATCAAGATCCAATACGCCGCGGATTAGATGCTGTGCACATCGCCTATGATGATGCGACTGCGATTAATGCAGGCGATGCCATGCTTGCCCTAGGCTTCGAGATGCTCGCCGATAGCGAGCACATCGAAGACTCACAACTTCGCCACGTCGTCAGTACCATTGGCGAAATGGTAAGGCGAGTTGCCGAGGGCCAACAGGAAGATTTCGAATTCGAGGATCGTGATACTGTCTCCGAGGATGAATACATCGCGATGATCGCAGGTAAAACCAGTGCAATGTTCGAAACTTGTGCTGAAACCGGAGCGATTCTGGCTGGTGCTGATAGTAAGACCGTCGATAACATGGCTAAGTGGGGCCTCAATTTGGGTCTGTGCTTCCAAATTATGGACGATTATATCGATATGGTCAGCGATACAGAGACACTGGGTAAGCCGGCTGGCTCTGATATCGTTCAGGGCAAGCGCACACTGATTGCTATCCATGCACTTGAGAGTGGGGCTGACCTACCGACATTTCGCAAATTGTTCGGCACAGAGTCAGACCCGAATGAAGAATTGGCAAACGCTGTTGCTGAATTAGAAGAGAATGGTTCGATTCGCTATGCCCTCGACAGAGCCATGGAACACCACAAAATCGCTCACGACTGCCTCGATTCTCTAAATGAATCGCCGGCAGTTGAACTTCTGCGAGATATGACAGACTTCCAACTCGTTAGAATCAACTAAGACAATCTGTCGATTGAAAAAGTGCCTCACCGAGAGTACACTGTATTCTCAATCAATCGAGGTAGTAAGCTTCACCAGGGATCTCAGGCTTCAGGCCCTTGCGCTCACGGATCTCTCCGACTGTCTTCTCAAGAAGTGCCATTGGCAAAATCTCAAATCCGGCATTCTCAGTGTTCCATACTGCGCGACCCTGACTGGCTGCGCGAATATCGTTGGAGAATCCGAATGTCTCTGCGACTGGCATCTTTCCGATGACTGAGGCTGTGCCACCATCTACTGGCATGTCCTCGATGACTCCACGGCGTGTGGTAACCTCGCGAGTAACGCCGCCAATGACGTCGTTAGGAGCGTCAATGCGGATATTCTGCATTGGCTCAAGAACAACTGGACGAGAGCGGATTAGTGCACCACGACAGGCGTTACGAACAGCTGGGATAGTTTGAGCGGGACCACGGTGAATTGCATCTTCGTGCAACTTTGCGTCGACGAGTCGCATCATGACTCCCATTAGGGGCTCCTCGGCGAGAGGGCCTTTCTTGCAGACTTCGTTGAAGCCCTCAATGATGAGTTCCCGAGTCTCGTGCAAGTTCTGAATACCCTTTGTATCGTTGACGAGTACGTTTGTTCCATTGATTGCGTAGATCTTACGCATCAAATTCTTCTCCATTCCGAATTCAGCGAACTTGTCTCCGACGGACTTCGAGTCCTTGTTGCGTACAGTACCGTCGCCGAAGTGACCCTCGCGTAGAGCTTGGATGACATCAGTTGGGAGAGGCTCAGCCTCGATGTAGAATCTGTTGTGACGGTTAGGAGACTTGCCCTCAAATGCTCGGCCGTCATTATTCGATTCAATACACTCACGGTAAACAACAATAGGTTCGCTGACCTTGACCTTGATTCCCTGTTCCTCTTCAAGGCGATAAACGGTAATTTCAAGGTGCAACTCACCCATACCAGCAAGCAAAGCCTCACCTGTCTCAGCATTGGTGGAAACTTGTAGAGATGCGTCGGCCTTAGCCAATCCGCGCAAAGCGTCGATAAACTTCGGGAGATCTTTCATCGCCTTCGGTTCGACAGCAACGGTAACGACTGGTTCAGAGTAGTGGCGGATTGCCTCAAATGGCTCAGCATCCTTTTCTCGAGCGATTGTTACACCGGCTGCAGCACTACGAATTCCAGTTATTGCGGCGATGTTTCCAGCACTGACATGTGAAACTTGAATTCGGTCACTGCCAACCATCATACTGACTTGCTGAACTCGCTCAGCCTTAGCGCCGCCGATAGCCCAGAGAGATTCTCCGTGTTTGATAGAGCCTGAATAGACTCGGCCGACTGCAACCTCCCCTGCGTGAGGGTCCATCCAAATTTTGGTAATCATCAGAGATAGAGGTCCTTCGGAATCACACTCAAGCATCGCCTTGCCCTCAATTGTCTCAAGATCACCCTGCCATATGTTAGGGATACGATACTTCTGTGCCACGATCGGGGAAGGAAGCTGTTGGACAGCCATGTCGAGAAGAACCTCGTGAACTGGAGCCTTCTTTGAAAGAGCCTTCTGGTCGTCATTAGCGCAGTGTTCAAAGATATCTTTGAAGTTCAGGCCGGTCCTGTTCATGTAAGGAATGGACATTCCCCAATTGTAGTACGCAGAACCGAATGCAACAGTTCCAGCAGCAACACTGACTTGCCAATCCTTTGCGACTTCTGGAGGAGCGAAAGTTTGGATTAGTTTGTTGACCTTGAGGATAATCTTTTCAAAACGCTGCATCATCTCTGGTCCATCGATTTGCAATTCGTTAATCAAGCGGTCAACCTTGTTGATGAAAAGAACAGGGCGGACCTTCTCTTTCAGAGCCTGGCGAACCACAGTCTCAGTCTGAGGCATGGTTCCTTCGACTGCACAAGCGAGGATGATACATCCATCGACAGCACGCATAGCTCGAGTAACGTCTCCGCCGAAGTCGACGTGACCGGGTGTATCAATGAGATTAATCAGGTAATCATTTGTCTTCGGCTTGGTTTTTTCCGTGTCCTCCCAGACAAGGTTGCCATCACCATCGTCTTCCTGAATAGCGTGAACCATAGAAGCACTTGCTGCGTTGATTGTGATACCGCGAGCGCTCTCTTGCTCATCGAAATCAAGGACACGAGATTTACCTGCGAGGTCCTCAGACATCATTCCAGCGCCAGCTATCAAATTGTCTGAGAGCGTAGTCTTACCATGATCGATGTGAGCAGCAATCGCAAGGTTGCGAATTCGCTCTCGGGTGTGCATGACTTCGGTCGCTCTTGCGATGTTGTCTTCCTTACGGCCCATTCTCTCAACCTCTGGTTGGCCCGGCGACCTGACTTTGGTTCATAAAGCCGATTGTATCACTACGTGATACAAGGGTTGTCGATTCTGATGATCTCAAAGTCGAGATGCTGAATATCATCGTGCTGAAGCAGCGATTCGCTCAATCTCATCCTTCTTGCCAACTGCGAAAGAAGCGACGTCACCAGCAGCCGCCTTATTGAGCTCTGAGGTGATTCCCTGAGTAAGTGTGCGGGTGCTCTTTGCAGTAGCGGAGGCACAACCCTTGGAGAGGTTGCGAAGTGCCACGTCGAGCCGGCGGCTTGGAGACGAATCAACTGCTTTTGGCTGACTAACTGCACCGAACTTGATGCGGGTTGTCTCCTCACAAGGGGCCGAGTGAACGATTGCGTTGATGAAGTGCTGAAGTGGATTCTCTCCTGTGCGCTCAGCGATATTGTCGAGAGCCGCTTCGAAGGCTTTAGCACAGTGCTGCTTCTTACCACTGAACTTCCCTGATCGCATCAGATTGTTGATGAAGCGTTCGATGACTGAAAGCTTGGCCTTTCCGAACCAAGCATTAGCGTGGCGACCACCGCTGTGCGGTGTGCCGATTGTTGTGAGATTGATGTAAGGAGCAAGGCCTGGATCATCGCAAACAACCTCGGAAGCATCCCACTTTCCGAAGACCATAGTACCGATGCCCGCGATAGGAGCTTCCTGCTGCTGAACTTCTTCCGTTTCCGACATGATGCTCACCTGATTGGCTTCTCTTTTCGGCCCCTGACCATCTCATCTAGAGATACTCCGTTGACCTTGATGACCTTGAATCGAACACCAGGGAGGTCACCATACGAACGACCCATGCGTCCTCCGATACCCTCGACGAGAACCTCGTCATGCTCATCAATGAATGAAATTGCACCATCACCTGGTGCGAACGCAGTTAGTTTGTTACCTGTGCGAATAAGTGAAATTTTTACTGCCTTACGTATTCCTGAATTGGGCTGTTTAGCCTCAATTCCGACCTTCTCAATGACAATTCCCTTGGCTTGAGTAGAACCGCGAAGTGGGTCGTGCTTGAGGATTCCACCTTGGCGCCTCTTGGTCTCTCGACTCTTGAATTTCCGCTCCCCCCAGCGAAACCGCTTGCGGTCCTTCTTCATCTTTGGTCCAGAGAACAAACCACGACCCAAGCACAGCACCTCGAAGGAACGCCCCGCCGACCTACCCCCCATATAAGAGCGTGACGGGCTCACCATAGGTGATGTGAGGGACTGCTCCTCTCTCGCCAACATTCAAACAGATGACGCAACGGGTTGGGTTCATGGCCTTCAGGGATTTGCTTGGTAGCGTAGCTGAAGTAAACGATGAAATCAGCGTTGAACATGGTATGTTTGACCATTCCTCAGCAACCTCCCACGCTCCTGTTCTGTTCAATTCAATCACTGAGGCCCCGGGCCAACGTTCCGCCCTCAATGTGCTAGCACGCGACCGATTATGCTCATTGTTTGAAGTAACACCGGGAGAACTCATAGACATACTCGCATGGGCTATGGCCAACCCGGCTGAACCAGAAATTGTTGACGCAACCTCGGCTCAGGTTCTGGAGAATACGCAGGCCTCCGTGGATCTGAATGCACTGCCTATCCCATGGCATTATCGAGAAGACCGTGGGCGGTACCAATCGGCCTCAGTCATTATCGCGGAATATAATGGAATCCGAAATATGTCCTACCATCGACAATTTCTCCGAGACGCCAACCACTGCGTCGCGCGCTTCGTTCCACGCCACCTGCGCACTATGACCGATAAGGCGAGGGCGAATGGTGACGAGGTCAATATCGCAGTAGTCAATGGCGCCGACGCGACTGTTCTACTGGCCGCTGCGATGTCATTCACTCACGACCTCGATGAACTCAAGGTCGCTGCCGCTCTCCACGAGCGACTTCATGGATCGCCACTCAATCTCGTAACTCTTTCAAATGGAATCCAAGTACCAGCCGATGCGGAATATGCAATGTGTGCCCGCATCACTTTGGACGATGACGACGAAGGACCATATGTCGACATCACAGGAACAGTCGACGACGTACGACAGGAAGCAGTCATCGAATACGACTCAGTACACCATAGAAACTCACCAATCTTCCACGCATTAATCCCTGCCGAGGTCGAACATAGAACTCTCATGGGACTCCCTCGTGCTCCGACCATCAAGGCAGCAGTCAACGCAGTAGTCCCATGCACGGATGTCTACATGACCGACGGAGGTAGCGGTTGGCTTTCGGCTGTCGTAGCTATCGAGCCAGTAGAGGAGGGAGATGGTGTGAAAGCGATTCACGCAGCACTCGACGGTCATCGTTCAATGAAACAAGTGACCGTCGTCAACAGCGATATCGATTGTTCGAATCCAGTACGAGTCGAATGGGCATTGATGACTCGGTGGCAACCTGACAAGGATACAGTAATCCTCTCTGGTCAGAAAGGTTCGAGTCTCGACCCGAGTAGAGGGGCAGACGGCCTGACAAGTAAGATTGGCATTGACGCGACTCTACCACCGGGAATTGACCGCTCACCGTATGAGAGCGTCCTATGAGGTGCTGAAATGTCCGCATCCGACATCGGAGCGAGTCTGCAACATCCCCGTCGAAGTCTTGGCAATCGCCATAGAAGTCAAGCCAGTAAATTCCTCAAACTTTCTGAAACTGAGCCGAGCAATCTAAATTGGGCTGAACAAAGTGCTCGGCAAGCTGTTCTACACGATTTTACACATCCAGATAACTGGCGTATCCTGTTAGAAATCAAAGTCAGAGCTCAGGATGTAATCGGCATCAGAGCAGTTCTAGACGAATTATTCCTTATTCTCGGACGCGATCCCGAATTACTTGCCCAACTCGATGGGGTTGATCTGACAGGATCTGCCAAAACACTGCTCGAAGGTGCTCTCGCAGTAGACCCACTAGACCCCGATGCATGGTGGGAAAAGATGAGTTCGGCCGGCGGAGTTGTAGAATTCATCGAACGCATCCGCAAACTGGACTTTGCAGATCAGCGTGCAAACATTCTGTTTTCACGCCGGATGGAACGCCTGCTCGAGGATGGATACGAAGATGAGTATCTCGAACTAACCGGCAAATTACTCGCACAACGTCCATCGAATTACGAAACATGGGCGCGCATGGGAAGATTGCACGAAAGGAGAGGCGAATACGACCACGCTTGGTTCTGTTACGACCAAGCCCAAACACATTCACCTACGCTCAGATCACGTGATGAATTCCGCGAACGTATGGAGGCGAGAATAGACGGTGAAGGAGCGACTCCTTGGAAGGCACCGGACATCAAGGATAGAGTTGAATTCCTCTCACGTATGCAAAATCTTGCCACGCCTGCCTCTGCCGGTGTCTCATCAAATGAACAATTGAGCGAGGCAACCGAAACAAAAGAATCCGAACTGAATCGAGCAATGAGGCTGGCTGATGAAGGTAGGCATTCTGAGGCTTTCTTCATCGCTCGCCGCCTCGCCGCCGAGGGCGACACTGAGGCACAATCATTCGCCGAATCCATCCGCGAGGCGATGTCAAATGACTGATGATAAGCCCTGGGTAGTAGTTTGGGGCGTACCAAAACAATCTTTGGAAATACCCTGTTGGTTGATGGTAAAGCATCGCACACGAGGTTGGGAATTACCAGGCGGCACAATAGGAGAGGATGAACCGAATGAAATCGCTGCACTGCGAGAACTATTCGAAGAAACTGGACTACTTGGCGTAGCAACATCATTCGATGAACAACTGTTCGCAGGAGGTACCGTCGTCCGTGTCGAAATTGACGAAGAACCACAACCCTACGGATGGGAATCCGACGACGATAGTATCAGTGAGGTCGGCTGGTGTGTCGAAATACCTGGTGACCTCTACTGGGGAGAGGAGGAAATCCAGAAATTGCTAGATCATGATTGGAGTGCTTCGAGAAGTCTGACATCCTGAATAGATTCGGACTTCTCGGCAATCGCCTCGCTCCACGATGCTTCTTCCAAGATTTGCGACGCATCGAGAATTAATCCTAGGTCATTACGCTCCATACCACCAACATCAGTAAGCAGGATTGGGAGAATATCCTCAACCACATCAACCACATCAGAACGATTCGCCGGAATCCAAGAAGAACCAGGGACTGCACGCGGGGCCGCATTCTGGATTCTGTTGAGCATGCGAGGAGAATCATCGACTACCTCTTCAAGGGCGAGATCAAGCCATTCTAGGGATGCTACTACTGATTCAGCCACCATTCCCGCATCGGCAAAAACAGCTTTTGCTGTCCAAAGATGACGCATTGCTGGGTCGAGGTCGTCGAGAGCGGTGAGAATTCTCCCAACCTCAAGTCGAGAAAGACCTCTGATTTCAGGTGGATGACCGCTATCACGAGTGATGTCGGCATGGACTGCCATCGCCATCATCACTTCGCCATTATTGGCGTGCCATGTGCCCTGATTCAGGAGTGAAATTCCGTGAAGTGCACTTCCCGGTGCAATGGCCTTCAGTCGCTCAGTACACCACTTCAATTCCAAACCGGATGTTTCTATGCCATCGACTGCAAGCAATGCTCTCTCCATTCGAACCCTAACTTCACATTCGAGGTCACGCTCTTCTTTGGAACGAGAGCGTGCAAGTAATTCCTCACTCATCACCACAGCACTAGCAAGATCACCTTCCATCAACAGTGCTTGGAGACTGAGGACTTCACGTTGGAGTGGACTCAGGCGAGTAAGAATCTCACCCTGACCCTCGCCCTCAACGAAAAGAATCTCTGCAGCGACTTGGAGAATCATTTCATCAGGCACTTCTGCAGCAGAAATTTCGCCTGAATTCAAACGATTGAGAATTTCTCGTATATCGCTCATCCAATCAACTCCGAGGTTAATGCAGCCAAAAGAGTCGATTGGAGTTCTACTGGATGACACTTTCCTGACCATCCTGCAGCACCAGGATGACCACCACCGTCTCCACCCAAACGCCCAGCGACAGTCTTCATCACTGAACCAATATCGGCGCCTTTCTGAGTCCCTGTTCTGCTGGCTCTGCCAGTGACTCTGAGACCTTCTGGTGTTTTCTTATGGACCAAGGCGACATGAGCGCCGGATGCAAGCAAAGCGTGAGCAACTACACCTTCGTGTGTACTGGCTCTTGTTGTTGCCACAACCAAATCTCCGATTTGGTGCGATTCACAGCGACCAACCGCCTTGAGGATTGCAATGCGCTGTGAATTGCTGAGATCTTCGGATTCCATCTTCTCGATTACATCGACGGGGTCGATTCCTGATGCTTCGCTGATTTCATCGACACGGCGATGGCATCCTGCACGTGAGTGCTTGAACCGACCAGTGTCTGAAACGATTGCTGCAAGGAGGAGGGTCGCATCCTCAGCGCTACAGACAAGGTCGGCGTCGCGAATCCAATCCCATACCATCTCAGCTGTAGAGGAAGCATTACCTCGCAGTATCAATGCGTCGTCCGGCCATGGATCAGAAGCAGATGAATGATGATCGACAACACATAGTGGTGCGTCAGGAAGAGTGAATCCAACTTGACTCGGCGATGCGCAATCAACGACGATAATCCCACCCAAACTGCGAGGGAAAGCAGGGCGCTCAGCATCTATTTGCATGAAATCGGATGAATGGCCATCCAGCATCTTACGCGCAAGCGTACCGACATACAATCCGCAGGCTCGAGCATTTTCAATTCGCCTCGCTAAGACAATCCCTGAACCAATTGTATCCATATCGCCGTTACGATGGGTGACAACGGCGATAGCGCCGCGTTCTGCTGCGGAATCGACCCACTCAGTGAGCGGAGTCATATCGAGTTGCATCAAATCCCTCAATCATCCAGAGATTCAACCGCTTCGGCGTACTGAGCTCTGATTTCGGTTTCACGCGCGCTGAGCGTCTTGAGATGAGATTCTATTGTTTCGCGCGATGACTCAAGGTCGTTAGTGAGTGAAGCGCGATCGTCGACCTCGAGTAAAATGCCGCCAAGAGCACGGTAAACTGAGCGGTCAGGGTCTTGAGAAGCCAGAGCTTCGATTGTTAGTGAAATCTCATTGAGTTGACTGGTCAGCGATTGAATCTGGCCGCGGACCATCTGTAGTTCTTGCACGAGGCTCTGAATCTGCTGTTGGTCGACCATGTTCTCATCTCCCTGTTTCAATCGAGCGTTTTCAATGCCTCGTCGGCTGCTGCAAGTCCTCGCATCACTGTATTCCAACGCGCACGCATGTCCACGAAGACCGCTTCGGCCTCCTGTACAACGATTGTATCAGATTCACGGCTGACTTCAGCCTCTGTGATGAGAGAAGCCTCCAAGGCTTCGGCAAATCGGCTCTTGACCTTCAGGGTGAGCTGGAGAGCTTCACTCTTCTTCGTCGCTGACATCAATCTCACCAGCCGCAAGCTTTCGCTCGTAATCGAGAGCGGCTTGCTGTGCGATGACAGTCATGTCAGTCGCCGTAGCGCCTTCCATGCCGCGCCGAATGACACGTGAATTCGCGTCTGTGGCGCGGGTGAATGGTTCCCATACTCCACCAGAGAATGTGTGTGAGCACTTCTTGCACTCCCAAATTCCAGCCACCTTGCGGGTGACTTTCTGGTATTGGCAGACAGGGCAAGTGTATTTTCGTGACTTCTTCTTGAGGGCAGAGCCAGCACGTCGGCGGACACTAACACCGTATCGTGGACCGAACTTGGCGGTCGCGCCTGCCTTCTGTGTTCTCTTTGCCATTTCACTCACCTTCCATTTTTTCGTCAATTAGATCGCGAAGTTCGGCGCACCTAGAGCGTGCCTGATCCATGATCTCAGCGAATTCGGCCGCCGTGAAGATTCCCTTTAGACCCTTCTGCAATGAATGAACGTGGTCATCATCACCAAGGGTGATGTGGATTCGCTCGTCTCCTCCAAGCTCTTCTCTCTTGTCAGCATCGTAAACGAAGCGACCGCCGACCTTGTGGTATGAGCACATGACTGGAGTCTTTGCGACACCGAGGGGTCGGTCTTCACCGACTCCAAAGCGCTCAGCAGGGACAACCGCGCTCTTCAGCGCGGCAATGCCAGCAAGAGCGAAAGCATCGAACAAGTTTCCATCGTCAGATACTGCGAATAAGTCGAGAATGACCTGCCAGGCCTTCTCACCAGGAATTAAGCACAAATCCTCAGTGTTAATGCAACCTGACTCGCGGATTCCGCGGTCGACGACACGTCCCAACTCGATAGACTGGGGGCTTGGTGGACCAGGCTCCCAGTTTCGACCTGCGACCGGGCGAACTTCAGCGCTGCACATCAAACCGCCCTGATTAGGTCGGTCTGGGTATGGAGTCATGATCTGGAACTTGACACCAGCGTAAACGATGGTGTCACCCATGCGCACCTTAGCAGAACCCTCTGCGCGTGGCAGACAGTTGATCTCGAGTTCAGTGTCGCGGCCAACGAAGCGACCGCGACCGTCGTGACGCTGATCTTCAGCGGCAAGTTCCGCGAGGTGAGCGCGTAGGAGTTTAGGGACAAGTGGGATAGCCATCACTCATCACCTCCTCTGAGAGCGCGAACCATCTCGGCGTGAATCACCTTAGTTGCTTCCATATTGTAATCCCAAGCTTCCTGGAATTGATCAGGTGAAAGGTCACCGTCCATCTGCAAGAAGACAAGTTCTCCAGAGTTAGGGAGAATTCCCATTGGAAGGTCTGCCTCACCGTAATTGTCCTCTTCCTTGTTCAGGTCGCAGACTACGATATCGTGTACCTTACCGCTGGCGACCGAGACAACCATGTCGCTCATCGGGATACCAGCGTGGGCAAGAGCGACTGATGCGGCTGTGATTCCTGCGCATCGAGTGCCTGCCTCAGCACAGATAATTTCGATTTCGACGCGGATCTTGCTGCGTGGATAGAGTTCAGTCAGCACTACGCTCTCAAGAGCCTCAGCCGTAACCTTGGAAATCTCTCGGCTGCGGCGGTTAAATCCTGGACGAATCCTGTCTGTTGTCGAGAAAGGTGCCATATTGTATCGCACATCAAGCACAGCACGGTCTTGGCGCTGAATCTTGCGAGGGTGAGCTTCCATAGGCCCGTAAACTGCTGCGATGACATCGTTCAGACCCCAAGTCATTCGGGCCGAACCATCGGCGACTGGAACTACTCCAGTCTCAATGTGTACGGGTCGAACCTCATCCTTGGTCCTACCATCTAATCGAATTCCATTCTCATCTATGCACTGCACATCTCCGTATCCGCCCATCAGGCATCACCTCTGTATTCCTCGACTTTCGCTTCGGTGAGAAGCGCGTTGAGTCTGTCACGAGCATCGATGATACCACTGAGGTCACCATCTAGCCACACCCGGCCATTATCGCCGGCTACGACACGGCATTCCGTGTCTTCCTTGAGTTGGCGGAGGTTGTTGCCTCCGCGACCGATAAGTCGGCCAAGCAGGTGAGGATCAATGTCCTCGACGCTGCCAGCGCGAATTGCACGCAGACCCATTCCTTTCATCGTAACGACGCTCGAATGATTCTCTTCGACCTCTTGAACTCGACAAAGGATAGCGTCACCGATGTCGAGGACCTTTCTGATACCACCAAACTCAGCCTTGGATGGTCCGAGGCTCATCGGCAGAATCGCATTGAACGGCGCACCGATGTCGATGAACCAGATATTACTGGTGCATCCCTCGATGTATCCGATCACGAGATCGCTTGGCCGCGGCACGTAAGCGGTGCGTCGCGGCTCTATCGAGACAGTACCGTCCCGATTACTCATTCTTCCTTGCTTCAATGCACGAAGCCGACCGTTGATGGCGAGTACGCCATGCCCAGCTTCGAGCTCCCCAGAATCACCCAGATCATCTCCGGGTGCGACAAGCAGAGGTGCCTGTCGAGATCCGCGCGGTCCGCCCGCGCCCTTGTCTCCACTCATGTTATCGGGCCGCGCGACCGACCTCCCCTTCATAACCGTATATGCTCACACCTACGGTGTGTGAAGAGTCGCTATGTACTCGTCTGCTTACGACTCTTCGATTTAGTCCAACTCTCTAACATCAAGTCCCGAACTGCGCTTGGAAACGCGGCTAATTAAGTCTGATTTCATGCCGCCCGGACACTCCACAACACACACCCAAGAACCGTCAGAAAGCCACTCTTCCTTCTGGATAGAATCGCGCAATAACTGATGCACTCCGCCGTAATCCCTGCCTTGAATGCGGAAGGCCAAGCGTACTGTGATGAATTGCAATGGAATCAATGCACGGATGGCATCGACAGCGTCCTGAACTTGGCGCTCGACGGAGAGGAATGGATCAACGCTGAATCGGGCTTCTGAAAGAGCGTTTTCGATACGTGTAGGTGGGTGAGGTCCGCGTGTTTTCGGGTCAGTCGCCGTCGTCGCGATGGCGTGGATAATTTGCTTGCGCTTATCGTCGACCATTTGCTTCCGTTGAGCGGTTGTTAACTGAATGCTTCCATCGGTAAGAATGCGCTCGACGCAGGAATGTAAATCGGTAGTTCCGAAGATATTCTCGAGCGCATCGGATGTTGGCCTGTCGCCGGCTTTGACATCAGACCAAACCTCATCTGTGGCCAACATATCCTCGAACGATACCTGTTCTGGATTTACCTTCCACTCTGCCACGAGGTCGGGGTCGACAAGAATCTCGTAACGATTGCCGCCTTTTTCGAGGCGAGCGATGACCGCATCATCGAGGCTTACCATGAATCGCCAGATTCGGCCCAGCCCTTAGAGCAATCGGGGATGCAATCGGGCTCAATTGAGCTTGTCGAGATGCTTCAGAGTATCTTCACGGCTCATTTTTGTGTAGCCACTACCATTGACTATGGCAATTTCCACAGCTTCTCGATTGAGATCTTCGTCGATTGATTCTCGAAGGGCCTCAAGGCCGAGCTTGATTGCCGCATTCTGAGTCATATTTGATTTCCAATTCGCTTCGAAATGGTCGATTACAGACGCACGACCTCGGCCGATGGCACCAGCATGATACGATTGGTAAGCTCCACTTGGGTCAGTCTCGAAGAGATGTACACCTTCGGAATCTACTCCAGCAATCAACAAGGCAGTGCCGAAGGGTCTGGCACCCCCATATTGAGTGAAAGATTGCATGTAGTCGCACATTTTCTTGACAAGAGTGGTTACAGGTATCGCATCACCATAGGTCATTCTGTTGACTTGGCACTGAACGCGAGCACGATCGACGAGTTGCCTCGCGTCTGCAACGAGTCCGGAAGTAGTGAATCCGACGTGGCCGTCAATCTGATACATCTTCTCGATTGAATCGATAATAACCAGCTTGCTAGATATGCGCTTGTCGACGATGAGAACTACTCCATCACGGAACTTGAGGCCAACAGTAGTTGTCCCACGTTTCACCGATTCGCGAGCATACTCGACTTGGTACAATCGTCCGTCTGGCGAGAAGGTCGAAACCCCATGATCATATCCACGTCCGCTTGGTTGCATGGCTAACGCAGAGGGACCTGCGCCGGCCTCTTATCAACCTTGGTCGCAGTCCCTTCTCGCTTGGCTCGGAAAGGTTGGGATGCGAGATCGCGGGATTTGAGACTATACTGTGGTAAAGGCAACACCTTTGTCACGGGTGAATTGATGGGTGCGAGTCCTTCCGCTGAGTCATGCGCGTTGCAGTCCTCTCTTCAGCAGGGAAGGACTCTACCTACGCCTGTTGGTGGGCATTGATGCAGGGTTGGTCGGTCGAATCTCTTGTCACCGTGCACGTCACTTCAGATGATTCGATGATGTTTCAATTACCGAATACTTCGCTGGCTGGGTTACAGGCAGCCTCGATGGGAGTTCCGTGGTTGCCAGTTCTTTCGGAGGGTGAGGAAGAGTCTGAAATCGATGATCTCGAGGCTGCTATCCGTGGTAGATACGATGTTTCAACCGCATACGCACAGGTACGTGAGGATTCGCCGTCAATCAAATTCCCAGGAGATTTGGTTTTGCAAGATGAAGCTTTGGAAGTCGATGCGCTGGTCGTTGGAGCGCTTCGGTCAGATTACCAGAAAACTCGTATCGAGAGAATGTGCGAGCGGTTAGGATTGATTTCTTACTGTCCGCTCTGGCATCATTCACCAGAAGAACACATGCAATCACTAGTAGATCACGGATTCGATGTAAGAATTGTATCTGTTTCGACCGACGGGCTTGGAGAAGAATGGTTGGGGGTAAAATTAGACGAGCATAGCCTTTCGAAACTGTCCCTCGCTGCAAAGCGTAATCGATTCAATTTAGATGGCGAAGGAGGGGAATTCGAAACCATTGTCGTCGGCGCACCACACCTCCGACATAACCTGGATATCACGGGCCGACCGCAATGGTCCGGCAGAAGGGGTGTGTGGATACTCGATAGTGCTGCATTAGCCTCTCAGTGACGCCTTTTGCCTCTTATCCATCATCCGCTAGCCTCAAGGGGGGGCGTCAAGTCGACAGGATACGGGGAACGCAGTGTCTGTATCACCACTGGACTACCGTTACGGCCGACCTGAAGCCAAAGACATCTGGTCTAGAGAGGGTCGACATACTCGACAATTGGACGTCGAGCGCGCCCTAGTTTGGGCTCATTGTCAGCTCGGGCGCGTGAGTGCTGAGCATTACGATAAGATAGCAGATATCTCCGACCCTGGCATCGTCACTGCAGATCGGGTAGACGAAATTGAGGCTGAGACTCGCCATGACATCATGGCGCTAACGAAGGCGATGGCTGAGCAAGCTGGTGACGCTGCTTGGTGTATCCACTTGGGTGCGACGAGTAATGATATCGTCGATTCGGCCGTCGCACTGCAAATTCGCGATTCTATTATTCTACAACGCGTGATGCTGAAGCAAGTATTGGCAACTCTCTGTGACTTGGCTGAGCGCGAGCGCGACACAGTGATGCTTGGGCGAACACATGGTCAGGCAGCGGTCCCGATTACCTTCGGATTGAAGATTGCAGTATTCGTTGATGAATTCCGCCGCCATCTTGTGCGCCTCGACGAACTTGAGGCTCGCGCAATCACTGGCAAATTCCTCGGCGCTGTCGGTACTGGAGCAGCCCAAGGTGAGAATGCCAAGGAACTTCAGAGACTTATCCTTGAACATCTTGGATTGAGCGTCCCGGTCGCAACCACACAAGTCGTCGGCCGTGACCGCTACATCGAGTGGGTTGGATGGATGGCAAATGTCGCTGCCTCAGTCGAGAAGTTGCTACAAGAAGTTCGCAATCTACAACGCTCGGAAATCGCTGAGGTCGGAGAATGGTTCGATGTCGAGAAGCAGGTCGGGTCATCGACCATGGCTCACAAGCGTAATCCGATTACCGCTGAGAACGCATCAGGTCTCGCCCGTATCGTCCGCGCGATGATAATCCCGTCTTACCAAAACGCACTACTCTGGCACGAGCGCGATCTTGCGAACTCATCGAGTGAACGTTTCACTCTATCACACGCAATGATTCTACTCGACGACATCCTTCTCAAGACTGACCGAGTGATGAGCAAGTGCGTCGTCGATGCCGAACGGATGATCGCCAATATAGAATCTCAAAACGGACTAGTCATGGCTGAGAAACTAATGCTTGCCCTAGTCGATACTGGAATGCACCGTGACCAAGCGCATGAGGTTCTCAGAAGCGCCTCGATGGTTGCCGTTGCAGACCGCCGCCACCTGCGAGAGGTTTGTGGCGAGGATGCGGAGATTACCGCCGCTTTCACCTCTGATGAACTAGACCAACTTTTCAATCCAATGAGCCACTTGGGTGTCAGCGGAGAAATCGTCGACGAATCAGTCGCACTCGCACGTGCAGCGATTGAATAATCGAGTAAGAACTTAGAATCAATAGATGAACATCAGGGCAAGTAAAGCTGCCCCGGTGATAGTCGCAACAATTCCGAGCAAGATAATCATCGTATGAGGACCGTATTGATTGGAATCATTCAGAGCCGTATTGAAGAATCCATCTTCTTGTAACGCGACGAAGAGATTCGAATCCTTCTCTTCAAACGGCGGCGCTTCCCGCTTACGAATCCTCTCCGCCATCGATGAATCGACCGTAGGCGAGTCCTTGAGGATATCCGCTCAGAGACGCCTAAGGATAGCAATCCTCATCCACCCTGAGTTCGCGAAGCGAGTCTCATGCTCGACCTTGACTCAGGGGCTGTCCACCTATCTGTGGAAGCAGGGATTGGCGGCACCAGCCTATGTCTCAGCCTCGCAGCAGCAGTTCTTGAAGCGAATTCCCGAGTTGTTTGGCTCGGTAGAACCGCTCCAGACCCAGTCAGAACTAGACAAATATTGGTAAACCTGAATGAGCAACAACTCGAGCGTCTATTCATCTTAGAATTCGGAGAAGATCTACTGACAAGAGCAAAGGCAGTTGGACCACTGATCTCCCGTCTCAATGAATCTGATATTGTCATCATCGATGATTGGTGCCCATCGAGCGGCCGTGCCCCAGCAAGCGATCTGAAAGCGGCGCGATCCATCATTAGCGCAGCCACAAATACCCGATTGGTTCTCACAGCGAAGGCGTATGAATCGCCCTCGGGAATCGGAGAACCTTGGAGGAGCCGGGGTGAACAATTGGATGGAATTAGACAGACTTGGCTCTTCCGCGTTGATGGAATAAATAACCGGAGAACACTTGTCGACGGAGAGCAACACAACGAATTAGAGTTGAAAACTAGTGGATTCTTCCCCGCATAATCATTCTTCAGATTCGAAGCTCGACTCCAATAATCGTTCCAATTCAGCAATCGCATTGTCATCTGGAACCATCAAATCATCAGGATTCTTCGCTCTCCCAGAATATTCCTTCTCTATCTCAACAATGTCCAATTTACGTCGCTGCCGTAAGCGCAGAATGAACCAGATCAGACCTGCGGCAGAGATGCTCAACAAGACTGTCGCAATCGTTTGACTGTCAGCAGCCATGGATTTCGCAACCGTGACTCAGTCTTGATTCTTCGCGGGACTTGGAAGTGAACGTTTCAATGGCATAGCGAGATGCCTTCGGTTGGATGCGGTCGGCTCAACCCAGCCACCACTTTGCCCGTCGAATGAGATTGATTCGATTTTCCAAGATTTTTCTTTGATTGAACCACAAACCGTGCAGCGGAGCCCCTGACCTTTACCTGCACTGCGCATGGCTTTACCACAACAATCAGGTCGCTCACCCGTTCTTGGGACTGTGGATTTCACCCGTAATCTTTCGAGGTGAATCTCACCTGAAGGAGCTTTCAGACCCAACCAATCGACTACATCACCCGGTTTTGTTCTACGCAATAATACATTGACTGGTCCGCTTTCAGCAAAGGCTATCAGAGTTTTTCCAACCTCACCATCCCAAACCAAAATTGAGGAGTGCCCTCCCTGAACTTCGTTAGGCAAACCACTTACAACTGCGCTATAATAACCCAGTAAATGGTCGTCTGAAACCTGATTTGTTCGATGGATTGCCCAAGCTTCACAGGTCTCTACATCATCTCGAGACTGCATGAATTTGTGAGCATCTGATACCTCTTGGGCCGAATTTCCACGCACGCCGTATAGAACAGGGCAATTTGTGCGTGGCATAATCATGCCACGACCTGTCGTAGGATCTCTATTGGTGAATGTTTCAGTAAACCTCTCCGACATCTCGATAATCGACTGTTGTGAAACTTCTCGGTTCGTCCTGATTCGGTTCGGCTGACGCCAAGCGATTAATTCCCAAGTGCTGCCTTGTGAGGGATTCCAAGCGATTGCAGAACTCGCGCCGATAAGCCCAGCCGGCTGAGGAGAAATTGAGTGGATTTTGGCGCTATCGGGCAGACTTTCTAAACGAGTTTTCAACTTAACTTCGCGCCGAACGGCTTGCCAATACCATTCCTCAGGAAATTCCACATCTGATACGAGCAAGCAAGGGTCCGGTCTCTGACCTTCACTCGGATAGTCAGTCGCGATTTCGAGTGCTAAATCTTCAATGAATTTCTTACAAATCTTATTCACATCGTCCAAAGAGCCGTAGCCCAATTCACATACTGCCGACAATGCAGCATTGCCCCGCGTCCTCTTCGGTGCGAAAGGCCAGAGCCTTACTAGTCGTCTCTCGAGGACCGCGAAGTCATCGATACTTAGTTGGAGCATTGACAGCAATCGCTGGAAATGCTCGGTTGTACACGCGTGATCGACATGGTCTGTGTCATCCAAAGCGATTCGGACGACACTTTTCACATGGGTACCGCTCACGCGGCACCCCCCAGTATAGAATCAACAACCCCTGATAGGCCAATATCGGGATCACAACGGATGCCAGTTACACCAAAGGCGAGTGCGGCAGCCATATCGACACCTCTGTCACCGACCATGAATGAGGTTGACTCATCAGGCCTGTCCTGCCAATCATCGTCAAACATTAGCCGCAGTATCTCGAAATCAGTACCGTCAGCGGCCGCATCAAGCAATTGACGGCCGGCCTCTAACATACCAGGGTGTGGTTTGCGCGCCCAAGCTCCTTCCCATGGTGCGTAGGGTGAGTAAAGCACTAAGTCGAGATGAGCATCCACATCCTCAGTGAGTAGCATTTCACGCAAGCGTGTATGAATTGAATCCAAATTTGCGGAGTTCCAATGACCACGCCCAACAGGAGATTGATTCGTTACGATGACGATACGATATCCAGCCCGACGAAGTCGACCAACAGAAGGTCCAGCATCTGGGAGCAACACTACCTCGGCAGGTGAATTGACATAGTTTTCACTACCGATATTCAGTACGCCATCTCGATCGAGATAGGCGATACGCCCATCCCACTCGATTCCGCCAGGAAGAGCCTCGAGTTCGAGAGAATCTGTCAAACCCGCAGAATCGCGGTGCGGTGCCAACATGGTATCACTGGCCGCGCTGGGCCTTCATTGCTTCTTTGACAATGTGGTTGATGACTAGTTGCATATCCTCAATTCGTTCCATTGAGGTAGTTGGAACGACGATTGCCACATCGACCATTCCAGCCAACGCACCACCAGCACCGCCGTTGTAGTCACCAGTTACAGCAGCGGTGCGGCAACCAGCATCTTTAGCCATTGAAATTCCATTCAGAACATTGGCGGAATTCCCAGAACCAGAATAAGCGATTACCAAATCTCCCGCCTTAGCAAATGTTGCTAATTGACCAGCGAAGACATTCGAGTAATCGGTATCATTGGCCCAAGCCGTGAATGATGAGATATTGTCAGTGTGAGCAATGGTTGGAATTCCCAATTCCTTCGACCAATCTCCAGCACTATGTGATGGTGTGGCTGCGCTCCCACCATTCCCAATCATGTGGACGCTACCGCCACGTTCACCGACAGCAACCAATTCGTTCAACAATGCCTGAATCTGTTCTAACGAGACATCCGCGAGGGTTCGACGCAAGTCGCCAATGTAATCCTCGGCGAACGAATCGAAATCGAAGGCCATGATACTCCCTGAGCCGAACCGGCGAGGGCATCCTATTTACGAGTTGATGATTGGAGTCGGTTCAATGCAGGAACCCATTGGGGCCGTATTGGACACTGTCGCCGAGTCCATCGGTTTCACCGGAGAGGGCATCCGTTTGCTCATCGGAAGCCTCGGAATGGTGCTCCTAGCCGTCTCCTTTTCCAAATCAAAAGAAGAATACTCAGGAAAACTCGCTGCAGCCGGCTGGATTATGCTTGGCTTGTTCATTTACCTGCTTTCGGAGTATTACGTCAAGATTGGAGACCCTGTTCTCGTCCTAATGACAGCAGGGGCACTTCCGGGTGGTTTTATCCTCGCTTACTTTGAAGCCGCCCGCCTTCATACATTAACATCTGAAACAAAAGAATCAATCGTCTGGTTCAGAGGCATGGTAGCTTGGTCGATGATACCCTACCATGTCGTGTACAGCATCCCATACCTCAATGTGGCATTCGTAATGCTGACCGCGCACAGTGCAGAATGGATGCTTGAGTTCGCTGGACTAGGTGCCTATACGATGGGGGAAGTGATGGTCGACCTTCATGGATCAGGCGAGATTACACTCTCGGAATGGGATGGGAACATGTTTCTTTTGACAACGCCTTTGGGGGATGGTGGGTTCTTCATTCCAATGTATCATGCTACTGGTGAAGAGGTCAATATCGGCTTCATTCTCAGTTGCTCCGGCCTTCAATCGATGATCATTTTTGTAGGCGCAATCGTAGCACTACAAACAGTTCCATGGAACCGTCGCGCGCGAGGATTACTGATCGCTTTACCAACAATCCACATCCTCAATACATTTCGAAATGCGGGAATAGTTTGGTTAACTGATGAGTACCGAAATTGGGATTTCTTTGGCTTGAGTATGTTTGATTTTACCCATAGTTATGCTGCGAAAGCGGCCAGTCTATTTGCGATGTTTTTGATGGCAATCGCTCTTTTCGACTTACTTCCAGAGCTTCACCGGAATATCATGCGACTTCTCCCGCGACAGTTACGTGGAGATTCGAAATCTGAGGCTTCAACGGGTTCGTAATCGCTCGTACAATTTCCCACGCAGTGGCATATCGTGCTCCCAAGCGAATTCCTTCATAACTCGCAGAGCCTCTTTCTCAAGGTCCGAATCGCCAACGAAATCAGTAATGTGAATCACACCCTCTCGAGTATTTGCTTTGAATGCGGCTACTGGCTCTTCGCGATGGAATACAAGGTATGCCGAGCCGTAGCCAAATCTCTCACGAAGCAGACTGCCGAAGTAGTGGATTAGTGGGTCAGAAGGAGGGATTACAAGGTCACGCGTGCGAGTGATTGCATCTGTCCCTTCCAATAATGCATGTCGGCCCCAGCATACATCGTGCATATCATCGACGAGGAAACCTTTGATGAGAGTTCCATCCTCTTCGAATTCTCGCATCACATCTGAAATTTCTTCCGCCGAGAATGGTGAACCCGCGAGCCTCTCGACTTGTTTGAGAGTGATTACTGGATAATGCTGAACAAGGTCTCTCAGGTAATCGCGTTTGACCTCCCAAAGATCAGAATCGCGAAGCGGTTCGACGGCTTTGAAGCCACCACGGTAATCCTGAACAAGATGCCCACTTCTTACCAGCGGCGAGATGAGTTTGCGGAATTCGCCGCGCTTCATCGCATGCCTTTCCATGAATATGGTTGGATCGTGGTGCTCGCGGAAGAATTGCAAAATATCCTCATCTTCCTCTGGAGCAGGTACGTTCCTTATTGTCAGCAGTCTCTGGAAGTGAGTCATTCGCGCCCAGACTAGGTGGCCACGAAGGTTGGTTCCTTGGTGGAGTTGGTGGGCAGCAGCCATCGATTTGAGATCAACTCGGAACATTTCACAGCGACCACGTAGAGCAAAATCATCGCGCAATTCTTCTAAGTGTTCAAGCGCCATGGTTTCATTCTCGAAGCGAGTTTTCTGATGCAGTGAATGATGATGGAAAAGAATGCGATTAATCTTCTTCCGCGGCATCGGATCAACTACACCTCCACGAATATAGCGCTCCTCATCACCCATCGATTCGAAGCCAAGATCCGCCAATATTTGCTGAACATTCTCATCGCAATCGTGGACTGGAACACCGTTGAAGGCGTGAATCACCGATACGTCGACGAGCCTGTCCCGATAATTTTCCAATAGCTCGTCGAAAGTGTCCTTGAATTCGTCAAGGTAGGAGTGAGGGATGTTGATATCCTTGATTTCAAGGTAATCATTTACGACAAACATGAGGATTCGACCTACTGGATCTACCCCCTTGAAAACAGGATGATACCATCCCTGTTTGAGCATAAGTCGAACCTCTTGAATGAAGCGGGAACAGAACGGGTCCGACTGGGAGAGTATACGCATGGTACGATCCTCAGCCATAGGCGAGAGGAGTTTCTCCGCATCCTCATGGCTTGAGTAATAATCAGTCGGATCAGGTTGCAGAGCGACTATGCGGACAATTCGGTCCGAATTTTCGAGATCGCGAAGAACCTCGGCCAATTCTTCGACTGGTCGCGAGACAAAGAAACGCAAAGTATGGAGTCTGACTGGACCAATCCTCTCGATGAGGTTCTTGACTGCCTCATCAAATTTCATCGGTTTAACGCGCTCGTGAATCCGATGGAAGACTGCGAGCGAGCGCTTTCGATTCGGTAATTCGATGTATTTCTTTCCGATTAGTAATTGACGTTCGAGGTTACCCAAGGCACTCTTCAATGAGCGCTGAATATGCACGTGGTCCTTGCCCTTCGGGTAATCGGCGAAGAGTTCCATCCTGCTCATTCCATCCTTCGGAATTTTCGCCAGTAATTCCTCTTCTAGAGGACCAATCCAAGGGTCTCCTCGCAAACCGAGGACAATAGGCAATTGATCTTCCATTGTATAGCCGACTCGATTATGCAGTAAGCGTCCGTTAATGACATCCGGATCGTGTTTGATATCCTTCCAATCACGGAATCTGTAATCCTTCACCCGATGTAACATCTCGTCGCGGCGTTGGACGAGAATTAGGTTACGAATCGCCTCAGCCGGCTCTTCGTATTGCTGGAACGACTTGTGGAGAATCAATGTCTGAAGAGTTCGATAATCTACAACCTCAACCTGCCCTCCAGTGATGCGATATTCATCGACACGCAGGATGTATTCTCCATCGTTGGTCTGTGTGAAGAAGCCGATTGAGACAAGGTTGCGCATTTCGAGTTCTTGCAGAACCGACTCAACCTGGGCTCGTGGGAAGGGAAGCCTGTCTGCCAATTTATCCAGGGTTCGAGGTCCCTCAGAGCCCAGCATATCGAGTAGTTTGAGGCGAAGACAATCGATTGGATCAGAAAGTGAAGTTTGTTTCCAAGTTTTGGCCTGACCAGCTATGAAATCCATTCCTATGTCAAAGGTCAGGCCGCCAGTATAGAGGGCGCGTAAATCATCCATCTCATCTGCACCGGAGGCGGCAAGACAGCCGAGAGTACCGTGCACGCCAGCCATGCGTTCCGAGAACCATTTGTCATCAATCTGTGAATGACCAGTATTACGCACCTTGGTAATCAGTCCACGCTCAGCTAGTTCGTGGACCCAAGCACGCAGTTGATCGAACTCGAGACTCTTGAGTTTCTCGGAATATAGTGGATGGATCAATGTCTTCTCTAATCCACCACCCATGTCCATCAGCCTCAACAGGCCCATTGCAGAGTCCGGCACTGCGACCTTGTCTTGGTAATACTGACCAAGCCTCTCACGGTCGAGATCTGTTGCTAACGAACGTGCGCCAAGCAATCGACGAAGAATCTCAGGGTCGATATCCTTGATCAGATAAGCTCGAGTCCTCAAACTCAGTAAATCCTCGAATGAGGACATGAAGAGAGTCATTCCCAAAGGAGAAGGCATCTTCACCTTTCGATGGACGATTCTGACATTCTCGCTGTCCATACGCGAAATGAAATCAGAGAGTTCATTCATCTCAAGGTCACTGGTTAGAATCTCACTCATCGCCTCACGGATGAGTACTGAATCCTCCATTTGCCGATGAGCACGCAAGATTTGTTCCGCGCGATTCTGGAATTGCTTTGGACTGACCTCTTCCGCACCTATACGTCGAGGATTCAGCATACTTCGGCTCGATACCTCACGGAATCTCTTAGCAAAAAGTTGCGAGTCGAGCATGTATCGCTGAAGAACCTCTCGACTCGAACCATCCTTGAATAATTCAGGGATTTTCGAAATCTCAACCTCATGACTCAGTTTGATCATGAAGCCATTTTCATCGAATGATATTTCATTGACGATTATGTTGTCACGCACGGCAATTCCAGCGAATAGATAGCCGAGTGCGAGATTGAACGCGCGACCACGACAAGTAGTCACGATGTAAGTTGGAAGCGGGCCAGCGACCTGTTCAACGATAATCCGGTCGCGGTTAGGAACTTGGAAAGTGGTCGCACAATGCTCATCAAGATAATTCGCCAGAGCATTCGCCACAGGCCTATTCAATCCATAGACATCCGTCAACAATGGACGGACGTCTCGCCCCATTCGCACCATAGTCGATGATCGCTCAAGCACGTCAAGAACCTCGTAACTCAGTTCGTTAGTTCGGCTATTTGCCTCACCCGCCCACGATGGTATCGTCGGGCGGTAGCCCGTAGCTGAAGTGACATTCACTCGGGTTCCTCGAATGCTGGAAACTCGGTATGTCGAACCTCCAAGCAAGAAGACATCCCCATGCCGAAGGCTCGCAACGAATCCACCGGATAATTGACCGACGAGAGTTCCGTCTGAGGTGAAAACGAGGAAGTTATTGCTGGGAGCGATGGTGCCTATGTTGGTGTAGTAAATCATCTGCGCATAACCACGCTTCCCGAAGCGATTTTCTTCCCAATCGACCCAGACTCGGCGTTCCTCCTCGAGTAAGTCAAGAACCTCGATAAAATCATCATATGGTAATTCTCGATAAGGCCAAGCCGCAGTCACAAGTTCGTATGCCTCATCTATGTCCCACTCCCTGATGATGGTCAGACCAATCAAGAATTGCGCAAGCACGTCGAGAGAGTTTTGTGGAAATTTTAGTAGGTCCATTGATCCCCGTAAGATGCCGTTTTGTAACGATACCATTTCGAGTAAGTCTTGCGGAGATGTTGGTAACAATCGCGCTCGCGGCAGTCCGTCGACTTGGTGACCTGCACGTCCAATCCTCTGCAATCCTGTGGCAATAGAACCAGGACTGCCCACCTGAACGACACAGTCTACGGAACCAATATCGATACCCATTTCGAGAGAAGATGATGATACGACACTGCGCAATAATCCATTCTTCAAGCGCTGCTCGACATCGAGACGAATGGCTTTGTCCATAGAACCGTGATGCCCTTCAACTCCTTCTGTTCCGAGAATCTTCAGCTTCTGAACTACCGTCTCGGTCATCTGTCGAGTATTGACGAAGACCAATGTCGTCGTGTGAGCCTCGATGATTTCTTTGATGCGATCGACATTGTGGTCGAGGATTTCCTTAACCGGCAAAGATGAGAATCGAGGCGTCGGGAGGATGATGTCTAGGTCGAGACGCCTCGACCCAGATACCTTCGCAATCGCAACATGCTGGGGCTCTGTATCACTTTCACGAGAATCGCTGGCAACCAAGAATTCGGCAACCGCATCCAACGGTTCCATCGTAGCCGATATTCCGATTCGCTGCACATGGGAATCGATTACACTATCCATCAAAGCAAGGCTCAGAGCAAGGTGAGTGCCTCGCTTAGTCGGCACCAGTGAATGCATCTCATCGATAATCATCCATTGGAGGTCATTGAGCAAAGGCCTGAAGCGCTTCGAAGCCAAAGCCAATCCAAGCGATTCAGGAGTCGTAATAAGTATGTGAGGAGGCTTACGAAGCATCCTTTCACGTTCCTTCCGACTTGTATCTCCTGTCCTCAAACCAACCTTGATTTCCTTCGCCCTACCAGGTAGGTAACGTTCTCGAATCTCAGTCAAAGGACCAATGAGATTTTTCTGAATATCATTTGCCAGTGCTTTGATTGGTGAGATGTAAACGCACTGAACCGAATTACCTAGTGAACCATCTAACGATTTACGCACAAGATCGTCGATAATCGTCAAGAAAGCTGTCAGTGTTTTACCAGACCCTGTAGGCGAGCAAAGCAAGAGATGTTCGCCATTGAGAATACGTGGTATTGCAAGTTTCTGAGGTTCGGTGAAGTCAGGGAACTTGTCCTTGAACCAGTTGCGCACAGGTGGTGAAAGACTTTCGAGCAATTGCTCGGTATCCCAAGAATCATCCACATACTCGATTTTTGGCATTACTTCGCCTCACACTACGACGATTCAGCGCATTGATACCGTACATGAACGCTTCGCTTCCATAAATCGTACAGTACTACGTACTGAACGTGCATTGGGCACCTCCCAATGGTGAATTTAGGGTCTTCCGGCTCTAACTCATCAGGTGCTCAGTCTGGTGTTCTTGGGCAATGGTTTGAGGATGGCTTGAAAGACAGGCGGACGGTCGCCTCGCCGTTAGAGATGGCTGAGGAGAGGCGGCTCGATAGATTGTCGGCGATGCTGAGGCGGCGCGGCATAGTGCTGCCAGCCTTCGACATCTATGGTGGAGTTTCTGGACTCATTGATTACGGGCCGGTCGGCGCTGCGATTCGTCGTCGTCTGACTCAGAAATGGATTGACCACTGGTTGAGTCACGGCGACATTGTCGAAATTGACTCACCGACGATAACTCCTGAGGCCGTTTTGGTTGCTAGTGGTCACGTCGGGGAATTCAACGATTTGATGACTGAATGCCGAGCTTGTGGCTCGGCCTTCCGTGCTGATCACTTGGTAGAGCATCTACATCCAAACGCAGATTCACTCGCAGCGGACGCCGTCGATGGGCTTCTCGCATCAGGAATAGAATGCCCATCGTGCTCAGATGCTGCTTGGACTGCAGCTCAACCGATGAATCTGATGTTCTCGACCCAAATAGGCGCTATGAGCTCGGGTCGTACAGCATTCATGCGACCCGAGACAGCACAGGGCATGTTCATGCTCTATCCTGCGCTGTATCGGCACTTTCGACAAAAGCTGCCCTTCGGAGCGATTCAAACTGGAAAGGGATACCGCAACGAGATAAGCCCGAGGCAGGGAATGATTCGGCTTCGCGAATTCAATATGGCTGAACTCGAGTACTTCATCGACCCAGAAAATCCCCCACACGTTGACCTCGCTCGCCGCACCGAGATTATCACCCTAGTTCCTGACCCAGACGGGCCATATGCTGGTGAGACTAGAATGGGGTTCGGATCTGCCCTCGATGCTGGCATCGTCAGACACTCTACCGTTGCTTGGTTCCTAGCGCGGACTTGGGATTTCCTTGTTGAGGTTGGAATCGATCCGGCACAGATTCGCTTCCGCCAGCATGCTAGCACAGAGATGGCACATTACGCATCGGATTGCTGGGATTGTGAGATCCATGGTGAGCATGGATGGATCGAGTGCGTTGGGATTGCAAATCGGACTTGTCACGACTTGGAAAGTCACGAGGCGCACTCGAAGGCCAAGGGATTGCGCGCTTGGAGGCAATTCGCTGAACCTCGTACGCAGACCGTGGAGAGATTAGCACCGAATGGCGCGGTAGTCGGTCCAACATTCAGAGCAGACGCGGGGGCTGTAGTTGCTGCTCTTGAGGCTCTGAGTGAATTGCCAGATGAATTGCCATTCGAGTTGCAATTGTCAGATGGGCGCAGTGTTACTATTGATTCCAGCATGGTTGAGCGCCGGACGGAGACTGCTAACGTTAGTGGCGAGTGGTTCACACCTCACGTCATCGAGCCGGCTTTTGGTATCGATCGCATCATCTGGCATGTCCTCGATCACGCTTACGAAGAAGCTCAGAAGGAAGGAGAGGACTACACTTTCCTGAGGCTCGCTGAAGGCATTTCAAGCGTCGATTGTGTGGTGCTTCCACTCTTCGATAAGGAGGGAATGCCCGAACTGGCTAGAGAGATCACTTCTGCCATCAATTCGCTACCACGGGCGCGCGCTGAGATGGATTCGAGTAAATCGATTGGAAGGCGTTACGCACGCGCCGACGAGATTGGAATCCCATGGGCTCTGACCGTCGACCACACCTCGTTAAAGGATGGTAGCGTGACGATTCGAAGGCGCGACGACCAGATGCAGGTTCGCTCCTTCGTCGACGAAATTCTCGAACGAATGGCTGCCGGCACAATTCAGGAATTATTCTGAAATCCGTCTGCTCCAGTCGAAGCCGACCACCAATCTTCATGAGGCTCCACGATAGGGGTGTGTCGTGAGCGCGGCCGAGACCCTCGAAGACTGGACGGAGAAGTACCGTCCGACACGCATGGGTGAGATGGAAGGTAATGATTCACAACTTCGACTCATAGCCCAATGGCTCGATCGTTGGGACAAAGGTCGCGTCCCGGACAAACGCGGTATAATGCTCTCAGGGCCGCCTGGCGTTGGCAAAACCACGCTGGCCAAAGCAGTGGCAAAGGAGCGTGGTTGGTCTATTATCGAACTGAATGCCTCTGAAGAACGCAACGCAGCAGCCATCCGAAGGGCTGCTACTCGGGGCAGCCAGCACATTTCGTTAGCCGCTTTCTCCGGAGGGAATACTGATTCGATGAAAACAATCGTTTTACTCGACGAAGTCGACCATCTTTCAGGTAGTTTCGCAAAGTTATCTGAAGATCGTATCGACAAAGTTCTCTCCCCCGAGGAAGAGAAAATTGCGACCATCAAAGGGGACTCTGGAGGTAAGGCTGAATTGCTCAACCT
>JAQXEV010000068.1 GCA_029250665.1 Candidatus Thalassarchaeaceae archaeon | reverse complement strand
CTATCTGATGAGCCGAGGTCACGCAGAAGAGGAGGCTCTGGCGATGATTGTCAACGGATTCTTTGAGCCCTTTACTCGTGAACTCCCAATGGAATACGCTGTTGAACTCAACAAATTAATGGCCCTCGAAATGGAAGGAAGTATTGGCTGAATTTCTTCAGCGGGAATATACCGTAGAGGATTAGCAGATTGGTGAATTATACATGGATGCTGCGAGCCTGTACAAGTCTCTCGATGAGCCAGATAAGGCAGATCATCTGTGGCGCTACACCCCTTGGAAGAGGGTGCATCCTAGCGGAGATTTGAGCGAAATTCCATCCACTGCGGCACCAAAACTTACTCTCTCTTGTCTAGATGAGAATGTGGCTTTGATTGGTATCTCGATAGAAGAAGGAATTGTCGGCGCAGAGGTTCTTCCGGAATCCGATGAGGTGACTTCTTCATTCATCCGCGCCGCCGCTGGCGACTCGGTTTACACACTTCGCACAGAGAATAATTTCGTCGCCAGTGCACCAATCGTTCTCGACATCGACACAGGCGATTCTCCATGTGCTTTGCACCTTGCCCTCGATATCGGCCGTCACTGCGAATTCGAATTGATTACACAGATTAGTGGCGCTGCGCCTTGGACAGGAGTCTTGCGCAGCGGTCGAATCGGTGATGGGTCTATTCTGAACGATGTGGTCATAGGCCACACCGATTCCGGGACTCTTCTACGCGTCGACAGTATTGCGATTGGTCGCGACGCGCAGGTCAAGGCTGGAACGGTCAGCTCGGGAAGCGAGCGTACTAAGGCTGACCTTCGCTACAAAATGGGCGAGACCGGTGGCCATCTGAATGTCCTTGGCTCGATCCTATCGGCAAGCGATATGCACCTCGACCATCACGTCGAGATTCATCACGACGCTCCCGAGACATTCAGTCGTCTCGATTGGCACTCGGCTTGCGGTGGCAACTCGCGCACGGTTGGAACCGGAATGCTCCGAGTCGCCAAGGGAGCGAGGGGTGCTGACGCAGGCCAACTCTTCCACAATCTGCTATTATCCGAGAAGGCCGAAGCCGACTCGATTCCTGAACTCGAAGTCAGTGAGCATGATGTCGTTGGCTGCGGCCACGGTACTGCCAACGGACCGGTCGATGATGATCAGATGTTCTACTTGGAGTCGCGAGGCTTCGATACCACGGAGGCTCGCGATGCACTCATCGCCGCATTCCTCAATTCAACTCTCATCGAAATGGGTAGCGATACTCTGCACCATTGGTTGACCGAGCATCTTCAAGACGAGTTGAACGACCTCAAATCCTGAGTAAGTCATTTGGGCTGCGCGAGGGCAAAGCGCTTCGTGGACCACGACCACTGCGCCGCGATTCTGTGCGAATGTGGATTCCGCGGCGCAGCCATTCCTATGCGGCAACACATGGAATGCCCGCGCTGCCGAAGAATCGTAGAGGCCTGTTGCGAGGGTGTCCCTGATTACTCTTGAGAGAATACTGAATGGCAAGACCTGTTTAGCCAGAACGGTCGCGATAACTCGAGAGCAAAGCCGTCATCAGAACGCCTGCAGCAATTCCGAAAGCAAGCCCCTGATCCTCCATCGTTGATCCGGCTAGATCTCTGAACGTGAAACCCATCACCGTACACATTGGCACAATGAATATTGCAAAGCGCCGAGCTCGCAAGGACTTAGACGGAGCGATTCCCATCGGCCGCAGCGTGATTGAACCGGCCTTCACCAAGACCTGCCAATCCGCAGCCTCCGCCTCGATTCGTAAACGCTGAAGAACCGCGGGGCGGATACCTGGATTGGCTGACTTATCGTGCAAAATCTCTCCTCTTCCAGTTACCAATCGTACACGCTGCAAACTCTCACGAATCCCCAGTAATCTCTCAGTAGCGCCAGCCGCCGAAGCAGCATCCAATCCATGCATGTCGAAGGTCAGGATTCCTCGCTCACGGCGCACCCGCTCTTCGACATCCCAAGCTCCATCGGTCGCATCGGTAAGATAGGACATCTCAGAGCGTAAAGCATCGACTTCCGCAGCACGCACCGCAGCGCGTACATCGCCTTTCTCAGCTCGGTCGCGCACGCGAGCAAGAGTGAACATCAGAACCACCGCACCGACCGCAGCACCCAAAACCGCCCCGGTGCGGAGAGCCGAAGAAATCCCATCCTCTTCCATCCCGCCGGCGAAGAAGGCCATCATAGAACCCATCACTAAGACCATGACGGCAATGACCGCCGAGATAGCGAAGGCATCACGCACACCGACCTCTACCATGAGCCGCGGATAGGTTGATGGCGATAGAACCCATCGACACAGATGTGAAGGATTCTGAGACTCGACTTCTGAAGAACGGTCTACCGAACCGAGCTAGGGAATCTACGGTCGGACGAAACCTCGCAGCGATAGCAGGAGTCTACCTCATTCTAGTGTTCCTAGTCCCGTTGGCTATGCCCGCCGACACGATTCCTGATCTCTCGGGTCGGGCCAATCGAATGGATTACGCGACCTACGATGGCATGTGGTCATGGGGCAATGGCAACCACGGAGAGAATGCTGAAATGGGCCATAACCAATTCGAACATGGAGGCTTATTTGCTTGGGCAACACTCAACCCAATAGCAGCAACTGTTTACGCCATCGGCGACCTCAATTGTCATCAGAAACACGAGCGTTCTTGGGAAATCAACGGCAACCAAACCGCCGTCTGCACACGCGATATTGGCATCTTATTCGGATTCGTCGCTTGCTGTCTATTGTGGCAGAGACGCGGACTGAATCGTTGGACAGTACGCGACACATTCCTGTCGATTTTTAGCGATGATTTGATCGAACAAGTCTACATTAACGACCGTCGCATGCTCGTTATGCTTGGCATACTGACTATCGGACTCGCACCTATGGCAGTTGATGGTTTCACGCAATTGTTGACCTCGTATGAGTCGACGAACCTTGTGCGGATCCTCACAGGAGCCCCAGCCGGGTTCGTCGGGGCCTGGGTTTTCTCGGCGATGTTCTCGGCTCGGCCGCATGAGTTTGATGATTCAGATTCGGTGCGTCTGCCCGCGAATGCTAAACTCAGAATGATAGAAGAGGAAGAGGAGTGAAGATTCGAGCCAGCGAGCTCGGAATCACTGACCCTGCCACCAAGACACCAAACCGCTGGTGCCGGCTGGTAGAGCTGAGTCTGATTTACCGTTACCGAGAATCGCCAGCCGCTCAATCGTATCTCGAACCGCGCGAGGATGTTCACCAGAACGAACAATCTGTCCAAGAGCGAAGCGAGGGTGTGTGTCAGGGTTTGCAGCCAGCCACCGAGCCAAAGCGCGGCGCAGCGGCCATAGAACAAGAATCACCGTGCCAAAAGCATGCGATTCGGCACGTAATTGGTTACGAGAAGCGTCGCGCCCGAGCAAAGATTTGTGCTGATTGACCCACTTTGAGCGGTCTGCCATGAACCGCAGAACTTTGTGAGAGTGTGAATCGGAAACAGCCCGAACAGGGCCCTGAGCATTACGCAACTCGTTGACATCCGCCGAGGGTAGTAAAGCAAGAGTGCC
>JAQXEV010000048.1 GCA_029250665.1 Candidatus Thalassarchaeaceae archaeon | reverse complement strand
ATGATCGAAGGTGCGGAAAAGCGCGGCGAACTACGCCCGGGAATGAGCGTCGTCGAATATTCGGGCGGCAGTACAGGCGCTGCATTAGCCCTTGTCTGTGCTGTGAAAGGTTACCATTTCCACATCATTTCTGCGGATTGTTTTGGTAAGGAAAAACTCGGCACGATGACTGCATTCGGGGCTGAACTTGAGGTTCAGAAGACTCCCGAAGGGAAAATCACTGGTGATGTCATCAAAGCGATAATTGCTAGGGCAGCTGAATTGGCCGAGAATGAGAATTATTTCTTCACCGACCAGATCAACAATGACGACATCATCGAGGGTTTCCGTACGTTGGGAGAGGAGATCATCGAGCAGATCGATGGGCCAGTGCATGCATTCTGCGATTCGGTTGGTACCGGGGGCTCAATTTGTGGTGTCCAAGCGGCGATGCGCGATGCTGGACAAGATACCAGAATCGTCGCTCTCGAGCCGGCCTCGTCAGCTGTACTGACAACTGGTGAAGGAGGCTCGCACAGTGTCGAAGGAATTGCTCTTGGATTTGTGCCGACGCACCTCGCGGACGAGCCGTATGATGAGGTGCGTACAATCGATGAATCGGTAGCGCGCGAGACAGCATTGCGCTTGGCGCGCGAAGAGGGAATCTTCGCCGGCACTTCGAGTGGGATGAACGTCGCCGGCGCCCTAGAAATCGCTGCAGAACTCGGCCCCGGTCACACAGTTGTCGCAATAGCCGTCGATTCCGGCCTCAAGTATCTCAGCGAAGGTCTCTACGACTGAGCTTGAGATCTTAATCATCATCGGATTCTGTCGGTCTAAATTTCTCAAGTTTCGCAACTCCAGGCGTTGAAATACCCAGTAATTTCCCAACGCCTGAGATGAAGAGAAGCAAGCCAAACAGGCCGATAAATCCCATAAAAACTAGCAAATGAAGGGAATCAAAGAACTCGTCGGAGTCCCGCAGGTCAGTCACACCGAATCCGTCAGTATAGGTGAACAGCGCCGCACAGGCACCCATGATAATGAGGCCCAAAATGATGTAAAACGCGGACGGAGCTTCTTTTCCTTCGCCAAAATTAAACTCGAAACTCGCACTTCCAATAAGCGCCTTATTCTCGCGCTCAGGCTCATCATCTTCCGGGTGTTCGTCGAAGTCGTCCATTTCAGCCACTCTCATTCATCCCCCCCCAAATGTAAGTGCAGAAGAAGGCTACGATGAATTGTAAATTTCAAATCGGACAAACGGCTAATAATCGACAGCCATGACGAAGAGTTGAATTTCATGTGTCAAAACTGTATTTACGGTGTAGATTTGGAAATCTGGTTCGCCTTAGCTACTGCATTATTTGTCATCGTTGTTTTTGCGCTTAGGGTTATTATTGGCATTTTCAGAGGTGAAAATGTTCTGGATGTGCTGGAAAAATCATTGGACGATGCGGTCGATTTTGATTATGATGACGACGACTGAATCAGAGGGTAGTAACTGTGTTTCAACTTGGACTGAACACCTTTGGCGATGTTACAAGAGGTGCGAATGGGCAATTTGAGGAGCATCATGTAGTCTTGAGAAACGTCGTTGAAGAGGCGGTGCTTGCCGATAAATTAGGCTTGGATTTCTTCGGTGTCGGAGAGCATCATAGAGATGATTTCGCAATCACTGCACCAGAGGTCGTTCTGGGAGCAATCGCCAGTAGAACTGAGAGGATTCGTCTAGGAACAGCCGTTACAGTACTGAATTCAGACGACCCGATTAGAGTCTACGAAAGATTCGCAACACTGGACGCGCTCTCAAATGGCAGAGCTGAAGTAATTCTGGGCCGTGGCTCCTTTACCGAGTCATTTCCCCTTTTCGGATTCAGGATGGAAGATTATGAAAGGCTCTTTGAAGAGAATTTAGAAATTTTTTCTTTACTCAGAAACGAAGATGAATTCGATTGGGAAGGAACAATTCGCAGCCCCCTCATCAAGCAACGAGTTTACCCGACCACTGAAAGAGGAAGTCTCCGGTCTTGGATAGGTGTTGGAGGAAGTCCCGAATCTGTTGTTCGTGCGGCAAGACACGGAATCCCCCTCTGCCTTGCTATCATAGGAGGTGAACCATCTCGCTTCACATCCTTTGTCGATCTCTATCACAGAGCATTGACTCAGTTCGAACAACCT
>JAQXEV010000034.1 GCA_029250665.1 Candidatus Thalassarchaeaceae archaeon | reverse complement strand
ACATAACCATATCATTTGCATGTACGGGGCTTTCACCCTCTGTGGCACGCCGTTCCAGGCGATTTCCATTTCCATGATTTAGGCTGAGACAGTCCATACCCCACATCTCTCCAAGGTTTCCCAAGGAGATTCGGTTTGTCCGATTCCGTGTTCATTCGCCACTACTTACGGAATCTCGTTTGATTTCTTTTCCTCCCCCTACTGAGATGCTTCAGTTCGGGGGGTTCCCTTTCCTTTGATAGGAATGGCGCATAGCGCCAGGAGGTCCCATTCGGCAATTCGCGGATCCATGAGATTCATGCCTCTCCCCGCGACTTATCGCAGCTTGTCACGACCTTCTTCGGCTCTCTAGCCGAGCCATCCCCCAGTCGGGTTGTAGCATTTTTATTTCTACATACCCACTATTTTTTGTGAGGACTGAACACATGTTCAGTCGTCTCCTCTGGTGTCCAGGCATATCGATTCTATCTGGTCTCTCAGAACACTCCGTCTCCCCGCAGGGCGGAACGTTCTCGACCACTTCCCCCTGTATGTGCCCATACAAGGGTGCACCAAAAGCAGGCGTGCGACCTACCTTCGCTATATGAAGTACGCGGGTCGCCAAAGGTGGGTCGAGAACGCGGTATTGAGAGCCGGATTCGGTCAATCGATAGGGGTATGATGCATATGGTCTATTCCATAGGGCAATTCTATGGACGGATTTCGACTCTCCGCAGGTGCCTTTTCTTCGGAATTCTGGTTGTTTTCTGATGGTGCGTCATCTAGGCCGAAGAGTAAAGGTTTGGAATTAGGTTCGATCTGGGCATCTTCCTCCGCTTCGGTTTCCAAAGATGATGCTCCAGAGGCATCTGGGGCGTCATCGATTCCGAAGGGTAGGTCTGGCCTCGGAGAGGAGTCGCCGGACGCCTGGATGCTCTGAGGGGATGATTCTGGGGCATCTTCGATTCCAAAGGGTAGATGCTTCAACTCCTCGCTCTGTGTAGACTCCCCGAGACCAAATGGAATACCCACTTCTGGAGTAGCGGTGCTAGGCGACTCTAGTGGTCCGTCGCCCTGAACTGCGCTGCCGCAGAGTGAACAGTTTCCCGCCGTGCTGAGCACCATGTGGCACACAGGACAAGAAAGCATGCCCCTTGCCCGAGTCATCATCGCTTGATGCTGTCGCAGCCATGTGCGGCTAGCCGTTGGTTAGGACGGATGACTTGGTACATTCAACGGTCAAAGCGGATGCTTGAACTCATTTAGGAGGAGTACAAAGTTCCGTGGAATACAATCATGAAAATCGTCGCCACGATACAAGTGATGAACATAACAGGTAATCCAGCTCGTATCCATTCCTTGGTGGTGATTGGATATGGGCCGCGCTCGCTGATAGCCACAGCCATCACATTCGCACTAGATCCGATAGGAGTTGCATTACCACCGAAACCAGCACCCATCGCTAGTGCCCAGAAAAGCGGGGCTGCGGAAATTGGATTTCCGGTGGCCTCGCTTGCCTCAGTGATGCTAACAATGACCGGTATCATCGCCGCAGTGAATGGGATGTTGTCAATCAGAGCGCTAGCGAAAGCCGACACCCAGATGATGGCGACGGCGAGAAGAACCTCGTCGGAGCCGAAGTTGTCGAAGATCCAATTCGCCAATTTTTCAAGATAGCCCACATCACCGACTGCGCCGACCAATAGAAATAGGCCGGCGAAGAACAACAGTGCTTGCCATTCGACCTTGTCAACGACGTCGTTGATGAAACCCTCGCGCAATTCCTCTTCATGTGGGCGTGCTGCAATCAGAGCAAATCCAGCACCACCCATAGCGATGGCATGAATCTCGATGTCTAGGTGCAGGAACTCCTTGGCGGAGAACATCACGACGGTTAGGCCGAGGAGAACCAGAGTGGAGGTCATCAGCCTCTTGTCTGTGATTGCGTCCCACTCGTCCTCTTCCATTAGCAGGTCAACGTGCGGGGGCTTCTGCTGTGACCATTCTCGGTAATACCAGCGGAAGTAACTCAAGGTAGCAATCCAAGCGATTAGGGTCAGTATGCCAAGGCGGAATAGGAAGCCATTGAAGCCGAACGAGTCGGCAATCTCGGGCATTCCGTGAGCCTGTGCGGCAATCATCACATTTGGTGGGTCGCCGACCATCGAAGCCACTCCGCCAGTATCTGAGAGAATGGCTTCGGCCAGAAGTGGAGGCACTGGATTAATCTCCAACTTATTGCAGATTCTCAACGTCACGGGTGCGATAATAATAATCGCAGTGACGTTGTCTATAACCAATGAGATTAGTGTTGTGAAAGTACCTAGAAGCACGATGAGTTTCCAGGGATCTCCACCACTCATCTTTGAGGCCTTGATAGCAACATATTCGAAGAAACCACAGAGTTCGAGAATTGATGCAAAGATCATCATACCAAGCAGTAGCCCGATTACCTCGAACTCTATCCAACCAAGCATCGTGTGTTCTAGAGTATATGTTTTGACCACCTCACCAGCGTTATCGTAGACCTCGTGGAGGTGGAAGATACCGGTCGCATGACCGTAGAGAAGCATCAGAACGGAACCAAACCAGGCAGCGATTGTACGATGCACCACCTCAGACAAAATCAAGGCGAAAGAGAGAACGAAGATCGCGAGAACGACCTGGGCATCGGTAATCATTGAATCGCCGACCTTTGATGTGTCTAAATAACTCACTATCAAAGAAGCCCGAAATCATTGAGGATTGGACCTCATTCGCCAGACCAGAATACCGCTACATTTCCTCGCTGGAAAACAACTTGTGAATTGGTACTCTCTGCTATTGCGCCAAATAGCCCCAGGCGCTCTTCAGAGCCCTCGACAATACCTCTGTTCGCTTTGACCTTGACAAGGCCACGTTTGCTCAATTGGTCGTGCATGTCCTGGACTAGAGACTCGGTCAAACCATTCCTACCTATCCTGACTGAGATAATGAGATCGCTATCCATAGCCTGCCGCTTAATGCGCTTTGGAATCGACGACATCATTCACCCTCCACTGTGAGTTTAGTGCGGATGACTCTACCACAATCGAGGCAAGTCGTTTTCCGCACTCGAGATTCAATTCTAACGCGAGCGTTACGACCAGGGACCAATGTCTGCTGACATGTTCTGCAAATTTTGCTTCTGAGTTCAGCGGGCGCGCGGACACCGTGTCGCTTGGTGGTTCTCAAGAGGTCACGAGCTGCTGAGTCGCCTAGAGTTTGATTTGATGAGTTTGAGCCGTCGATTAATGAAGCGAGATGATCGACGGCTTTCTCCGCCCTCTTTCGGCGTGAGGCGGCATCACGACCCTTTCTGCGACCTGCCATTCAATCACCTCAATCGTTGGTTCTTACGGCGGCCTCGACAGAGGAGCCGACCTCTTCGATGGAAGCATTTCCATCGATGCTGATTAGCAAGCCACGTTCAGCATACCAATCCGCAAGTGGAGCGGTCTGTGTGTGATAAGCCTCGAGCCTGGCTCGAACTGTATCCTCGTTATCATCAGGACGCTGGATGAGCCTAGATTCGATCTCAGTGGGAGCCGGTTTGAAAGTGACATGGTAGATTTCGCCCGTCTCAGGATCCATTCTACGCCCGACGATTCGCTCGACTATTGCGTCGTCAGGAACCTCAATCGAAATTACCGAAGTGACATCGGCAATCCTCTCAAGAGATTCGGCCTGAGGAATCGTTCTTGGAAAGCCATCGAATAGGACGCCGGAGTCAGCGTCATCCTCCTGCAATCTCTCCTCTATCAGGCCGATGATTACCTCATCGGGAACGAGTAGACCAGCATCCATGAATTTCTTCGCGGCCATCCCCATAGGAGAACCTGCCTTGACAGCCGATCGAAGCATGTCTCCTGTGGATACCTGAGGCTTACCTGTGAGATCGACGATACGACCCGCTTGGGTGCCTTTGCCCGCCCCTGGAGGCCCGAAGAGAACTATCGATCCTACCATCATACACGCCAGCCGTCTCGCGGTCTTAAGGCAGACCCTGAGTTAGTTCACTTGTTCTGCTCATGCCAGATATGACCGTATGCGACCCACTGGTCCATCGTCCAACCATCTGGCAGGCCACTCGGTGGTAGAGGCATTGCACCGGGTGGAACGGGTGGCAGAGATAGTTTAGGCAAGCTTGAGGCCAACACGTTCGAAATCTCGTCATCACTGACATTCTTGCTCAGAACCTCTCCTGCTGAACTCGTCTCCAATGCCATCTCTCGGCGCTCGACCTGCGATCCAGAATGGAGCGCAGATCCAACCGGAATCAATTCTTCATCCGGACTCATGGCCGCTGCCGACTCACGACGCATGCGAACTAGAGTCACACCAACACCTGCGAGAACGACAAGGAAGATTAGCGCGAGTGACCATTTTGGTAGACCCAATTGGACCATCAGACAACCGATACCGCTGCAAGAATCATCGCGCGCGCGAGAAATTTCTAGCTCCAACTCTTCGTTGGTAATGGAATTCGATGAGCCGTCGTCGGTCGAATTCGCCCAGAGGACGAAACTCGTGAGTCCAAGAGAAGCAGACGATGATGGAGTCGCTCTGACAATAATCTCGATTGAACCAGCCGCTGGAATCATCTCGACTGAGGTCGGATTGATATTGAAGCTCCAATCAGCCAATGAACTAGTCTCGAATGTGAATCCCGAATCCGAATTTCCAAGATTCTCAACAAGAATCCTGAATGAGCCAGATGACCCGGAACTAATGTCGTTCAGGGTCATATCTTCGGTAGTCATCACAACCCAGATCGACGGAACAATTTCGACTTCGAGTTCGAAGGTGTGAATCACCGTTTCCATCCCTGGAGTGACCGCCTCAACAATAACCGGGACAATTCCGTCGGTGAGGCCGACGTGTAAGTTGCCAGGCACGTCCAAACCAACAGTAACCAGAGCCTCCCTATTCATGTCGAGCGAGGTAGGGATAATCGATTGGAATCCACCGACCCAACCATGAGGGAGGCTACCGATGCTCCAAGTCAGAGTCAGTGGCACATTACCAGCGTTTCTGATCCATACATCGGCTGTACCGGTCTGCCCAAGAGAGACCGATATTTGGGGATTATCTGACGTCTCGAGAGAAGCGATTTCCTGTACGATGAATCGCGTTCCATTGGTCACCATTTCGCTGCCAATCAGAGTAGTTCTCAGTGTGAGTGTGTTGCGAGTATTCATCTCTGCGTTCATTGGAACCATCATCTGAAGCGTGATTGTTTCCGTGTCTCCGGCTGGGATTGAGAAATCAAGTTCACCAATGAATTCTTCCCCGCCTAGAACGAATTGTGCTGCCCAGGTATTGAGTGAGGAACTGACTGTTATCGTGAAATCCATAGGTACATTGCCATCGTTCGATACTAACACTGTCGTCTCAGAAAGTTCGCCGTTCAAAACGGCCCTATCCTCAGCTAATGCCAAGGCTCCAAGAATTACACCATCTTCATTGATGAGGTCGACCGTGAAATCGAGACTCTCAAAGACATTCACGGTCGCAAGATCTGTTGCAGAAACACTCGAATCCTGAATCGATGTCGTTACACAACTGACATCCTCCGTTAACCCAGCGGCCGGAGAACCGCCTTGCGCAGAAGGAACTTGGACGTGAATCGGTAGAGGTAGGAATTGCAGTCGGCTCAGAGGATCGAGGACAATCGAAGAGGATTGAGTGGCACCTACTTGAACAATCCACTGATTCGGGCTCGAACAGCTAACAGAATACTGAGTGTCTCCGTTACCTGTATTCCTGATTGAAAGTGAGAATGTTGCTGTTTGACCCGGCTTCGCCCCAAGGTCGTCTCCAGTTCCAGCGAGGATTGTGTAGAGGCCTTCGATTCTCTCGACGACTGATGTAATTCTGATTGTATGAGAAATCGTCGGGGCGTTCTTATCGAAGAGGTTCAAATTGTTGACGAACGTTCCTGGTAGAGCATATCGAGCCCCTGATGGATTAGTCAGGTCTGCGTCGACATCTTCGAGAGTTAGAGTGACTATCGTTGAATCACCTTCTTCTCCGAAGGCTGCAAGATCCCATGGTGCAGACTCATTGAGCAGTTTCCACCACTCATCTTTTGGTGCCTGTAGAATACCATTCTCGTCAATTCTTTGGAGAGGAGTGACCGACAATCCAACCGTCACTTCGGATGTACCCTCATTCTTCAGTTGGAATTCGTAGGTGATTATGCTGCCTGTGCTCGGGTCGAGGGTACGAGTCATTGCTTGCTCAAGTTCAAGAGGAGATTCAGGTAAAGAACCATCTTCCATCAGAGGAGTGATTCGCACTCCGATTTGAGAGATTTCCACGGTCAATTGGTATCTGTTATTGTCTAGACCGTTTGTCTCATCGTTGAGTTCCGTGACCGAATCACCGGTGTCGAGCCGGAGTTCGAGGATGTGATCTCCCGTCGTCTGGAAGACGTGCGGGAATGATAGCGAGGTGGTTGCACCTCCGGCTAGAGAAGCCCTATCGGAGGTGTAGAGAATGGTGCCCTCGGTCAGGTCTTCAACCTCTATTGTGTAGGCCCCGCTGGCTTGGCCTGCTTGGTTACGCCATGCGGCTTCGACGAGGATTGTGTCGCCTTGCAGTGGAGCGAGTATCGAAGTCGAGAGTGATCCCTCGAAAACGGCGAGGTCTGCGGTATTCTCCTCCGCTAACAGACCTGTAGCGACTAATGAGAAGCCTTGGGACATGCCTCCTGCGTGACCGATTGTAATCGTCCAAAGGCCACTGTCTCCCGCTGGAACTTTGATTCGTTCGACATTATTCAGTCGGTCGGGGGCACCTCCAATTGTTGAGTAACCACTGGTGAATACATTGCCAAGATAGACGGTGCCGTCGGGTGCAGTCGCCGAAAGATCGAGGTCGTTGACTAATTTGGAGGCTGTGTGATTAGAGATAGTTGATGCTTCAGAATCTACCCAAGCAAGGGTAATGTCGAGATCGGTTGTTGAATCAACAGTGAAAGTATAGACGAAGCTGTGAGCCGGGTCGAGTTCTCTCGAATCATCGTAGAATAGGTCGAGGTCTGTTCCGTCATGAGATGGAGAAATCGAATTCGCCACGTCGATTTGCCCCCAGCCCTCGGATGGGTTAGGGACATTTTCTGTGCCGAGGTCTTCGGCTCCGTTGATCAGAAGTGCCTTGAGCAGGTCTGAGCGTGGTTCTGTAATTCCCTCTACAGTCCTGAGATGTTGCCGGACCATCGCTACCCCGCCCGCTGCGACAGCTGTGGCCATCGATGAGCCGTTCAGAGTCATGTACAGAGGAGTCACTCCATCGTCGTGGGTCGAGCTGGAACAAGATTCACCCTGCGCACTCTCTGCCTCCTCGGCTTGCGCCGAACAGAGCATGACTCCCGGTGCAACCAAATCCGGTTTGATTCGGCCATCAAGCGTCGTGCCTATCGATGAGAAGTCTGAGACACTACCGGCAGGGTCCGAGCCTGCTGCACCAGTTGTCGAGGCACCGATAGTCAGGACGTTCTTGGCGGATCCGGGTGGGGTCACGGTATTGGAACCATCCGCACCCAAGTCGCCAGCGGAGAAGAGAACGAGGAATCGCGGATTATCGAAGATGAAGCTGTCGGCAGAGCGAGAATCAGAACTGTACTGACCTGCGAGATTATCATTGCCCCACGAGTTGGTTTGGATTCGAGCAGAATTCTGCCAAGAGTGAGTGAACATGTCATACAATGAACCCCATCGAGCAAGTAAACCCGAAGAATCGACCTCGAGTTGGTAGAAGTGGAACGAGGCAGCTGGAACCATTCCCAGAGCGGACATGTCGCCAGAGCCATCACCCAAGAGAGTCGCAGCGACGTGAGTCCCGTGACCTGAGTTTCGATCAAGGGCAGAATTATCAGGTCCGAATTGGTGGTAAATCCCACGGATCCGCCCCTCGAAATCTCCGTGGTCCGCATCGAGTCCAGTGTCTGATATAGCGATGACTTCGCCGCTACCGTTGAGCGTATTTCCCGAGTCGATTAGTGCTTGGCTGATTCCTGAGACATCACTGGCAACTGAGTTGTGAATGGTAATTCTTGAGGCCTCGTGAATGTGGAGTATTCTTCCATCCATTGCTAGAATCGGCAACCAGAGGGCGTTAACCGCCCGTGGTTGGCAAAGATGGGCATCGCAAACCGATCGAGGGCCGATTTCACCGGAAATAGATATCAGGTCTGCTTGCAAACTTTGAAGCTCGGCCTGAGTGAGATCTGGAGTCGGTGTCAAGTCGAGATCCACCGTTATCGACTCCCTTCCTGCGAGTACCGCAACTTCCGGACTTACTCGCCAAGCTATTGGTAAATGACCAGCCCATCGAACCTCGTCGAGATTGCTGAGTTCACTGAGGGTAGTTGAGGCATCGAATTGCATTGGAATTCGAATGAGGAAGGTATCGTCAGGAATGGTCTCGATGATTACCATACCGAGTTCAGACAACGTCTGACTTAATCCAGTCAAGTCGGCTGAAGTCGATTGAACGAGGGCAAATCGAGTCCTTTCTAGAGCGGCTAAATCGAAGAGATTCTCTGGTCCGAGTGGAATCGGCTGCTCCACCGGGTCAAATGTGCCATAAGGGGAGTGGATAAAACCACTAGATCGGCGTAATTCATGTGTTGATTCATGAACTATTGAAAACGCTTGGAAAAGTGCTTCTTCACTCGGATATTCGGCGTACTGAGTAGTACTAGCCTCTTCGGTTGCCGACGCTGATGCTATTCCCGTTGACCAACCGCTCAATACAAGCATGACTAGAGTCATGAGTACCAAGCGGCGGTCATTCATGGGTACACGGAACCTTGAGGGGCTTTTGACCGTTCATGTTGATTGACCATAGGTCAATCGATGAAAATCACTCAAAATCACCTCTCAGAACGAAAAATTCCGGGTGATTTTGGAACTAGAATCAAGTGGTGATAGAGGAACTCTAGAGCGCTCACAATCCGTAGTAAGCATCGATGGCAGCATCGGTCTTCGCAACCGATGCACGCCAATCGGTTTCAGTCCCCATCAGGGCGCGGATACAATCGACATTCTCGGGGATGACATCGCTCTCTTGATGAATGGCTTGGAAGTAGTAGAGGCGATCGCCAACAAGTTTCACTCCATCCTCCCAAACGAAGATCTCGTGCAAATCCCCCCACTTACGGCCGATGTCGCGAGCCATCTCCATGACTTCCGCTGTGGTAGTAATTCTGTTCTCAGCACCATGCATAACGATGACTCGCGGCTGGTTCTTCCACATATCGATGACAGACTCGGTGGTCAGGCCATGTCCTGAGGGAAGGTCGGCAACGATGGAGTGGACGTGCATTATAGTGGTAGGAACGGCAACTGCAAGCGAGTTAATCTCTATTTCTGGCTTGACCGTCATCACATCTGGACCGTGGTGGCTAGGCACCTTCAGAACAGGCTTGATTGCGTTAATCGGTCCTTTCTTGGAGTCACCTGGGTCGGCGGCTCGGCGGATCATCGTGCACTCGACTTTGAGCGAGCCACAGTGGTCGTACAGTGGTACGAGAGTTCGCGAGAGCCCGGTGGTATTGCATGAGACGACTCGAGAACCCTCGGCATTGAGGTTGGCTGCGTGGTTTGCGCACGAGGTGTATGACAGTCCGGTCAGGGTGTGTTTCTCGCCACCCTGGAACATATGCTTAATGCCCGCAGCCTTGTACTTCGCGAGATTGTCTGCACCCATCTTTCCAGGAGCACAATCGACTACTACATCGGCTGCGGCAAGAAGATCGGAGATTCCGCCCTTGCAATCGTAACCCTGCTCACCGAACGAAGCGATTCGATCCGAATCATCGAAAGTGCAGTAGAGTGGAAAGCCCTTCTTCACAGCGAGGTCGCAGCCAAACGAAGGGCCGGTCTTGGTAACACCGACAATTTCCATATCGTCCTGAGCATCGACAGCGTCAGCTACACGCTTACCAATGGTTCCGAATCCGTTGATTGCTACCTTGATTTTCCCCATGGTGAAGCCCCATGCGCCCTCTGGCGTTTCCTTGTCGTAGCCTACCCTCTATCAATTATGCTCTTGAAGGCCGGGTCTGCGGAAAACGGCAAATTATGCATAATCACCGTAGCAACATACCCGTCAGAATGAAGACCGCAGCCATGCCGTCTCTGTCGGGGAGTACCATGCGCGACGTCACTGCGAAGAGCATCAAACTCAACCGGGACCTTGGGAAGATGCTCGAACAGGCGCTTGAGCGCGACCTGCTTGTCCGCATAGGATGGGGTAAGCAGGGCGATGAGAAACCAAAGAAAGGTGAGATAGGAGTTATCACCCATCTTCCAGCGGATTCTAGAGTACTATTACTCGGTGATTTAGGTGAATGCGCGGGCGCGATGAACGATGGTGGAACCTTCACTCTCCAAGGTGGATGTACCTCGATGTTGGGAGCCTTCCAGCGAGGAGGACGAATCACTATCGAAAGAGATGCTGGCGACCGCTCTGGTCACCGAATGACTGGCGGCGAGATAGTCGTTCAGGGTTCTGCCGGCGACGAAACCGGCGCAGGAATGCGCGGCGGATTACTAATTGTCCGAGGACACGCAGGCAAGGCTTCAGGGGCCGCAATGGAAGGCGGAACCGTAGTTATTCTCGGTAGCACTGGAAGTGAACCGGGGCGAAGTATGGTCGGCGGCCGCGTAATCGTCGCTGGATCTTGCCCACCACCAGGAGATGGAGCGGCGATGAGGTCGATTGAAGCGGCCGAACTTGACGAATTAGCGGAGCATCTCGAGCCTCTTGGCTTACAACTCGACTCCGATGCTTTGGTAATCGTCCCTAGCGAAACCGGTTCACCGATTGGAGAAGTTCCTGAGAATTCAGTTGCAGAGGGCTTCGAAGGAATCACTCTGGTTCCTTCCGCGCACGATCGACTCTCAGATCAGTCAGCTCTAGACACCTTGACACTCATCCTCCCCGCAGGTCAGGATGAGAACGGCTTGCTCGCACCTCTACCGTGGATTGTCGAAGCCGAGAGAATGACTTCAGCAACCGGCAAGTATGGAGTTGCGCAACCCGGAATCGTGACTTCTGAGCCTCGCAGTAATGATTTGATGCTAATCAATGAGGAGAATCTTCTCGACGCTGCGAGTCGAATACAGAATTGCTCAGGAATGGTTCTCGACCTCAACAATCTCCCAGCACTAAACGACGCTGAAATTGAGGCTCTTCTCGTCTCACTCTACAGCCGCATGGCTGATGATTCGCTGGTCTTCATCAAGGATAGTGTCTCGCGAGTTGAGCACCTGTTCCGACTCGTTGTCGACCTCGATCTCGACGGTGCAGTGGTCGACGTCGCCGCAGCAGGAGGTTCGCGCGCTGCAGCGGCCCTGCCGCGAATTGGTCTGGTCGCACGCGCGATGAATCTCCCGAATCAAGGAAGAACAATCCTCCTCGAAATAGATGAAGCTCCCTCGGCGGAGGACCTTCTAATCGCCCGAGGAGCAGGCTGCACCGCTCTCGTCGCTCCTGCTCCAAACGAGGACATCGAAGCCTCCCTAGCCTGGATTGACGGCACATTGCGAGGCTGGATGCGCGAACTGGGCATCAGCGACCTCGCAGACTTGAATCGCCGAAACCTCAGAGCCCTCGACCACGATACCGCAGCTATCTCGGGTCTGAGATTAGTAGGCTACGATAGGCCACTCCCTATGTGGTTGGGCAATTGAGGTGGGAGTTTGCCGACCATCACCCTCAATCACTCAATACTCCGTTCAATCCAGGAAAGTAACGGAGCTGAATACGACGCTGCAGATTGGGTTGAGCGATTATCATCAATTGGCTGTGTCGTTGAAGGAAGCGATGAGGAAGGTATCGAAATCGAAGTCTTTCCTGACCGACCCGATCTACTTGGTCATGAAACGATGGCACGCGCCGCACGTGCATTCCTGCAAGGCGAGGCGCAGAACCCATCTGTCGAGACAAGCGATAGCGGAATGACTCTCGATGTCGACCCAAGCCTCGAAAATGTCCGTCCAATCATTCTCGCAGCGGTTGTCAAAGGAGTCAATACGGGCGAAAAAACTGCAGAAAAAGATGATTTCATCCAATCTCTCATGGACCATCAAGAGAAACTCCACATGAGTCTCGGTCGACGTAGGAGATTCGCCTCAATCGGAGTCCATGACCTTGCAACTCTCAGCCCTCCATTCCGCGTTGTCATTGTAGATGGCTCGCATTCTTTCGTACCTCTAGCGATGAGCGAGAAAATGAGCATTGATGAAATCCTCAGCAAGCATCCGAAGGGAGTCGAGTACGCACATCTCATGGAAGAACTCGAATCCTACCCTGTAATCCTCGATGCGAATGACGACATCCTTTCATTCCCACCAATAATCAACGGAAACCATACTACTGTCAGCGAATCGACAAGTGATTTCTTCATCGATGTGACCGGTTGGAACCAACGCTCTGTTGAAGCAAGTCTTCTGCTCATCTGCCTCTCACTTGCCGAGCGCGGAGGCACAATCGAACAGGTGCAGGTAAATGGCTGGGATGGTCAGATTCGCATGACTCCAAATATGGAAGCACGCGAACACAGAGTCTCGGACCGACTCATCGAGCGAATCCTCGGCATGACTCTGGAGAGTAAGGAAATTTCCGCAGCCATCAGCAGGATGGGCGGTAACCATCTCGCCTCGCGGGCAGTAACTGACGGAGTCAATAGGGCCGAACGCTGGGCTGACTTAGAAGTCGGCGAGCGAGAGCATGTAATCGCCATGCCACGCTGGCGCTCGGACATCATGCACCCAATCGATATCGTCGAGGATATCGCAATCGGCTACGGCTACGAAAATATGCCAAACATCCTCTCTGCAGTCCACCTAGATGCAATCCCCCTACCATCAGCCCACCTTCATCGGCGCGCTCGCGAGAGCATGCGCTCACTAAATCTGCAAGAAACTCAGAGCCTCACTCTTTCAAACGACAGAGTCCAATTCGAACACACTAGATGGAATAAATTGGCAGAGACCACCATTCTCGCCAATCCAATCACTATCGATCACACTATGATGCGACAACGCATCCTACCAAGCCTACTACAACTACTCGCTGCAAATAGACACCACGAACTACCTCAACGAGTCTACGAACTCGGAACAGTGGTCCATGATTCTCACAACGGGACAAGGGCAGCATGGGCCTGCGCTGAAGTCGCAGGAGGATTCTCAGCCGCCAAAGGAATCGCGCAGGCATTCCTCCGTGACATTGGAGCCGACCTCTCGGAGGTCGAATGGAAAGCGACTGAACCAAACGATGGGCCATGGCTCACCGGGAGAGGAGCGAAGGCTATTGTGGCAGGAGAAGAAGTAGGTCAATTCGGTGAATTGGATCCCTTCGTGACTGCGGAATTCGGCCTGAGAGTACCAATCCAAGCTGGCGATTTCGATATCGATGCTCTAGGCCGCTTGATACCCGACCCGGTATTGTAACCGGTGTTCTAATCGTCACCGAGAAGCGCCATCGCATCGATGAAGGACTTCTTTTTGAGGTGACTTTTGTCCTCAATCAAATCCTTCTGAGAGGTGTCTTTCTTTCGCTCGTACTCAACGACCTCGACTTGCTTTGGCTCTGCTTTCGGCTCCGTGGGGACGCTTTTCTTCCCAAACGGCCACATTGGCGCCATAAGCAGCGAACATCACCCCACTCGATAGACTCTTCCACACCACGAATCATCAACCAAGGGTAGGAATCAAAGACGAGAACGATGAGCGTCGCCTATGCGGGAGCGTGGAATGGCTCTGATTCTGGTTCTCGTCTTTCTGACCTCTTTGGCTTCGCCGAGCCTGCTTTCGACGGACGCGGCGAAGGCTGAATCAAGACAATCGGACCAATCGACACTTGACATCGTAATGCTCGGAAATTCCTACACCTCAAACAATCAGTTACACGTGCGGGTGAACAATCTGCTCGACGCTGCCGGCTTGGATCCAGATGTCCAAGCCTTGACCAGCGGAGGCAAGACTCTGGCTTGGCACGGAGAACAAGCCGATACCGAGGGCACATCATGGTACGACACTCTCCGTGAATCTCACGATTATGTCGTCCTACAGGATCAAAGTCAGGTTCCAGGTTTCCCAACCAGCTCATCATATTGGCAAGATAGCCTCGCTGGCGCAGAAATCATCGATGCGCTGGTCGAAGCAGAAGGCGGTGATACTTTCTTCATGATGACATGGGGTTATCGATTTGGAGACGAAAGTAATCAATGGCGGTTTCCTGATTTCTCAACAATGCAAAATCACCTGAAAACTGGTTATCTCGCGTTCGCGGAGAACCTCTCTACCAGCGAACGACCTGTATTCGTCGCTCCAGTCGGAATGGCTCATGAGAATATCCATGATTCGCTCAACAATCCGACTGCTAACTACACGATTTTCTCAGACCTTTACGCCTCGGATGGCAAGCATCCATCGATTCAAGGCACCTATCTGGCGGCTTGTGTAATCCATGTCTCAATTACCGGATTACCTTCGGTTGGACTGCCTTCGACTGGCGGCATCAACGCGAGCCGTACACTCGCGCTGCAAGAATGGGCTGACCACACGGTGCTCAACTCCTCCTTGGAAGCGGGACTTACCTATCCTTGGCAGTATGAGGATCCCGGAGTTGAATTCGGGGTCGACTCTGGTTCGGTGTTCAACATCGACCCAGGACTAACTGTCGGAGTTGGAGTGAATTTCACCAATCTAGCTGAGATAGATACCACGGCGTTAGTTGCAATTACAGGACCATCCGATTGGGAAATCTCATGGAATTACCCCACCAGCCCGGGCGTTGGCAATTCATTCGAAGCCCCTAGCGATGAAGTTCAGTGGTTGCAGTTTTCTGTTACCGCGCCACTTGTTGATGGCGGGGCACCGCTCGCAGGCTCGACTCATGATTTCAGCGTCAGTTTGGTCGGCGACCATACCGGCAATGAGGATTGGTGGAATTTCTCGATGCGCTATGGCGAATGGAAAGGAATGGAAATCATCGAAGGAGGTGGAAGCGCATCGATTGATCCCGGTGGAATCGTCGACCTCGAATTCGTCCTGCGCAACATAGGAAACTCTCACAATTCACTCGGCATCAATATTGCCGCCGTCGATGAGAATGGCTCCCCGGTTGCAACACCAGACCACTCCTTCGCCCATGATGGGTGGACGGCAATCGTCTACGACCGCGCCGACCTTGAGGACATGGCTCCCGGTGAGAGCGCTACGGTGCGGATGCAAGTCGAATCGCCTATCCGCACCGCAGGTCGACTGGACATGATGATCCAAGTTTGGGCTGATGGAGTTCAGGAGGTCCAGCGGCTGAATCAATCGATTAGTATCGTCCCACGTTCGGGTGGTAATCTAGGTCTGACGAATGTGGATTGTCTGTTCGATGTCGCCCCTGGTGACTGGTGCCTGGTCGAGTTATTCATCGAAAATACAGGTGATGCAGCATTCCTCTTCAATCTCAGTGTGGTCGACCAGCCTGATTGGCTGGTCGTCAACATCTCTGACTACACACGATTCCTCGGACCAGGACAGAGGGTTCACGGAATCGATGTCACCGCTTGGACCGCAGTCGGTCTGACGGCAGGTTTGAGCGGTGAAGTAATCATCGAAGTGGAGGTTGATGGATGGGTTCCTGCAGAGGTTTCATTCGAAGTCAATATTGCCGCAGTGCACGCTTGGGAGGTGGTCCGAGCAGATTCAGAAGTGGTCGATGGCCAACTCACTGGGTTCTGGGAAATGCACAATATTGGTAATAGTCCAGATGGATTAGTTGTCAGTCTCGAATGCACCGATTTCACTGGATTTGGAGTCATCGCTCCAGAGGGTTCAGACAGCCACACGACGAATGGCGATACTCGCTCCTTCGAGATTCTAGATATTCCGATTGACGGGACCGTCATCTTCGAGGTCTGGATGGAGGTTCCCGAGGAGGTCCCAATCGCAGCCGATGCGGTTCTCACCGTTGAAGCCCGCTCGGTCCGAGACCCATCTGTAAGGCATGTTATCGAGCACTCTGCTGCGATTGATGGTGCCGAGCCTACTGCGCCGATTGAGCCTGATGATCCGTCGGCGTTCAGTGAATTCTTGCAGCGCTGGTTGCAAACGATTCTGATTGTAACAGTCAGTCTCGTGGGTATGGTTGCTGTCGCTATGGCGATTCGTCATAGAATCGAGGCTGACCGCGAGTACTATCGCAAACAAAACCCCGAGGTTGTCGTTGAGGAAGTTGGCGATTGGATGGCCAAGTTCGAAGAAAGTGGCGAGGAGATTCCAGAGATAATTGAGAGTCCGACGACCGATGTAGCTTCATTCCGGGCCGACTTCATGGAGAAGTCGGGCGACCATTCGAGAGATGTTGCACCTGCGCCAGACACTGCTGTCGTAGGAAAGGCTGGCGAAGTATTGGATGAGGCGCAGACAGAAGATGCGATTCGTGATGCCATCGAGATGGCTGACCAATTGCAAGAGAGCGATATGATTCATCCGGAGAATATCGTCCTCGATCTCGATGATTTCGATGATAGATTGGATTCACTCGGTCGCGACTTGCGCGATGATGAAGACCCTTGAAGCAGCCGAAGAAGCGTGAGTGACGAGTGGATCATCGGTGTCGATGAGGCTGGACGAGGTCCTGTGATTGGACCTCTAGTAGTTGGGGCTCTTGCGATCCAGGCATCAGATGCCGAGGAATTACGTGAACTCGGAGTCAAGGATTCGAAGGATCTCTCTGTGAGCGAACGCGAGCGAATAGAAGCAGAGATTTCTGGCCGAGTCTCAGAGGGTCGTTGGCGATCCGGCTTAGTAATCTGCCAACCAAGTCGTATCGACATCAATAGCCTGACTTCGGACTTGAACAGTCTCGAAATCGAATTATTCGCTGAAGCCATCAAAGCAACAGCACTCTCCACCAAGGGTGGCGTCGTTCGGGCTGACGCCTGCGATGTCAATGAGCAGAGATTTGCTCGCCGTCTGACTTCAGCCCTCGGCGAAGACTGGGCGGATTGGGATGTCGAAGCCAAACACGGCATGGATTCTTCCGACTTGGTCGCGGGAGGAGCTTCGATTCTTGCCAAAGTCACCCGTGACGCTGAAATCCACGAGATTTCGATACGAACCGGACTCGATATCGGGTCAGGATATCCCTCCGATTTGAAGACCCGGAAAGCAGTCGAACGCCTACTCACAAATGGCAAACCACACGACTGCCTTCGCTGGAGTTGGGCCACCGTCTCAGATATCTGGTCGGCCACTCACGGCACCCCAGTTCCAGTGCGTTCGGCGAGCGGGGGTGCCGTCGTGCAATCCTCACTCGACGACTGGTCATCGTGAGAAGCGTCAAATGCCTCACTTCGGGCCGTAGGCCCGATAGCATGACGGATTCCGAGTGGGATACAGAGACCGTTGCAACGGTCCGCAAGTATGCCATGCAAAATGCAGTGGAATACAATGGAGCCGGTCAAGCCGGCTCAGTACTCGGCCGACTCCTAGGTGAACGCGCCGACCTCCGACCAAGAGCTCGCGACCTCAAATCCCTCGTCGAAGCCGAGGTAAACGCCGCCAACGAGATGGCCTCAACTAATGGCGTCGAAGCCGTCAAAGAGGCGCTCGCAGCAACAAATCCCGAAGCCCTCGAGCGCCAAAAACAACAGAAGCGCACAGGACTCAAGCCACTTCCAAATGCCACCCAAGGGGAAGTCATCCTGCGCTTCGCACCAAACCCCAACGGGCCACTAACAATCGGCCACGCCCGCGGCGTTGCAACCAACTCAGAATACGCCCGAATGTACGAAGGAAAGGTCGTCCTGCGCTTCGATGATACCGACACCCGAGTCAAACCACCGATGCCTGAAGCATACGGATGGATCGAAGCAGAGTACGAATGGCTCGCTGGTCGCCCTGCCGACATCATCATCCGAGCAAGCGAAAGAATGCCCATCTACCTCGACCACGCTACGAAAATGCTTGAAGGCGGCTTTGGCTACGTATGCCGCTGCTCAGCCGCCGATTTCAAAGCCCTGCGCGACGCTTCCCAAGCCTGCCCTTGCCGCACACGAAGCGTCGAAACAAACCTCTCCGACTGGTCAGCAATGAATGATGGAAACCTTGCAGAAGGCGAAGCAGTAGTGCGAGTCAAGACTGACTTGGACCTTCCCAACCCTGCTCTACGCGATTGGCCTGCTCTACGAATCCAACACACGCCTCATCCAATGGTCGATGACGCCTACAAAGTCTGGCCCCTACTCGACTTCCAGAGCGCAATTGAGGACCACCTTCAGGGAGTCACTCACATCGTCCGCGGAAAGGATTTGATGGACTCAACACGAAAGCAAACACTACTCTACGAGCACTTCGGTTGGACCTATCCCGAACCCCTCTACTGGGGCCGCGTGAAGGTGCATGAATTCGGCGGATTTTCTACATCCAGCATGCGCGCTGCGATAGGCGAGGGTGAATATTCTGGATGGGATGATGCGCGCCTGCCGACGCTCGCAGCGCTACGGCGGCGTGGTTTTGATTCGCAAGCGCTGCGCGATTTTTGGATCGATTTGGGGTTGACTCAGAAGGATATCTCGATATCGATGCAGACTATTGAATCATTCAATTCCTCAATTATTGATTCAAGGTGCGAGCGACGAGCATTCGTTCGAGATCCTGTTTCACTGTCGCTGGTCGCTAATGAACATGAGATTCCTGAGACGCTCGCCATCGCACGCCATCCTAACGGTGCTGTGGCTGGCACGCGCGAATGGAAGATGAATGGTGATATTTTGGTCGATGCGACTGACGCCTCGGGTGAAATTCGTCTGAAGGATTTCGCCGACATCACTGTCACAGACAATGCAGGCATTATCCAGTCAATCGACCGCAGCGACAAGCGAGCCATAGTCCACTGGATACCAAGTCAGATGGCTCGCCCTGCTCGTCTTTCAACCCCGATTGGTGACGAGCTACAAGTCAGCGATGGCATGCTCGAGAATATCGACCTCAAAGAGAAAGCAATTGTACAACTCGAGCGTATCGGCTTCGCCCGTATCGAAGCCGTTCCAGAAGATGGCCCAGTCGAGATGCTCTTCCTACACGGCTGAGAATCACTTCTGGCCTCGCCTACGCGTGCGGCGCCTTCGGCGCCGATAGCAAGAATGTGCCCTCTAGGGAGCCCTCAAGGGTCGCATTGAAGGTCAGAAAGCCAACCAGTGGGCACGATGAGCAGCACTGAGCGGTCCCGAATCGTCCTTCTAACAGCGATGCTGCTACTCGTCAGCCTGCCCTATTCTCCGGCTGCTGCAGACGCAGACGGTTCTTGCTGCGCCTCGCAGGAAGTCGACGTCTATCTGATTGGCAGCGCCGACGATGGTTCCCTCTCTCCCTTCGACTCGGACCTTGACGAAGAATTCGAACAATTCGTTACACCATCTATCCAAGGTCTCGTCGAAATCGGCTCATGGGACGTCACTTGGGGCCTGCAAGGGGACTATCCAGACGCAACCTGGGAATTCCGAATTCCATACGAGGTTGAATCCGCCGCCGGCATCCAGATCAACGCAACCGTCGGCGTCAACATCGGCAGCACCTACTTCGAAGGCGATGCCGGCGCTGGCCTCTTCTTGACCAATAGTGGAGAAGTTGTCATTCCGATTAACGTCGAAGCCGGTGAAGTCCGCGAGGGTGACGAAGTGAAGGTCACCTTCTCAGTCCGCAGCCTCTCATTCTCCAGCCCCGGTGACGATGCAGGTATCCGCTTCGTCTGGGGAACTGACGAATACGCCGGTCGCATGTCGATGAAATTCCCTATCGTCAGCATCGACATGAAGGAGCCGAGCGTCAACGATCGTCTCGTTTACTTCCCAGTCCTACTCAAGTCTGGCTTCGGCGACCGTATGTGGTCAGCCTCCTCTGGTGGTATGAGTGTGGCTAGTGCAGCAATTACAGATAGCCCGATTGCAACTCCAACAAATAACGGAGTCGAGGTGACATTTGCCTGGCAAATTCCTGAGAGTGTCGACTCCGGGACATATCGCATAGAATTCCATCTTATTCCACAAACAGCTCTCAGAATAGAGGCGAACCGCACCTATGACATCACAGCCGGTTCGGGCGGTTCGGGCTCAGGTGGATGGTATCCAGGAGCAGAACCACTGCGAACCGGTGGCACGAGTCTGTCCTTGGATGTAGACGCCCACTTTGATGGAGATAGTGTAGACCGAGTGGTGACTATCGAATTCGACGGAGCCATGTCACAATGGGTTCGATGGGGACTCGACAATATCGGTAACAATAGTCTCTCTTCCAATAGCTGGTGGAGGAACTTGCGAACCTATTCAGATTCAATTCCTAGTTCTGACTTCCACAACGGCCAGGTTGATGATTCTGAATTAGCCGCCCTACAAAGCCACCTGATTGGCTCAGCAACCGACATGAAATCCTTCCTCGCCAACGGACTTTACCTCGACGCAGAGTCTATTCTTGGCGTAAATCCAGTGAATCTTGGACCCACTGACATCACGATAGATCTGGGTCACACCCGCTCTTTCAGTTCAGAAAGTGTGACTATCACCATAGATACGTCGCATCAAGTCGAAGCGGGTGAGCGACAACAATTGATTGAGAATTTCATCAGACCGAGTGATGATGACCTCTACGATGATGTCGAGCTTTATGTCGAGATACGCTCGACTGCCTTGCAAGGATTAGGTGGCGTGGCGGCTGAGGATATCGATGCCAAGCACCGCCGCTGGATTCTCCTCGAAATAATCATCATCGACGAGGTTGAATTAGATCCAGAGAAATCCTTCCGAGTCGAGTTTGTTCCGAGCGGTGGAGCGTTGTACTCGCCGCTTGTGTCGGCGATGGTCTCAGTCTTCATGCTAGTGCTTGCTCTTGGCTTGGGGCTACTGATGACGCGCAAGCGCGCAAAGGTTCCTTCGATGCTGACAGTCGTAGTTCTTGGTGGACTCGCTTTGGCGCTCTACGTTCTTGGACTAGACATGCCATTCGTTCTGGGTGTGGTCGCATCGAGTATGTTGCTGGTCTTCCCTGTGGCTTTGGTATCTCCGCGCTCTGAGATTCTCGAAAGCAGAGGGAAGAAGCGAAGCGCAAATGCGCACGTCGAATGTCCGAAGTGTGGTGTTTCGAATCCTGTTGAATCCGATGTGCGACCGCTGCGGCTAGATTGTGAAGGCTGCGAAGCGACGCTGCGGCTAGAGTGAGTCTCACTCACGCACAGGCGCTCTACCAGTAGTGAGCAGCGAATCGACGAAAGTGTGAGCGGCTGTTGCTGCTGGATTATCCTTCCACAGCGACGCAGCGCGCACAATCTCGGATGCGAGGTCACTATCCCAATCAAGCCCGACGACGCGGTGCCAGCCAAGTTCTTCCATGCGCGCGGTGGATGGAGTTGAGCGGACGAGGGCTGGTCGCATCAGGTGTGAGAGGGCTCGAGCCCGACCCTCCATATCGAGTTCAGACCACTTGCCTGAGATTGCGTCGAGAGCTAATTCCTCGACCCAAGGAGTATTCGAGAGTTCTACGGTAGTTACCTCCGGCATTGCTACGACTCGGGCTGAACCCTCCTCAACGAGCAGGTCTCGTAGGGCAGTGAATACCGGATCGTAAGTCGTATCCAGGGCTGAATGTAGCCAATTTCCAGAGAGTAGCCATGGACGCATTCTACGCACGCGCATACCTCCAGGTGCAAGCGCTTGTGCAAGCGCATGGGCCTGAGCAACGGTAGTCAGTGGCCCACGCCTCGGATCGCCAGAAGAACCCTGCAATCCCTCAACAACTTGTCCGGCGAGAATCAAACGAGGTGGTTCGCCGGCGTAATCTGGCCCCGAATCCTGTCCCGGACCCATCACGTGAATCAAAGCCCCTTCTCCCGAGGCCTGTAATCTGAATCGGCGGCGATAGGGCAGACCAAGGTCTAGCATCGCCGCCTCCAACGGGGCCAAGCTCAGCGCTCCCATGAGCGAAGGTGCCGCCAATAGCATCACTGTGCCACCATGAGCACGGATACCCGCTGCGGCATCCACAAGAGTCGAGGCCACAGAAGCGAACTGCTCGGCCTCAACCAACTGACGCATCAACCACGCTTGACAGCGCTGGTTCAAATCCCCATCGCTGTGAATCCGTCCCTGCGAGGACTGCGTAAGAGCAGCTCACTCGACCATCAGGCGGAGTTGGTCTCGCTTGTAGGCCCATTCCGACTCAAGTCGGCCAGAGTCTTGGTAGTAGCGAGCGAGTCGGCGGATGCGCGACTCAGTGAGTTCGAGTTGCCTGCGGTTGTGCAGGTCCTTTCGGTTGGAGTTGAGGTGGTCAATCATTCTCAGTGCTTGGCGCATGAGATTCATCATGTCCTCAGGGTACTTGCCGCCAATATTGTTGCGAGCAAGAGTCTGGGCAATGCGCTCGCCGGTGACGAGGCGGACATCAGGAACTGCATGCTGGTCACGCAGGATTGTGCCAATCATAGCTGTCGAGTGGCCTTCACCTGACAACTTGAGAATAAGAGCCTCAACGGTTTCCTTGTCAGACTCTGACCACTCGGGAGCGGCGTTCGAATTGGGCTTGTCAGAGCCACTCTTTCCCTTTCCCTTACTGTGCATTCGAGCCATTCAGGTCACCTCAAGCGGCTCGCCGACCTGCTGCCCCTCTTTAATCGCTACGCATATCACCCGTAGGGTGTTGAGTCACAGACGGTGTTGTGCTTTCGCCAACCTTCCCGGTCCATTGGGCCATTCCCACCCCGCAGCCTCGGCTCGTGCACTTCCGACGAGTTCGCCGTTCTGGTAGACAAGCAATTCATCGCCAACGCGGATTGCGGGGTCAGAGTGGATGATATTGGTGGAAAATAGGTCCCCGCGCCAGTCGGCTTCTGCGGTTAGTTCGACGCATGGTAGAGTCTTGTGTTCGGCTAGCGAGGGGAGTGCCGCTTTGGAGAATGAGAAGCGACCGCTATGTGGATTCCACAATGCTATCTGTGTGCCTTCACGGTCGATCCTGAATATCGGCGGTCTGCCGCTGACCCTTGCTCCCTCAAGCCATGCGTCGGTCCCATGTTGGAATCTTGAAAATGCCTTGAGCTTGCCAAGCCGGTGAAGGCTCTCTTTAGGATTTGGAAGTTTGAGATCTTGGGCAGCTTGGCTGATGGCTTGTCCAAGTCTATCAATCGAGTTTTGAGAACCTGCGGACTCGCCTTGGCGTGTATCGATAACCTCGATGTTTCCTGCTTTGAGATCAATACCTGAATGATTGATGATTCGCTGATATCCGTTGCGAGTGGTATATTCTTCCACCATGCTTCTGATGACCCTTAGCTCATCGACATCCCAATCCCCTGTGACTGGGATGTCGTAATGGGCCGCTGGCCAGATATCTTCGAGTTCACGAGGGACGAGCCCGAGCGGTGCGGTGACCATTACCTCGTGGATGCCTCTGGTGGTGACAGCACGTTGGAATCTTCGATGGGATTGGGAAAGTCGGTAGGGCTTCTTAGCTGAACATGGGAGGAGGACTATTGCCTTCGATTGGTGAGTTGGTGGAGTATGATCTTCGGCTACTCTTCGTCGCCATTCACTGATGATTGGATCGTCGCGGCTGGCGTAGGAATGGCAACGCAAGCGGATACCCCGTTTGACCGCGCTTGCGAGGGCTGCTTGGCCCGAATCATCGATCGCCTTCTCGCTCATCATCAAATCGTGACGGCGTAAGCGCTCTACTGAGCGCGGACTGGAGAGCGCTTGCCTTTCCGTGAGTTGGCGAATGGTTCCGTCGCGGATGGCTGAACGAGTTGATGCAAGCGATCTCTGCCAGGCCTCAATCTGAGTTTCAATGCCTGTTGATTCGCCCATTGTTGATTCGACCTCTCTAGGACCGTCTTCGGTGAGCAACACACCTCTAGAGGCGGCTTCGTGCGAGCGAGAGAGGTCGAAAAGGTCGACACCCATCCAAGTAAGGAGGGCGCAATTGTCCGGTCCGCCGATTCCGGGAGTGTAGATCAACGAGGTGGTGAATCGGCGACGAATCGCGTCGATAGCTTGGATTAATTTGCCTGGGCGCTCGGCTAATTGAGGGGCGTCGATGAGGGCGATTACCGATGGTTCGAGCCCCTCTTCGAGGAGGTCAACATCGTGGTGGAGAGATTGCCATGAGACGGGTAGCAGCTGAACTCCTGCCGACTTCGAGCCACTGTCTGAATCGACTAGGCTAGAAGGCAAAATCAATCCCTCTTCTGCCTGCCAGGTTTCCAAACCACCGAATGGCAGGCACAAATCATCGAGCACATCCATCGACATCGTCGCTGGAATGGTACTCGCATCCCTATTGACTCTGAATGCAGCCATCGAGAGGGGAAGTTCGGGATCAGTCGGGCCCAAGACAAGTCCAGGGGTCCATGAAGAAGGAGACCTACGGTCTCCAAGCGCAAAAATACGCGCAAAACGCTGCCGCGCGGCAACACCGCGCGCCAGCGGCCGCTCACCAGCATCGTCGCTCATCGAGCGCGCCAGCGATGCGGTTCGCTTGAAGGATTCTAAGGGAGAAGCCGGCCCGAAGGGCCGTGAGTCGCACCGCTACCACCCTCCTCGTGCTGCTCATACTCCTAGTTGGAACTGCAGCGAACGCCTCCGCACAAAGCGGAGGAGACGACGAGTCAGTCACTCTGATTGATTCAACCGTGCATTTCAGTGAGCCGCATCCAGTTTTCATCCGAATTTTGTGCATGAAAGACTCGTGCCCTGGTCTTCATCTCAACGTTAGCACACCTCAGGGGAATTACTCTGTCGAAGATTCGATACGTGTCGAACTATCTTTCCATGCCTCTGGAAACGTCAGTTTTCAACTCACTGCGGATCAAGGCACCGAACAATCCGACCTCTGGTTTGAGATGAGTACTCCCGATATCAACAACGCTCTGATGAAAGAAGACACAGATTGGCTGGACAATGTACCGAGCCCGGGAATTTCTGTCGAACAGGAAATTATCGACTCCACTTGGAATTGCCCAATCGATGACTGCCATTCAGAACCACTCTCTGGAAGCCAATGGATTGTCGGATCTCTAGAAGATGGCTCAGACAAGGATTCGATTGAGATTCTCGGCCAAGCCGGCGATTACATCATCATACCTTGGCCGTTAATGCCTGAGTCCGCCGAACTAGAATTCTGGCTTCGAAATGACTCGACGAAGACCTTGCTCGATCCCTATGAAGCAGATGACGAGGGCTGGTTCCACTTCGAATATCCAGAGGATGGGGCCCTATGGTTGCGAATCAAGCAAGACTCAGATGCAGGCTTCGCAGCCTACGAATTGTATGTGATGCGAAGAGCGGTCACCCTCGAAGCATCTTGGGGAGAATTGTCTAACCCTTGGGGAGAACAGAACGCACTACCATTCCCTGATGGAAACGCCGACGGTTTCGATGGCTGGATTTCCTCCTCAGACGATGAAGGAGATGCTGTCAGAGTCGAAGTGGTTGGTCGCATGAGCGTCTTCCTCAATTGCTGGAGTGATGATGATTCGGTCACTTTCGAAGTCCTCAGTATCGATTCAGAGGGATTGGCTACACCTCTAGAGAATGAAGCCGATAATTGCCCCGACCACTTTGAAACTCCGGCTGGAACTTCAGCCCTAGAGTTTCGAATGACCTCGGATGAACTCTCCTCATGGAACGTTCGAATGAATGAATATCCAGCTGGAGACGCGGGCCAGATGGGAGACGCACCAGATAGACTCTGGACCGATTCCGATGACTTATCTCTCTGGCCATCGCTCGGATTTGACGAAAACATCGAAGCGAGGATGTCGGATGACGAATACGTCGATGTCTTCGCTTTCGAGGTGACAGAAGCAAACGGCTCCAGATTACACGTGGACGCCGACACATCACAACCTGTTCGCTACCAAATCCTCGTGCTCGACCAAACAACCTGGACGATTCTCAACAGCTCGACGGGGGGGTTAATTGATGCCCCACCCGGAACTCACGCAATCCGCGTCGAGAAACTCGGTGAAGCCAGCCTGACTTACTATGATTTCACACTCGTCAACGCAGGTGAAATCACCGAGCCTGAATTAGCTGATTTCGTCGATCAATCTGGACTTTTCACCAATTACTACGTCTTCGCTGGCGCCTTCCTCATCGCACCAGCGTTTTTGGTAATCTTCTGGAATCGTAAGCGCTGGAGTTCTGGAGTCAGTGATATCGAGATCGAAAACCATGAACGCCGTCGTCTGCGCCGCCTACGCGAGCGCCTAACCAGCCTGTTGGCCGCGGAAGAAATTGACGAGCAAGTCATCGATTCTGCCCTGCATCAACTCGGCGACAGCCCCTGGCAAGCGGTCGTCGCCGATTGGGGAGAGCCGTTACTGCGCCACAATACCGAACAAGTCGAAATCTGTGCTTGGAGGATAAGCGAGGGCGATGCGACAATGCTACTTGGAATCCGCATCGCCAACTCACCATGGGAACTCGCTGCAATGCGCGTCCACGCGCCGGAAGGAGCTACCGTCAGTATCGGCGCTGTATCGCCCCAACACCTATTCCAAGGCGACGAAATCTTCCTTGACACTCTTCAATCGGGCAGCCGTACCTTCCTACGTCTAACCCTCGAAGGTGAACCATCTAACATCGGCTTCCACCTCTCAGGACTAGTTGATGGTGAACCTCTCGCTGCAGTACCAAATCGAGCTCTTGAATGGGATTGAGAGTAGCGAATTACTCGAATTGATTCACGAGCGCCGCCGATTGCGTGCCTCATCTAGTACGTCATCGATGATCTCAGAATGCCCACTACCCAATTCCTCGCGCATCTGCTCCAATTGCTTCTTCGTAGCCCGCGATATTTTTCCAGGGATGGCCAATTTGAGCAGAACCATAACAGCGCCACGACCGCGACTGGCGCGCGCCATTGGCAGACCACGGTCGAGGATGGTAATCGTCTCTCCAGGCTTCGAACCAGCCTTGATTCGCACCTTCAACGGAGAACCATCGATATGTGGAATCTCGACCGTATTGCCAAGAACAAGATCGACATAACTGACTGGTAAAGCCATCAATAAATCGGGTCCATCGCGCTCGAACCATTCATGCTCCTGCACTTCGATTTCGATGTAGAGATTTCCAGACCTACCATTCTCCGAGCGCGAAGACTCCCCATGCCCACTAAGCCTCAGCCTCGTACCACTATCGATGCCAGCGGGTACCGAAAATCGAACCTTCTTCGATTGTTCAGCCCTACCTTCACCCGAACAAACTTTACACGGATTCTGAATGATTCGGCCATCACCGCCACAAGCTCGGCAATCCTGAGTGACCTGTTGATGGAATGGCCCAATACGCTCGATCCTTGTGAGTCGACCGCGACCGTCACACGTCGGACATACTCGAATCCCATCTGCGGTCTCCGAACCGCTCCCTTCACAACCAGAACAGCGGTTCAGCACATCAATTTCAAGCTCTTCGTCGACTCCGTTGAAGGCATCCTCAAAACTCACCAGATGCCGTACGAGAAGGTCGGCACCACGGCTCGAGCGTTGGCGTGAGCCACCGCCGAATAGAGAGGAAAAGATTGAGTCAAAACCCCCTCCGAAAATATCGTCGAAACTGATGTTGACACCTTGGAAGCCGCCAGAACCCCAAGGCGAACCTCCTGGCCTCTCATGTCCGAACATGTCGTACTTTCGCCGTTCTTCAGCGTTCGAAAGAATCGCATATGCTTCCTGTACTTCCTTGAAACTAGACTCTGCCTCAGCATCGTCAGGATTCTTGTCAGGATGGAACTTACGAGCCATCGAACGGAATGCCTTTTTCAATTCAGCATCCGAGGCTTTTCGGCTTACACCGAGAACCTCGTAGTAATCCCGCTTCTGACTCACTGGACCACCACGCTCAACGGCTCCCACACGCCTGTTTTCAACCCAACGGAGTGCTCAGAGGAAAGTGCCGCAACTGCTGCAGTAGGCCGTGCCGCTACTATTGACCGCACCACATTCTTGGCATGATATGACTGATTCTGCTAATGAAGATGGTAATGGGGTCTCCCATTGATTGTCAGGTGGAGCATCCCACATCGCCTGAGTTGCTTCTCGCCCACCTGATTTCTTTGCCGCCTTCGCAGCTGCTTTCTCTGCCTTGGCTGCTGCCTTCGCAGCCGCTTTCTCTGCCTTGGCAGCGGCCTTGGCTTCCTTGGCAGCGAGTTTGGCCGACTGTCTCTCGCTGCGGATTGAGTCTTTCTCGCGACGAGCGATTTCCTTGTTGAGCCGACGTTGAGCTGAGGCTTCTGCGCTAGCCCCCAGCGTACCTGTGAGTTTTCCAGGATTGGCTTCATCGGCTACTTCCGAGTCGACGATGGTAGCCATACCCTCCACCTGAACATCGATCTCCATACGTGAGTCATCGCGTTCGAGATATAGTTCGGATTGTTCCTTATTCAAATCTGAAACCTTGCCAGTCATCCTTTGTTGGAAGCGTAAGCCCGCGCGGCCCTTTGGTTGATTGTGGGCCTGGGCCTCGAGGCGATCGATGGCATCATCTCCTCGATTCCACAAGCCTTTGTCCTCAAGACGATACATGCTTGAGAGATTCTTGATGGCGCTCGAGCGATGGTACTCGTGATCCTCGACCACGCGGTAGCGAAGAAACATGACAATACCTAGTAAGATGGCTAAGCCGTGAATTATTGCTTGGGCAATTAGGTCCTCCTTAAGCAGAGTCTCGATATTTGGAAGACCAAATCTGAGGGCGCCGACGCAGAGGGTCGGCGCGAAAAGAAGAGCAATACCGATCAGCGGAGAGCGCTCTGTCATGCTAGGGGCTCCTGAATCCCTCGTTTGAATCATTCGTGGTGTTGGGAGCGTAGTTACCCACAGGAATCATGACCCTTAGCCGGGTGGAGATGCCATGGAGCCGGATATCACCGTCTCGACCACGGTGCTGCCACACGAAGACGCCGCGCGGGTGATAGAAGCTGTACGCGGCGTCTTCCCTCAGTGGGAATGTGATTTTGAGAAGCAAGAAAGAGAGTTTCCAATCGAGGATGCGCCTTACAGATTGACTGGACGAGCAGCCTCGCTTAACCACGTTTTGAATCAAGCGGAGAAGAATCGAATCCTCGACACCGCCTTCGATGCGATGACTCAGGACCTCGAAGACGACACCACCACTTTCTCTTTGTCAAGGCAGGCCGCTTTCGTCGGTAAGGTAGCCTTCGTCACCGATGAACGACCGTTTGGAGGCATCATGGATGTGAGCCTATCAGGCGAGGAGTTGGGCCTTTGGTTGGAACAGCAGACTTGGCACGAAGGACGTCATTCAATTCCAAGAACTGCTGGTGATGACCTCGCGATGCATGACGATGGAATGCCTACAGAATGGTTCGATAATCGAGGTCGGCGAACGATGAACGAAGATCAGGACTGAGGCAGTCCGGATTCAACCCATTCTCGGATAAGTGGTTCATCAGCTGGAAGCCACTTCACTGAATCGAGAGAGCCTCTGTCGAGCCAGCGCACCTCGTCGTGTTCGATAGGATTAACCAACTTCGGGTCGATAACACCACAATTCCAGATATCGAGAGAAACGTGGCGATCATCATACTCATGGTTCAGCGATGCGACGATGCGTTCAGGTACCACATCGAGTTGTAATTCCTCAGCAATCTCACGAACTAAGGCTTCCCGTGGTCTCTCACCAGCATCGACTTTGCCTCCAGGGAATTCCCACCATCCACCCCAAACATCCTCAGGAGGTCGACGACAGGCGAGAATACGCCCCTCGGCATCGAAGATTAGTGCGCCGACGACTTCGAGCCGTGGCTTACTAGCCAGCGCCAACACAACTCGCCGCACAACATCGACCTGCCGTTCCAGAGAAACCTCAGATTCAGGCGGAAGGTGAATGAAAATGGCTGGAAGCGCTCGACCATCCGAAGTCTTCGCAGAGACAGAGTCGATCGCTTCTAGAGTACGATAAATCGTCTCATTACAGACAAACGCTCCGGCTGAATCGCTCCAAGCAATATCTGACTCGTGTTCAAATTCCTCATCCAACACATGCACAGAAGCGGTCGTAGCCAACCTTGCAGGACCTCCCTCGATGACCATCCCTTGCGCCACTCGTCCAGAATTGTCAGCCATGCGAAACCTCGACTCATTCTGCCCACAGCGCTCAAGCGAAATTGCCGAGCGGGATTCAGCCAATCCGAGATGAATAATTGCATCGAAGCGGCCTCCATCACGAATCAAAGAAGCAACATGCTCCGAGCCCGCTTCGTCACAAGTCAACAGTAAAGTCTGCAATTCAATATCGACAATTCCAACCGACTCAATCTTACAGCGAACCTTGTCTGAAACATTCTCATTATGGCCACCAAAAGGAGGGAATCCCGTGAGCAAGACTCGTAGGGTCACGGCCCGCTCATAGGCCATCGATAGTTGTGCTTTACGCGGCCCGCCGCGTCGTCAGATTCATTCACCAGCGGCGTGAGGGTGTATCGATGAGCGACGAGTACGTCGTGCAGGTGGTCGAAGAGGATGAGGGGGGCGCAGGTCCCTTGGGAGTCGTCCGAGTCATCTGGTACGAGATTAGTGGAGGGATAGGTCCATGGGGGGCTCTTAGACCTCTTATTGCCATTGCTTTAGCCCTAGTTCCGTTCCTCTATATCGGTCAGCACTTCAACCGGCAACATCGCAAGGCTGCGGGCTGGTTTGCCGTGCAATTCCCGCTGATTCTGACCATCGTCCTTTGGCCTATACTCTACATCTGGTCCATCGGTGATGCATGGTGGGTTTCAAGCGGGATAGTCGCGCGCGCTCAATCCGGATAGGGTGGGCTGAGTGGAAGGTCAAATCGTCAATATCGCAGGATATCGCTTCGTCGATTTGCCCGATCGCGACGCTTTGCGCGCTCCGTTCAAGTCTGCGTGCGACGAAGCCGGACTTCTCGGGACAATTTTACTCAGTCACGAAGGAATCAACTTCTTTCTTTCTGGCAACCAGTCCGGCATCGAAGAATTTCTTGAATTTCTTCAGAAGGATGAGAGATTTGTCGGCATCAAATTGAAGTTTTCTTACAGCGAAAGGATGTCGTTCAGGAGAATGAATGTTCGATTGAAGAAAGAAATCATTTCACTTGGCCTTGACGAAATTCGCCCAGCCGAGCATACTGGCGAAAATATCTCACCGGCTGAATTCAAGCAGTGGATGGACGAGGGGCGTGAAATTGCCGTCCTCGATACACGCAATGATTACGAAGTCAAATTAGGAACTTTTGATGGAGCAATCGACCTCAATTTATCCTCGTTCCGTGGCTTCCCAGAAGCGGTGAGTACATCTGGAATCGATAAGGATCAGACAATTGTGATGTTCTGCACCGGCGGTATTCGCTGTGAGAAGGCTAGCGCGGTGATGATGAATCAAGGCTATTCCGACGTTCGTCAACTCAAGGGTGGAATTCTAGGATACTTCGAGGAAGTCGGCGGCGAACATTGGAATGGTGATTGTTTTGTTTTCGACCGTCGTGTCGCTCTCGACCCCGCCCTTGAGGAGACGACTACGCAGGTATGCTGGGCTTGTCGAGAGCCTTTGACTGAGGAAGAAATGGAGAGCGAACAGTACGTAATCGCCAAATCCTGCCCATACTGCATAGAATCATGAAACCTGTTAATCTCTCTGAGTAAGGGCTTCTGTGATGAAAATCAGAATCCATCTGGAAGATCCATGGGGCTAAACAAGTGGCCGGGGCTGGTCGCCTCGGCCATCTGTGCTCGCAGCCGCATCTCCCAGTCACGCAGTAAGGTGAGAGTGGATGAGAAAGGAATCTCGGCCCCGTTGATAATCACCCGCATCATAGTGTCGAGAATGTCCATTCTATCCTCATCTAGAGTTCCGAGCAACTTGTCCAGTGGGAATGATTCGATACTTGGCACAACTCCATCGAACTCGACCTCCCAAGGCTCGGCGATATTCGCAGGGATTTTTTCCCCGCTTTCAGCCGCAGCTTGTTCCAATGAGGTCAGAAGCATGCGGATGTACTTCGAGACTACAAGCGCTACCTCGATTACCGGGAGGCTGTACTGCTTGACGAAGTTGACGAGATTCTCCTGTAGAAACAGTAGGCGCTCCTCGACCGGTTGTTCCGGCCCGGGAATCTTCGCATCCTCGTCCACGGGCAACCCTCGCGTTCCTCACTCAAGAATCAACCGAAGTCGCTCAGTAGAAACGTACCTCGGTCAGTTCGTTATCAAGATCACTCGGTCGTTCGGTCATCATAACGAATCGGCGAACCCGAGTTACCCCGTACACCGTCCAACATATCGTCCTCGATCTCAAAGTAATCGTTTAGCCAATCACCATCGGTATCCCAGTGCGCTGGATTTGTACCGTCAGCGATTTGATCGCCATCAATATCAATCATCCACCAGCCCCAGACATATTCTCCCAAACCAGTGTTAGGGAAGTGATATCGATCACCAGCAAATCGATCGTATATGTCTGCCCAAGCTCCGTTGACGAGTATTTCGTCATCGGATTCATCTAGCAATTGGTAATCGACATCATTGTCATCGACGATGTAAGCATAGAGGGTATCGTCGTTGTTAATTTTGTACATTCGGAAGTAATTGGTCTCAAGCGCAGCAGCCCCGCCACATGTCCCTAGCAGAGCCTCGCGCAGTTGCCACCATTCCTCAACAGTGCCTCCTGAGCAATCGAAGAGGTTCGCCTGTCGAACAAGTGTTGGTGAGGAAAGAGTCGCATTGACAACGCCGTAGTATTCTTGGAAATTGTTGTATGGAATGTAAACACAATTGCCCCCAGTACAATCCCAGCCTCCGTCATTGTCCGCATCTTGGCCCGCATCGCTGGCGTCGGTCGCGTCGTGTGTGAACCATGTCCAATCGAGTAATGGACGTCCGATTGTGCCACCATTGACGGTGACGGGCTTGAGGACGCTCGGCGTTACCTGATACCAGACGACTGAAATCTGTAGGTGCGAAGACCAATTGTCATTGGTCTCGTTCCAACCTCTATAATACTCGTAGAAGTCGGGCATCATGTCGCCGTCCGTGTCGTTGTCAAGCGCGTTTGTTCCATACTTGAACACCTCACGGCCATCTGAAAGATTCATGTTCTGTTCATAGCTGACGACGTTTCCGCCGCTTCGAGTGACCTCCATAATCTGAGAGTCATCGTCGCTATCGATGTCAAGCGGATGAGTTCCGTTATTGTATTCCATCAGATTAGTGAAGTAGAGTTCAGCGTAAGATGGGATGATTTGGTCGCCGGCTGGTCCTGGTGTGAATTCACGGTTCTCCCACTCTCCTTGTGTGGCAGGAGTGTCGAATATTGTTCGGTCGTACCAGCCGTCAGCATCAGGATCATACTCGATGTCGAGAGGGTTCAGTGGATTGAGAGACCAGCGGTACTCGTTGACGGGTAGCCATTGGCCGTAAATCGAGTAACAGAATTCCCAGCCATCGGGCAGGCCATCGCTGTCGGAGTCTGCATGTGTTGGATCAGAGACCCCTGCAAGACTGAAATTGAAATTGTCGGGGTCAATGGAGTTGATTAGACCTGCCCGATCACTTGAGACGATGTCCTTGGTCGAAAACATCACCCAAAGTTGGTCGGCAGCGGCTTGCTCAGACATGCTTTGCTCCTGCATGAAGGCGGTAATCGTGTCGAGACCGTAGGACACTAAGCCTGTTCCATTAGGTATTGTGTCGATTGCCGAACGCTTCCCATAGACGCGGGCATCGTATTCAGCAAGGTTGTCGAATGATTCCGAGTCCGATATGTATCCGTCTCCATTGCAATCGAATGAATCCTCATCACTATCTACATGGACATCGGCATCTGTAAGTGCGTTCATCGTCCAAATATTGGCTTCTAGGTCCCATTCGGTGAACCAGTACTCGTAGCCATCACTCATGCCATCCCGGTCAGTGTCCTCGGCATTTGGGTCGGTGATGCCCAACAAGGCTTGTAGCAGCGGCTTGGCCGGCTCACCGAGCTGCCATGCATCGAATTGCTCAAGGGCGATTTCGGCCCGACCTTCCTTGTTGAAGAGGATACGATATACTCTGTTGACCGACTCGTCCGGGTCGAGAGATTCGGCTTCTTCCCAAAGTCGGGGAGCGTCGGGTGGCGATAGTCCGCCATTTTGGGGATTCTTATTTGTGAGATTGAGTTCAACAAGGTCTGTGATGCCGTCGCGATCCGAGTCGTAATTTCCATCGCCGGCTACCAATGGATTGAGGGTCCAGACCTCATCGCTGGCATTCCAGCGAGTGAACATCAATTCGATCCCATCGAGAAGGCCGTCGCCATCGGTATCTGGGTCGTTGGGATCAGCGGTGTAGCCGGTGAGAGAAATTTGCTCCTCGCTTAGGAATGTTCCGAATGAGAGTGTGGATTCAGCGGAGAGCCAAGGTGTTGCGAGTAATTCACCACCGACGTGGAGGAGGTAGAATTGCGGTACGGTCGTGAGATCATCGATCTCACTCATGTTTCCGTCGATGACATTGTACTCCTCCCAATTGTTCATCCCATCACCGTCGGGATCGCCAATCTGATCGCCTTCATCGACAGGATTGAGAGTCCAACCCTCGTCATACAGACTCCACCGCGCGTGGTAGAATTCCCAACCGTCAGGGATGCCATCGTGGTCGGAGTCGGATTCCAGAGGGTTAGAGGCACCGACATCGTCGCTAGTGGTGCCGTTAATCAGACTACGATAGGAATTGCTAGTGTGGAGGCCGAAAGAGGCTCCAGCGAAGCCAATCCATGACTCGTGGGCGAGCAGTGTGGTGAAATTATCTGGAAATGTGAGGCCTGTATCGGTCGTATCGGTGTGGATAATCTGATCCTTGAGATGGTATTCCAGCCAATTGACCAAGCTCTCATTCAAGTCGAGGACACCGTCATGATTGACATCGAATCCATCTCCATCCGGGTTGTTGAGGGCGTCCGAGCCATTCAGCGGGTTGATTCCTTGATTATTGCGGCCCCAAGTGCACTGGTAACGGGCCTCCCAGCCGTCAGGTAGAGAATCGCCATCGGAATCGGGGTTATTGGGGTCGGTCTTGGTCCAACTCTGAGCAGCGCTGGCGTTCTCTCGGTGAGTAGGTAGGCCTTCGATAAGGACCGTCTCCAGCAAGTTGCCCCACATGTATTCACAGAGGTTATCGAGGCCATCTCCATCAGCATCCATGGTCGCATCGCTCGGGTCACGCGGGTCAAGGGTCCAGAGGTTGCCTCCGGTGTAAACATCGCCAATCCAGCGACGGTGCTCAATCTCCCAGCCGTCGGGCATTCCGTCACCGTCACTGTCAGCGCTCGTCGGATCGGTTGGGCCATCAGTTCCTCCACCAGCTCCAGAGTTAAGCCAACCAGAGAGGTGAACGTCGAGGGCATCTTCGCCGTCATCATCGTCACAGATGTATTCCTCATTCAGGTAATGGCAAGAGAATTCCGTCGAGTCTGCGAACCATCCCCAATACTCCTGACCGTCGGTCAAGCCGTCGCCATCAGTATCGATATTGCGAGGATCGGTGCCGTTGAAACCACCCTCGCTAGTATTGACGAAGCGATATTCGTCGAGATTACTCCAATCGCGGCTGAATTCGACTCCGGCAACATCGAAGTGAACTCCATCAGCGTCAGCATCGCGCTCACGGTCGTAAGGGTCAGTAGGGTCGAGGCCGTAGACAAATTCCCAACCATCAGGCATGCCGTCGAGGTCGGAATCAGAGGACTGCGGGTCGATCGGCATGATGTTCATGTATTTACCAGGTGATACTCCAGCGAAGATATACTCATTGCCATCATTGATGAAAGTCGAGAGTGATGTGACTAAACCAGGGAGTCTCGTCTGATTACCAAAATATCCAAGGATGCCGTGAGAGCCACCTTCGAGAGCCCAAGTTCCATCTCTTGAACCGAGGATGACACATTTTTCAATGGCGAGAATCGAGTGAATGTCGTTAGCGCCTTCCTCCCATCGCTCAATGTTGAACATTCGATCGGTGTTGAAGGCCTGCTCTGGTAGACCGACGAAGAGGTCGAGATCGATTAGGTGCAAGCCGCCAGGAGTACCCAGCCAGATTCCTGTGACCTCTTCGAGCGAGCCATCGGCGGCGACTGGGCCAGCGAGCTCCATCACATTCACAACAGCAGATTTAGAGGAATTTAGAAGGTCGGCAAATTGCACGTAATCCTCCGCCGTGTCAGTATCATAAATCCAGAATGGGTTGCCGATGGATGGTGTTCCATCGGTCGTGTCCCAGCGGATCATTCCACTGTCAGTTCCGACGATGAGCATTGGACCTCGCCCGGCCATCGGCACGTGAATGACTTCCGTCAGAGAGGCACCTGCATCTGCGACGAGATCGGAGAGGGGTTGAATGAAGATTGGAGAGGTGAAATCAGGAGTGCCTCGACCCGAGGCAGGCTCGGAAAGGGTCATCGTCCAGACATTTGTGCCTTGGCCAAGAATGAAGAGGTCGAGATCACCACTGCCGGTCTGAAGTCTCTCTATGACCCGAACGGCCCCGATATCAGATTCGGTCATCGTATCCATCTGTGGTAGACCGTTTTCAAGAATCAAGGCGTGAAGGCCTTGATTGGTGCCGATGATGAGGTAATCCTCTGATGCTGGACTCCACCTCATCATTGTGAACATCTCCATCCCTTGAGGAAGCTCGGCCGTTGAGGAGGTGCCTTGGAATGGGTCGATGGTGGTGATTCCATAGGCTGAGCCAACAATCAAACGGTCTCTTCCTTGGTCGGAAATCACTGTGTGAACTCGACCATCGACGAGCATGGGGTCAGTACTCTGATCGAAGAACATTGACTCTTCAGAAGCGCCCGTAAGCATCGAAGCTCTCAATCCCGGGCGAACCCAATTGCCACTATCGAGGTGGAGCATGTACTCCTCAAAATTACTGAATGCCTCGCCCCATTGAGCGGTGGCAATTGATGTATCTGGAATGATGAAGCCATCTCGATCGATATCCCAACCATCCGAATCGCTATCGAGGACCGCATCGCTGGCATTTCGAGGGTCGAGTCCGTGATAGGCTTCCCATCCATCTGGGATTCCATCACCTGGTACAGCGAGGCTGGTTGGAACCAACTCGCTCCAAGTGTAATGGTCCGAATCGATTCGTCGCGGATCGGTACCTAACCAACCATCATCTCCAGTCGGACGCTCGATATCGGTCTGACAAGCGTCCGCATGCAAATTTGGCATTTTACCAGCGCACCACAAGCCATCTCTCTCGGTCAGCCAACCATCAGGTGCGCCGAACCAATATTCCTCGGAATTTGTGTATCTCTCACCGATATCTATCTCGCCGTCACGGTTTATGTCGAATCCATCGCCGCAACCCCACTGGCTCGCTTGTTCAATGCACAGATCTGCATCTTCTACCAGATCTGAACTATCGAGAGGATCAAAGTAGAGGCAGACCCATTCGCTGGTCGCTTGGTTTTGGTACCCAGTACCGCCCTCGGTGCACATGTATATCTCAAAACCGTCGGGTATTCCGTCCCCATCGCTATCTGATTCACGAGGGTCGAGGTACTCCCGGAAACCTGATTCCGTTTCATCAGGGGATTTACCTGTCAAGGAGAGACGTTCGGTGAAACATGTGTCGAGCGTCCAAGGCCAGCAATATTCCATCAGGGCGCTCGCCCCATCTCGGTCGAAGTCGGTTATATTGTCAGAGCCATTCATCGGATCAAGACCATCGATGACTATGATTCCAAATGGAGTGTCAATATGACGTGCCTCTCCAAATATCACCTCATGGATATCTGGGATGAGATCCTCATCTTGGTCCACCGCCATCGGTCCAGAACCTGGCTGGTCAGGAGGGTCTACCGAGGAGACTGGAGCCTGGGGCCGAGTCTGGGATACGAAGACTAGACTACTCAGTATGAGTAGGGTCACGAAGAAAGCGGTCTGCTTGCGTCGCATGATATGACCTCGTCTGGACATTCGCGAGCGCTCTTGCTTGACTTATGACGATGATGGAGCGTCGTTCGGACATCTAAGGATGGTCCGCGACCGACGGCTACGCCGTCGCGTGCGTGAGAGGGGGTGAGTGTTCGGGGTGTATGAAGGGCTTGTCGGGGTTGTATTGAAGACCCGACTGCGCCGCCGCTTGGAATGGTTCGATGGGTCTAGAGATAACGCATCTGGGAAGTGGCAGTCGAGGCAATGCCACACTGCTTTCTACCGGCGAGACTCGCGTTGTCATCGACTGTGGATTCTCTCTACGGCAGATGGAAGCGAGGTTGGCAAGGGCAGGAGTCGAAGGTAGTTCGATAGATGCCATAATTGTGAGTCATCATCACTCCGATCACTCGAAATCTGCTGCGCGTGCTTCAAAGAAATGGGGGGCGCGTTTGTATGCTAATCTCGAGACTACTATGAGATTGGGATTGGAACCTATTTCAGAGGTTCGGACTTTTGAAGGATTGGAGAGATTACACATCGCTGATGACCTGAGTTTATTGCCAGTGCCAGTACCTCATGATGATGCTGAAAATGTTGGAATTATCGCTAGTAATGGTGATGGCCGTAGGGCTGCAATTGTAACAGATTTAGGTGAGCCCACGCTTGAGTTGATGAAGCATCTTTCGGGTTGTGAGCACATTTCAATCGAGGCAAATTACGACTTGGAGAGGTTGATCTCTGGGCCCTATCCTCCTTCGTTGAAACGGCGTATTACAGGCAGGGGGGGTCACCTTTCAAATGAGCAGACTGCGGACATATTGACCGAAGTTTTGCACCCTAGATTGCAAAGTGTTGTTCTGTGCCATTTGTCCGAGAAAAACAATGCCCCTCATTTGGCTGAGTCGGAAGTGTTGCACCAAATTGGTGAGCGTTTCAATGGTGTGCTCTCAATTTGTGGACAAGATGGGCCCGAATTCTCCAATTGGCTCGGACAGGCCGAGCCTGAGCGTAATTAGTAACGCAACTTGAATAACGACGTTTCTGCCTTTGCTACTCAATGACCCATGATCGCTCGGTGAACCGCAGTCTGAACATCGCGCATACGGTCAACTGCGCCGAGCTCACGGAATACAGTTAGCGAACGTTGGAGATAGTTCATTCTCGCGGAACGGTCGGTTTCGACCTCACCAAGACGAGAAAGGAGTTCTCCTTGCAAGAGACGGAAATCGTTGGATTCAGCGACGGCGAGCCCGTCTAGATAGTGCTCTGCTGCCTCGGACTTTCGTCCAGCATCACTGAGAACTTGGCCAAGGAGAATTTCGACCTCAACCGCGCTGTGTGGGTCAGTCGCTTCAGAGAGGATCTCAAGTGCTGCAGAATAGTGTAATAGGGCAAGATCATTATCTTTGATATTTGCATAATAACGACCCAAAACCGCCCTGCTGCGAGCGTGTAGTGTGTCCATACCCTTGTCCATAGTGCCGTCGTGAGCGGCAAGGGCGTGATCACGCGCGCGGTCTAGTTCCCCCATCTCGAGGAATGCTGCTGCAAGGCGGACTCTAGCATCCATCAATTCTGGATCATCTTCGGCATCAAGTAATTCCTCGACATTGCCGTAGACTTCCAGGGCGTGTCGTGTATCTCGGCGCCGACGGAAAATGTAGCCCATGTTGATGTAAGACCGTGCAGCGCCAACAGCGTCTCTCGCAGCAATCTGTATTTCCAAAGCTTGGCGGTGAAGTTCGAGTGCATCATCCATTGCACCACGCTTGACTGCGATATCGGCGCGAGCAGTCATCAGTCGAGCAAGACTCGTAGCTCGCTTGTGCTTTCTGGCTACTGGAATTGCAGCTGCATATTCCTCTTCGGCCTCATCCCAGCGCCCTTGGAGAGATAGGATGTCACCTCGCAATTCACGAATAAGACCCCAATGCACTGCATTGAATCCATCTGATTCGAGGCCTCTGAGTATTCCCAGCAGTTCGATATGACCCGATTTAACCAATCCTCGGCCACTTTTCTGAAGAACTTCAGCAAGGGTTTCCAAATCTCCCGATGCATTGAGGTGATAAATGAATTCGATTTTTTCGGCAGCGGTCTCGGTTCTTGTTCGATACCACTCGACCGCATTCGTGTGAAGTTCCGCTTTGAGAGATTCATCCATCGAGCGAACAAGGAACTCTCTGACCAAATCGTGGACATCGTAGAAATCCGTATCGACTCGCCGCGCCAATCCCTTCTCGACCAAATCATCGAGCAAATCTATGTCAGCGTTGAGACCAAGAAGAGACTCTAGAGGCATCGGCTCCCTGAATACTGCGATTGCACCAAGTAAGCGCTTTTGAGGGCCAGATAACTTGCTGAAAATCTCCTTCTCGACGAATGCTTCAAGGGTTGCGTGGAAGGTTTCACCAACACTCCCTCTGTTGATGAGTTCCAAAACCAAAGGATGGCCTCGAGACAATGTGTAGATGTGCAAGAATTGCTGTAGATCTATGTCGGGCATTGCAGTCAGAATTTGTCGACTTGAATCCTGATCAAGTCCTTCAAGCGGGATGAAGTGAGTGACCGTTGTTCCACTTGAATCAGCCTCAGGCACAACCATTCTGAACGAGCGGGAGAACATGACGAGACCCAATTCGTTCGATTCGGGTACTCGCAGTGTGAGTCCTCGAAGAATTGCAACGAAATTCTCGTCAGCAACCTTGTGCAAGTCATCGATAACAATGAGTGCGGGGGAATTCTCCAGACCCTCAACAATGAGATTCACGGCCATGTTTACTTGAGGAACTGGTGTTGAAGAAACGTAATCACTAAGATCATTATTCCCAATCATCGAGAGCCATTCAGCACAGGCTTCGAGGAAGGCTCTCGACCCCTCCCAATCTTGACACCTGTGATACAACATATTCCTGCGGTGAGTAAATCGCTCAAGCAACTTGGCGGCGAGAGCGGTCTTACCGATTCCAGCGATTCCGGGCACGAGGAGTGTAGTCGATTCGGCTTCGAGGATGTCAGCCATTTTGCTAATTTCGTGGTCACGACCAAAGAATCGGCGCATCCGTGGTAAATCATTGAGAGAATTGACCAATTGTTTCTCGATATGCTTCGAGAGATCTCGCTCAATGAGGTCAGGTGATAGTGTAGATAGGTCCACCGTGCCGCTATGGTCGAGGTAACGGAGAATATCGACGTGCCTCAGGGGTAATTCTGTACTTTCCAATGCGGTACGTAAGTCAAGGTTCTCTGCTCGGCCATCCACGTGGATAAGTCGGACTGGTTGTTCGCTGACCTTCACCCAAATGTCGTCGGCAAGATTGACACCATCCGATGTGAGAAAGTAGGCCTTGCGCTTTCGAGACACTCCAGAGACGTGGGCTTGCCTCTCGATGAGGTGGCCTGATTCTTTCATACCAGCGATTGCTCGCGGGACATTTGACCTTGCGATTGCAACTGCATTGGCTATTCCCATCTGAGATATTGCGAATGGAACCTCGACCTTGTCCGCATAATCGACGTAATCCCTCAGATGAAGTAGGATACGCTCCTGAACCCCCGGGCGGGGAACAGCCATGGTTGCCATTAACCGATGAGCGATTCGTACCACTCAAGAAAGTATCCGCGGAGCGGACCGACTTGAGTCATCAAGCGATGTGGTCTGGATCGGGTACCCATTCTTCCTTCTGTGGATCCCAGAGCCATCCTGGATGTTCGTCGCTGCGCACCAATTCTCCAGATGGAGCACTAGCATTTTCGTCAGAATCTTCGCCATCGCTGATTTCCTCATCTTCTTCGAAGGATACTACTCCGCTGAAGAAAAGCGCTGCACCGATACCTGCGAGGAGTACAACGATGATGAGAATCATAGTCATTGCACCCATCCCTCCATCTTCGGCGGGAGGTGAGATTGCAATTCCTTCAATTGGATCTGAACCACTGATTGTGAATTCTGGATTGATTGTTCGGGTTATCATCGACCCTGGTATACCGAGTTCCCAAGTCGAATCCTCTAACACCACGGTTGAATTAATCTGAGTTCCGCCCAATGTCACACGGACCGTCTTACCAGGCAAACCAATTCCAGTGAACGTAATCACCTCTCCTTTTCCTGCAGTCGTCTGGTCTGGTTCTCCAACATAGAACTCGATTGGAATGACATTGAATGAGACCGGAGTCGATATTTCCTTCGACCCATGAGGATCTGTTGCGACGAAGATGACATTACTCAGCGACCATGTTTCCATATCTTCATTGTAGAATCCCATCGACTTCGGGTCGTAGATTGCTACACCATCGACTCCGATGTTGATTACTAAACCGAATTCGTCGTCGGATGAGCGAGCGGTGTCATCATAGACAGAGAGAATGAGGTTATTCACACCATCCACATCATCGAAGTAATCCAATAATGAAATCTCGGCCTTTGTGCATGGATTTTGAGAGGTGGTGTCGACCTCACAATAGAGATTTACTTCGGACGCCCAAGAGCTGCCGTCGAATGTTGGACGATGGTTATCTGCATTCGGTGGGTTGTCAGCGACGACTTGGACCTCCAACCAGTCGCTGAACTCGATTCCGTCATAGGAGCGGGCCTTGATGAGATACTGCATATTGTGCATCATGACATTGGAATTCCACTCCAATTCCCAATAGCCATTCTGAGCAATCTCAGTGACCGTTCCTGTGAAGATGTTGATGTAACCATTAGCGACGTCGAGAACCTCGACATCGACACGCGTAATTGCTCCATCATTATCTCGGGCGACTCCGCTGATGATGGACTCCTCACTCACCTCGTAGATTTGTCCACTTTGAGGTGTAGTGAGACTGACGAATGGTCTAGCATTCTGGTTATCTATCTCAAGGTCGAGAACTGCCGGCAGGCACTCATCTAATTCACCATTGCAGAAGTCAGAGTCTGAGGCCCAGATTGTGAATGTGTAAGTCGCGAGTTCGCGTGGTAGACCACTGAAATCCCACGTCCATGACCACTCATTAGCGCCTTCGGTAGAAGTCACAACGTGGTAATTTGGCCCATCGATCTGGATGTATATCCGATCAATGTCAGAACCACAATCGAAGGGGCAGCCATACGGATCGTGAGCACTTCCTTCGAAAGTCACCGTCCCATCAGAATGGGTCGAATATGAGCTCGGCGAGCTCACACTCAGAGAAGGAGCCTCGGTGTTGACCTTGATTGTACGAGTGATAATTGGTGAATACTCAAGGCCGTCGAAGGAACGGAACTCGAATGTGTAGTCGCCCTCTTGGCGGCCGGACATGTCGAAATTGTAGTACCAATTGCTGAATGGATGATTATTGCGAGAGACATATTCTGGTTCGGCTCCACTTGCATCTGTCGCGTGGCCGGCTCCACTCCAATCGCTGGTGAATGGATCCTTAATCTCGACAGCGTGAACGTAGCCTCTCTGGTCCCATTGAGCCAATTCATCATTCGCATAAATTCCAGCCCAAGTTCCATCGAAGGCTGAACCAGTGATGTTTAACACACGTCTGAAAGAGTGCCCATCCTCTTGGATAACGGCAATGGAAGGAGCCGCGTTTTCGAGGAAAAGTGTGTCTTGGTAAGTCGTGTCGGTCAGAGTAAATTCTCCGGTGTCAAGACCGAATCCGAAGCGATAAGCCGTATATCGATAGAGGGAAAGTTCACGAGTTCCGGAGGATAAATCGCAATCTGGGTCGTCAGTATCGAGAAGGAGGTCTCCATCGTTATCCTCTCCGTCAGAACACGAATCTTCGTATTCATCGTCGGCAAAGCCGTCGGGATTATCTCCACCCTCTAAGCCTCTGAAATCTAGATGAGAATTCGATGCCAAAGAGAACCACGGGGTGTAACCATCAGCATCAGTCTCAAGACTGTACAAATCATTACCGTGCGAATCTTCAATCAAGACATTTGCATTTTCCACCCGCTGTCCATTGACGAGAGTCTGGAAGCGCACCAACTCAGCACGCTGAACCTGAACTGCATAATGAGTAGGTTGTGTGTTAATCTTCACCTTTGAGAGATCAAGGTTCGACAAGTTAGAGAATGTGAATACGGTTGAATTATTGTCCATATTCAATGCTAGAGGGAAGTTGTGAGGAGTGTAGTCATCACAGGAAGCACAGGCCCTGACTTCGTGAGCAATGACTCCATTCTGCCACTGATTCTGATGCCATGCCTCCTGATCATCCCAACTGAGAATCACGGGGAATTGGCCAGGAGGGGGGCTCGGGATGTACTCTGATTGAACTGTAACTGAGGACTTTGAGACATTGTATGTGACTTCGACTCCGTTCCAGATATTGTTACTGAAGAAAGCGAGGCTTCCATATTGTTGTGAAGTGTCTCCTTGTTCATAATGTTGGATAATCGCACCAGTTCCTTGCACATTGAAGGTATTTCGACGGACATCGAGGAGACTTCCTGTTGATCGAATGCCGTCGGCATTCCCTCCGGCGTCGATGACATTGTCGACGATTGTGACTCCAGCCCTGTGAGCCATAATAGCTGGACAAGTGAATGGGCCATCCCACCAAGTGTTGGAAGAGCATGCTCCAGCCCCTGAGGTAGAAATCGAATTGTTCGCGAGGTAGAGGCGTGCTGGGGTAGGATTAGGAGCTTGAGATCCGTACTCCCCAGCCAGCACAGGTTCCCTCGCTGTGTCGAAGATGGTATTGTTCTCCGCAATCACATCGTAGGATCCTAGAAGCCAGAGACCGTTCCAACCGCCGATGGGGCCAATGTCATTATTGTGAATCGCTGCCTTTGCAGAATAGACTGCGATTCCCGAGCCGTCACCAGCTCCTTCCAGAACATTGTCGTGAATATCGACATTCGCTCCAGCATAAGCTGTGATTGGAGTCTTTTCAGTAGTTGATATGGTGTTGTAGGCAATTTCGACATTGTATTCAGTATCTCCAACCGCCTTGAGGCTGTTGACATCAATTCCATTGCAAGCCACCGTGAGGGAGGAATTAGTAATCTTTCCAGCAGAGTTTCGGATACTGAATCCAAAATCACCACTGGTCACTTCTGAGTCGTCAATGCGAATGAAAGTCTGCGAAGCCCAGATTGCCGAACGACCACCGTCTCGATTTCCACAACCCTTGTCGGTTGATTGGAATGATGCACCTTCGAAAATCATCGGAGAAATCGGAGTTCCGCCACCGTAAACTTGGACCGCTTGGCCTGTGACTCCACTCCGCCCATCGTTGCCAGCGACATACTCACCACCGATGAAAGTGGGCTGAGCAAGGTTGGTGGCGAGGACGCTCGTCGTGTTGATATCATTGAATTTCATTCCACGGAGAGTTGGGCTAGCGCCGTCTATAATCAACGCCCCATAGCGATATTCGGACTCAAGTTGGACGTAGAATGGGATACCCCAAGCACCGTTGAAGTGCATATTTCTCATTCCTGATTGTGAAAGATCCATCGAATCTCTCAGGATCACTCCTTCTCCACAAGAGGAATCGCGAATCCAAATCTTCGAGTTGCCAGACCCAAGTCCGTAGCATTCACCTGTTGCGTTAGAAACCGCAGGTTCAGTCCATGTCAGAGTGATTGGGTTATTCGCGCCTGCGTTGCCGCTAGCCCCACAAGCGGAGGCACCTGCACAAAGATTTCCGCGAACATCTAGCATAGTCCCATTTGGGAAAGTGATTGTAGTTCCGGGTTCGATAATTAGCTTAGCACCAGCAGCCACGGAGACATCGTCAGTAAGTTGGTGAGAACCGCTCCAAGTCTCAGTTCCTGTGATTATCCCACTGGTTGTCTCATTGGTCGCTGAGACCACTGTAGCTGGTCCAATCAGAGCCACGGTGGTGCTCATCAGCATCAACATCACCAGGAAGTGACTTCTTGCTCGCTCGCTCATCATGTATCGTGGGGTTCATCAAACTGATTTAATCATAGGGTAGTAACGAGCCGTAGGCTCGGTTGATACGGATTAGGGAATCATGATACATCATCATACCGAATTCAGGTGATATTGAATTCAAATTCAACCTGTTTCAGCCATTCAACAGCATCTAGAACACCATACCCTCTCTTATTGTGGTGAGATGCCACTTCTTCCTGTGAAACCAAAGAAGATGTTGCCAGAGCGCGCTTGACCTGATCCATTTCTCCTGCATCGAAAACTCCATCCTCCCCCCTCATTTCTTCCCCGTGAATTTCGAGGATTATCGAGAGGGCACCGACTACGATTACTGTCGAATCAGAGGTGCCCGTCGAATAGGCGTAAGGTGGTTGGATATCGGTTGACGCGGTCGAGAACATTTTCACGCCCGGAGCTCGAACCTCCGGCTTCTGATTCGGGAAGGACCGCTCTTCGCCTGAATACGGGTCGATTGAGGATCCTACGGAACTATTCAACCAGACGCCACCGTTACTTGTCGATGCTCCGACAGCGATTACTCCAGGGATGTTTGCTGGGATTGATACATCATTGACGTTAGCCTTCATTCCATTGTTTCCTGCAGCCGCGACGACAAATATTCCTGCATCGAGCGCCTCATTGACTGCCGCGACGGTTTCGGATTGAAGGTTGCTCATTCCACTTCCAGGGTCACCTCCTAAACTCAAACTGATTATGTCTGCATCCTGAGTGATTCGGCACCATCGAATGGCTAGCGCAACACGGTCGGCCTGTCCGGATTTGCCTTCGGGGCCGAGGGCAAGAGCCACTGAGAGATCTACTTCGGGTGCCGCACCAGTATAGGTGCCATTGGCAACTAAGAGGCCGGCCATGAGTGTCCCGTGGTAATCCTCACCGACATCTCGGATGTTCTCATGGTCACCGTCGATGAAATCACGGAAACCAACGAGGTTCAGGTGATCGAAATCAGGATGCTCGTCATCGATGCCGGTATCGACAATACAGACATGTACCCCAGAACCGAAGTAACCTTCATCCTGGAGTTCACGAATTCCCGTGCTCTCATAGGCCCATTCAGAATCGGGTAGGAAGGGCAAGAGGTAAGCTTGGATGAAAGGCCAACTAATCAACAACAGAACCGTGCCAATAGCGAAACTCACTGCACCCCAAGGCCAGAGAAATTTCTTCATAGGTTCGAGTGGCCAACGTAATTCCCTAGCCTCTTGATCGGTCAAGCCGTACTCGGACCCAAGATAACCTGGTGCTGCCGAGTCAACTGCCGTGAGTATTCGTGAGTCCTCCGGCTCGGGCATCAACTCTAGGTTTTCAAGAGCCATAGTAATCCACCAAGGTCCCCTCGAATCGTTTTGCCTATGAGCCCTGCGTGGACTCGTGGCAAAACCGATTCAAAGACATGTATCAGAATGGAGCTCCGGGTCGGCGCGAACCAGATCTAGTGAAGTACCAGAGAACCAGAGCCAGCAACACGATGAGAATCAAACCGAGGACTGTAGTTGGAGTAGTGTCCTCGACTGGAGGTGTCTTCAGAGTGTATCGCTTGTTCATCTCTTCAGGCTGTTCAATGAACTCTTGGCCTTCTGGAGAAATCACGAAGTCGAACCATTGCTGACTCGGTGCTAATCCTCTCAGATCTACATCGATGATGTAGGTTACTTCATCTCCCGCAGGTACATCATTTGTGGCGTTAGAATGAATATCTGTTCCGCGTATAGTTGCATTCAAAGTGACCTGCTGAGCATCGACTAATCCTGTATTCTCAACTACAACTGTGAATGTGTGTATCGTGTCGGAGACCGGGTCAGACGAGGAGAATACCTCTTGGATTTCAAGAACCGGTAGCGAGGTCTTCACCTTAACCGCAATCGGTTGGTAACTGCCGTTATTCTTGTCGGTAACGGTGACAGTGACAGTGAATTCCTCATCGCC